>DTRK01000191.1:0-4702 GCA_012965955.1 Flavobacteriales bacterium
GCACTTGCACGTACAGAGCTCGAAACAGAATATAATACCACCCCTGCACCAGCCGATACGTCGGCATTTCCCGTTTCGGCATCAAAGTTATCGTTCTGGTAGTCCCTTGACTTCTGAAGAATCTCCTCGTCAACCTCCGCACCTTTATATTGTGCTGCTTCCAGGGCACTATTGGCCAAACCTGATTGCAATACACCTGCCCAGCCTGCTCCACCTGTTCTCCCATCAGCTTGCTGCAGATTTTGCACCTTGGCAACGCATTTATCCAGTGCCTCTTCCACGCGCTTCTTTAGCTGCTTATCGTGATCCAGGTAATCCAGGGAATTCGTGAAGAACTGCGTGACCATCACCGCATCGATATTCGCTCCGAGCTTGCGCTGGATCTGTGTATCGGTGATGTCGGTAATCTTGCTGCCGTTGTCTGAGGAAGCTTCAACGGTCTTCAGAAGATAGTCGAGTACCTTACCCAACTCCTTTGAGTACAATCCGGATTGGAAGTCGCTCCCGCTGCGCATCAACGCCATGCCTACAGTAGCCGTTGTTGCAGGATCCTGTTTTACAGCGTGGGGATCCCGGATGTGTTGCCGGCTGTGCTGCCCGGCTCCAAAACCACCGTTGTCAGCCTGGGCTTTTGCAAGCCATGTCAGGCCTTCTGATACAGATGTCAGAACCTTTTCCGGTGTTTTATAGTGAGCGTGAAATTCTGAAGATTCCTCCCCGAATACCGTCATAAATACGCATCCCTTTGATATGGGATCAATTTTGATTTTTGCTGGCCTTGCTGTCTTCTCAACCTGATTATTCGATAGAAAGAACGCTCCTGTACCCAATGCGATACAAACCAGTGCTATTTTTGCCTTTTTCATTTTTCTGAGTTTTATACTTGCTTCAAAGCAAGATGGGTTATTGTTTGACTATTGGATGCTGTTGGTCCTGAGATTCCATAAACTATTTTTTCAGCAAATGAATTATTGCGCGTAAAGTACTGACAGACAGCTGTGTGCAGTTGATTTAGAAATACAATTCCCGCCCCCGCACTTTTGTTATTAAGCCAAAAAGACAGGGGTTTATTCCTGTCAATAAATCGAAAAATTGGAATCAAATATTATCTTTGCGCCCTCCTATCTGCCTGGCTCACTGAAGCTATAGAGAAAGTGACGCAGGTGGGACTGAAAATGTTAACGAACAGACTTTACCATGAAAATGAATAGACTAGGAGCGCTTGCACTGATATTGGTTATAGGAACACTGATGGCATGTCAAGCGCCGAAGGGTGATGAAGGCAGTGTGGAAGTTGCAGATACTACTGCTGTAGAAGATGTTTTTGAATACTATGCAGAGCAGTTTGCAGACGTCAAGATCTTGCGCTATACGATTCCGGGATTTGAGGAATTAGACCTGAGAACTAAAAAGCTGTGTTACTATTTGTATGAGGCAGCTCACTCGGGTAGAGAGATGATCATGGATCAGAATTATAAGCACAACCTGGCCATCAGGCGAACTCTGGAGAATGTGATACTGACGTATTCCGGAGACAAGGAATCAGATCAATATAAGGCGTTTGAGATATATCTAAAGCGCATTTGGTTTTCCAATGGTATTCATCACCATTATGCAACCAAGAAGATGGATCCGGGTTTTTCCAGCGAGTACTTTGCCGAGCTCGTTGCAGGTTCCGACCAGGTTGGATTCCCAGTGGGCGAAGGCCAATCTGTTGATCAACTTGTTGAGCAATTGACACCGGTCATTTTTGATCCGTCAGTGGATGCCAAGCGAGTCAATAAAGATCCCAACGCTGATCCAATCGCTGAGTCGGCCAATAACTTCTATGATGGCGTTACGTTGGACCAGGTAAAAGAGTTCTATGCGGCTATGAAGGTAGAAGGTGATGAAACTCCAATTTCTTATGGTTTGAATTCACAAGTTGTAATAGGAGAGACCGGACTGGAAGAGAGAGTCTGGAAAGTTGGTGGCATGTACACTGCCGCTATTGAGAAAGTAGTTTACTGGTTGAAACTGGCGAGTGGGGTAACAGAGAATGCCGACCAGAAAAAAGCACTGGACTTGCTCATCGAATACTACGAGACAGGAGACTTGAAGAAGTTTGACGAGTATTGCATTGCTTGGGTCGCAGATACCGGATCTCGGGTTGATGTGGTTAACGGATTCATAGAAGTTTATGGTGATGCCATCGGATATAGAGGTGCTTATGAATCGGTAGTTTCAATCAAGGATTTAGAGGCAACGAAGAGAATTAAAGCTATCTCTGATGAGGCGCAGTGGTTCGAAGATAACTCCTCAATTATGGATGAGCATAAGAAGGACACAGTAGTTGGTATCTCTGCGAAGGTAATTACTGTTGTAACTGAGAGCGGTGATGCAAGTCCTTCTACCCCGATCGGAATTAACCTGCCAAATGCAAACTGGATCCGTTCCACATACGGTTCCAAGTCGGTTAACCTTGGCAATATTGTTTATGCCTACAATCAATCCAAGAAATCCGGAGGAATGCTTGAAGAATTTGCGTTTTCTGAAGAGGAAATAGAGCGGACTAAGAAGTATGCAGCTCTTGCTGGTGACCTGCATACTGATATGCACGAGGTGATCGGGCACGCTTCAGGAAAAATCAATGAGGGGATTGGTTCTCCAAAGGAGACATTGCCCGGATACTCTTCTTGCCTGGAGGAAGCAAGGGCAGACCTGGTAGCACTGTATTACCTACTGAATCCAAAGCTGATAGAAATTGGTGTTATGGAGACGACAGATGTTGGTAAAGCTGAGTACGACAGCTATATCAGGAATGGCATGATGCAGCAGCTCGTTCGTTTGGACCTGGGCGATAACCTGGAAGAAGCACATATGAGAAACCGTCAGCTGGTAGCTTCCTGGGCCTTCGAGCAGGGCGCTAAAGACACTGTAATTGAAAGAGTGGTTAAAGACGGAAAGACCTACTTTACCATAAGGGATTATGACAAGCTCCAGGTAATTTTTGGGGAATTGTTGAAGGAGATCCAGCGAATCAAGTCAGAAGGTGACTTTGAGGCAGGTAAGAATCTCGTAGAGAATTATGGAGTGCAAGTAGACAAGGAACTGCATGCTGAAGTCCTTGAGCGTTTCGAGAAGCTGAACCTCGCTCCTTATAGTGGATTCATCAATCCAATTCTCACACCTGAAATGAAGGACGGTGAAATAGTGGAGATTAAGGTGTCACATCCAGAGAGCTTTTCATCTCAGATGCTGGACTACGCTAAGCAGTATTCGTTCTTGCCCAGCTACAATTAATGAAGGAAGTAGTCATTGTCTCGGCGGTAAGAACACCCATCGGAAGTTTTGGGGGTGTGCTTTCGCCATTGTCTGCAACGCAGCTGGGAGCTACTGCAATCAAAGGTGCCCTCGCTAAAGCTGGTATGGATGCCAGTGAGGTACAGGAAGTGTTCATGGGTAACGTACTGCAAGCGGGAATCGGACAGGCTCCTGCACGTCAGGCATCCATATATGCTGGATTGGGTGACCAGGTGCCCTGTACAACTGTTAATAAGGTCTGTGCATCAGGCATGAAGTCAATTATGCTCGGAGCCCAGAGCATCGCACTTGGGCAAAATGCGGTGGTGGTTGCCGGTGGTATGGAGAGCATGTCTAATGTGCCCTACTATCTTTCTAAGGCAAGGACAGGCTATCGGTTGGGCGACGGTAAAATTCAGGATGGCCTCGTACACGATGGACTCACGGATGTTTACAATGAATACCACATGGGCAATGCTGCTGAGCTATGCGCAAAAGAGTGCAATATTTCCCGTGAGGAACAGGATGCTTTTGCTATTGAGTCCTATGAGCGATCAGCCAGGGCTTGGTCTGAGGGCAAGTTCAATGATGAAATTGTTCCCGTAGAAGTGCCTCAGAGAAGAGGTGACCCGGTTACGGTTTCGGAGGACGAGGAATACAAGAACTCTGATTTGAAGAAGATCCCTCAGCTCAAGCCGGTATTTCAGAAAGAAGGAACAGTGACGGCAGCGAATGCTTCTACATTAAATGATGGAGCTGCGGCCTTAGTATTGATGAGCAGGGAGAAAGCTGAAGCATTGGGCTGCACAGTTCTTGCAACCATTAGAGGATATGCTGACACTGCCAAAGCACCGGAGTGGTTCACTACTGCTCCTTCGGATGCATTGCCAAAGGCGGTTGAAAGGGCTGGAATTGCCATGAACGATGTAGACTATTTCGAGCTCAACGAGGCATTCTCGGTAGTGGGCATCGCCAATACCAGGGAGATGAACCTGGATCCTGCTAAGGTCAATGTGAATGGTGGAGCTGTCGCTTTAGGACATCCACTGGGTTGTTCAGGTGCCCGGATCATCGTGACGCTGATCAATGTATTGGAACAGAATGGTGCCAAGCTCGGCGCGGCAGGTATCTGCAATGGAGGTGGAGGTGCCTCAGCCATGGTAATCGAGAGAGTTTAGTTCCGTTTGGTTCTGCTCATCTACCTTACTTTCTTCAGTTAAGACAGGGATAAACGAATACGTAAAATCCTACGTATTCGTATTCGTACTTCGTACATTCGCACCTATTCAAATTTGTACTTCGTACTATGTTTGGTTATTGCAACTTATCATTTATCCCAGCACGGGCAGAACCCGCGGATAAGTCGGAGATGACTAACCAGGTACTCTTCGGTGAGCACTTTGATATTATAGAAGACAAG
>DTRK01000191.1:4744-9776 GCA_012965955.1 Flavobacteriales bacterium
TAGTCATTCTTACGGATGATGATGGGGATGGTGAAGATAGCGAATACCTGGTCGATGAGCTATCATCGTATCTAGAAGACAAGTCAAATGGTACCGAGCTGAACCTTGTGCTTGGTTCCCTGCTGCCACCGCATGAAAATGGCAGCTTCACATTAGGGGGCACTCAATATAAATTCAACGGGGCGATCAGCCTGTACAATGAAGCGTCTTTTGAGGAAGTTTCTGAATACGCTCATCTCTACTTAAATACCCCATATTTATGGGGTGGGCGGACACCTTCCGGTATCGATTGCTCGGGTTTTACCCAGATGGTATTCAGGATGTGTGGTATCGCACTTTCACGAGATAGCCATCAGCAATTCGAGGAAGGTGAGGAAGTTGAGCTGTTGGAAGAAGCGCAAGAAGGTGACCTGGCCTTTTTTCGCAATGAAGAAGGGAGAATTACCCATGTGGGTATCATCATTTCCAATCAGGAAGCGGATGGGCTGAGCATTATTCACGCTTCAGGAAAGGTAAGAATAGATAAGCTCGACGAAAAGGGTATATACAACTCTGATAACCAGGAATATAGCCATCAATTAGCCGGTATCCGTTCATACGTGTAGAGGTTTAAAACAAGCCAAAACGTCAGAAAAACAACAGTTTTTGTGCCATAATTACCGAAATTTCATCAATTGCTCCGGTGGCAAAGCCTTTGATATATCTTCAGCGGAAAGAAGAATGTGAGATATGCAGATGAATTTGAACAACTTTACACTGAAGTCCCAGGAGGCCATACAAAAGGCCCATGAGCTCGCTTTGGGCTTTCAGCACCAGGCTATAGAGAACGCACATGTACTGAAGGGCATCCTTTTGGTAGATGAGAACGTAACGCCTTTTCTTTTGAAGAAATTAGGGGTGAACATGAATATGTTTACACAGGCCCTGGACAAGATCCTGGAATCATATGCTAAAGTTTCAGGAGATGGGGCGCAATTTCTTTCACAAAGTGCTACAACTACCGTGCAGGGAGCATCAACGCTCGCTTCACAGATGAAAGACGATTATGTCTCTATCGAGCACTTGTTATTATCGATTTTGAGTGGGAATGATGATGCTTCCAACTTGATGAAGGATAACAATATCAATGAAAAGGACTTGCAGGCTGCAATTAAGGAGCTGAGAAAAGGGAGTAATGTTACCTCGCAATCTTCAGAGGATACTTATAACTCATTGGATAAATACGCAATCAACCTGAACGACCTAGCCAGAAATGGCAAGCTTGATCCTGTAATTGGTCGGGACGAGGAGATCAGGCGTGTATTGCAGATTCTATCACGTAGGACGAAAAACAACCCAGTATTGATCGGTGAGCCAGGTGTTGGTAAGACAGCGATTGCGGAAGGACTGGCACATAGGATCATCAACGGTGATATTCCGGAGAATCTTATGTCCAAGCAAATCTACTCCCTTGATATGGGGGCATTGATAGCCGGAGCCAAGTTTAAAGGAGAATTTGAAGAGCGACTGAAGTCGGTAATTAAGGAAGTAAGTGCAGCGGAAGGTGAGATAATTCTCTTTATAGATGAGATTCACACTTTGGTAGGAGCTGGCAGCGGAGGAGAAGGAGCCATGGATGCTGCTAACATTCTCAAACCGGCCCTGGCAAGAGGGGATCTTAGGGCAGTCGGTGCGACGACTTTGAACGAGTACCAAAAATATGTCGAGAAAGACAAGGCGCTTGAAAGACGTTTCCAAAAGGTAATGATAGATGAACCGAATACAGAAGATGCGATATCTATTCTTCGCGGTTTGAAAGAAAAATACGAGACCCATCATAAGGTGAGGATCAAAGACGAGGCGATCATAGCTGCAGTGGAATTATCACAGCGCTATATCTCTGATAGGCAGCTGCCAGATAAGGCCATTGACCTGATGGACGAAGCAGCATCAAAACTGAGAATGGAAATCAATTCCATGCCAATAGAACTGGACGAAGTAGAGAGAAAAATCCGTCAGCTGGAAATTGAAAGGGAAGCGATCAAGCGGGAAAAGGACAAGAAGAAACTAGCGAACCTTGCAGAACAAATTGCCAATTTATCTGATGAGCGCGCTGACCTTAAAGCACAATGGGAGAGTGAGAAAGAAGTGGTTGAAGGAATGCAGCAAGCCAAAGAGGATATTGAAAACCTGAAATTTGAAGCAGACCAGGAAGAGCGGAATGGGAACTACGAAAAGGTAGCGGAGCTGCGCTATGGCAAGATCAAAGAGGTTGAGAAGCTGGTAGAAAAATACAGTAAAAAGTTGGCGGAGATGCAAGCCAGCGATTCTTACATGATCAAGGAAGAGGTAGATGCTGAAGATATTGCAGGGGTTGTTTCAAGGTGGACGGGCGTACCTATCACCAGGATGTTGCAAAGTGATAAGGAGAAGCTCCTCAATCTGGAAAAAGAGCTGCACAGACGTGTGGTTGGCCAAGATGAGGCCATACAATCCGTTGCAGACGCTGTACGTAGAAGTAGAGCTGGATTGCAGGACGACAATCGACCAATCGGTTCATTCATTTTCCTGGGGCCAACTGGTGTTGGGAAAACTGAGCTGGCAAAGGCATTGGCGGAATTCCTGTTTAACACTGATGCGAGTATAACGCGAATTGATATGAGCGAGTACCAGGAACAACATTCAGTTTCCAGGTTGGTAGGCGCTCCTCCAGGATATGTCGGATATGATGAGGGTGGACAGCTCACGGAAGCGGTCCGTAGAAAACCCTATTCAGTAGTCCTTCTGGATGAGATAGAAAAAGCCCATCCCACCGTTTTCAATACTTTGTTACAGGTATTGGATGAAGGAAGGCTTACAGATAACAAAGGACGAACGGCAGACTTCAAGAATGCCATCATCATCATGACATCCAATTTAGGATCTGAGATCATCAATGAGAATTTTGAAAAGCTTACCGAGGCTAATAGAGAGGAAGTACTGGAGAAAACTAAGACTGAGGTCAATAATATGTTACGCCACACCATACGTCCTGAGTTTTTAAACAGAATTGATGAAATCATAATGTTCGCTCCGTTGAGCCGAAAAGAGGTGAAGAAGATCGTGAGGTTGCAGTTAGCGGAGGTTATTCAGAAAATGCTAAAGGAGAAGATTCGTCTTACTGCTTCTAAGGAAGTAATAGAATGGATAACCGATATGGGCTACGATCCACAATATGGCGCACGTCCTGTGAAAAGGGTAATTCAAAAGGCAGTGCTCAATGAACTGTCAAGGCAACTTTTATCAGGAGAAATAGAGAAAAACGCTAACCTTGTACTTGACGTATTTGACAATAAGATCGTACTCAGGAAGCCCATCAGCCAGGCGGAGAAAGGGCTAAGTGAACTCAATTAGACCAGGTTATCTTATCATTGCAACTTCACCTTTATGATGGGCGGCAATATCCCGGGCGCAGTTCATCGCCTAAAGCGTTCGCAATTACTATGCCGCCGCCCACCTGCCTTCAGTATCTATACACCTGCTTTTCATCATTCATATTGACAGGCAAACGCTGACCTGACTGCCCCATTTGTAACAGAAACAGGCCGCTTTCCGTACTATGCATCTTGGCATGCAAGTAATCTGCCTGATCGTCTCAGGGAGGTATCAACCAGGCATTTCAATAGATTTACAGCCGGTTGTTTCGATATATAAGGTATTATTATTAGACTTGATACTACCTATCTTGTTTATTCAATGGTGAGAAGAATTACCATATTGATTGCGATTTTATGTTGTTCGTTCCGGATACAGGCGCAGGATCTCATCGTGACCACCGGTGGGGATTCTCTTGAATGCCAAATCACTCATATAATGCACAACATGGTGCACATCACGTTTCTCAAAGATAGCATTGAGAGAAAGGCAGTGTTGCCTCGAAATATGATAGCATATTATGCAGTTGATTATAAGAATGAATGGGAAGAACCGAATCCTGTTGGTAATATTTCAGAATATCCGAAATTCAGAGCCAGCATAGGAGCCGGATTGAGCAACCTCCTTGGAAAAACATCTGACAATATCCCAGCGGATTTCATCCCCTATACGGAAGAGCTCAAATCAGGAAATCACTTTGCTGCTGACGTAACCTTCTATGTAAACGAAAGGATTGGCTTTGGAATAAAGTACTCCCTTTTTAATACTAAGAATCAGTTGAACAATATCTATATTGTTGACTCAGCTGGAACGGTTACCTATGGGGTGATGGAGGATAACATTACGATTCAGTTCGTGGGCCCTGCATTGGGGATAAGACAGACCCTGCCTAGAGGAGGTGCCCAGTTGGTGTCAAATCTCTCATTGGGCATCATTACCTACGTAGACGATGCACGCGTTATCGAAAAGCTCAGGATCACGGGTTCTACACTGGGATTTTCAGGAGATATTGGCCTGGATTTTCAGCTGGAAGGTGGTTTTCACCTGGGAATAGGATTTGGATTGACAATAGGAATCATAAAAGAAGTACAAGTAGAGCAAGGAGGCGTGAGTCAAGCAGTAGATCTGGACACCAAAGAATACAACAATGTATCCAGGTTTGATCTGGGAATAGGACTGAGGTACTATTTATAATGAAAATACTCAAGAAAATAAGCCTGGGGATAATTGCAGTGGTACTCCTGGGTTATCTTGGCAGTTGCACTTTATTATTTTTCAATCAGGAATCCCTGCTGTTTTTCCCCAACAAGTTAGCACCTGATTATGTTTTTCAATACGATGCTGACTTTGATGAGATATACGTTCAAACAGCCGACTCCGTAAAACTACACGGCCTTTTGTTTCATGCTGATAGTGCTAAAGGCTTGATCTTCTATTTGCATGGCAATGCCGGGGGAATGGATCGATGGGGAGGAATAGCGCACAATTACACCGACCTCGGCTATGACATCTTCATTCTGGATTACAGGGGCTATGGCAAGAGTGAAGGTGAGATTTATAGTGAAGAGCAGTTCTTCTCAGATGCGCAAGCCGCTTATGACAAACTAAAGTCTTTGTACCATGAGGATCGTATAGTGAT
>DTRK01000192.1:0-2247 GCA_012965955.1 Flavobacteriales bacterium
CTGAGTATTGCTTTCCGTTGGTCGCAGCTATATCGCCAAACGTAGCAATATTCTGCCCCCCTGCCTCATATATTTTAGCCGGCGAACCGACTGATCTACTTTTGGCTAAAACAAAGAATTAAAACCCAAAATCATGAAAAATTTAAAAACTGCAATTATTCAAGCAATACTATTTCTAACTGTATTTAATCAATTTGCAATAGCCCAACAGGAGACATTAGAAATGACTTGCCCTAATTATTGCTTGCCCAACACAAATACAACTGATGACACGTGTTATTTTGAACTATCATTAGAAGTTTTCAATAGCACACCAGCGTGCCCCATTGGAAACCCGCCAGTAAACCAGGGAATGTCACAAGTTGATTTAAAACATCATTATAAAGGGCCTGGAAACGGATGTGAGGCAGATTTAGACAGAGATAGAACTGGACTAGGGTCAGGAGAAATTAATTACCAGCTGTGCAGTGGTGATGCATGCAACTTAAGCCAAGCTAATTTCCCATCTCTTGAAAATGGTGATGTTGCAGAAAATGGGTTCCGGGCTGAATCAGCTTTTCCCTATCGACGAAATCCAATGCGAATTATAGAAGTTGACCCTACTTTACTGGCACCAGGAAACATCACTACCAGATGGCTCACACCCAGATTGCCTAAAGATCCTACAAAAGGACAGCTGCTTGACCCGGATTGTGAAGCTGCCCTAACAATTAGATTCCAGAGTGGTCCTGGTCTCAATGAAGAGACCATTTGGTATGAGTTCCATAATGTATTGGAAGTTGATGTTGACATTACATTGAAAGCTGAATGTGGTTGCAGCTTCCAAAAAAATGTGGAAGATATTAGCTTACAAGCAACTTTAGCTGAATTAAAAACAGCACTAAATAAATTAGAAAGCTTCGAAGATGGAATGGGCAATTGGGAACAGGTAAGTACGGATAACACCGACTGGTTGAGAAACACCGGCGGTACCCCGTCAAACCAGACAGGGCCTTCCAATGCATTTCACGATGATTACTTCATATATATTGAAGCAAGCGGCAGCGGCTACCCATCAAAAACAGCGGACCTGGTTAATCCTTCCGTTGACCTGTCGGGCATTGTGGATCCGGAGATCAGGTTCCAGCGACACATGTACGGTTCAAATATGGGAACGCTAAGGCTGCAGGCGAGGTTTGCCGGCACACAGCAGTGGACAGACCTTTGGAGCCAGGCAGGCGACCAGGGAGATTCCTGGGAGGAAGTAATAGTAAGCCTCTCTGCTTTTGAAGATTCGGTAATAGACCTGCGTTTCCAGGCAATTACAGGCAATGGATATCGCAGTGATATGGCCATCGATTATATCGAGATAGCGCCACCGCGTGGAGCTAACCCTTCAAATTGTGTTGCTGCCATCAATTCATTCCCTTACGTGGAAGATTTTAATAACAACACAATGGGCCTATTGTCCAAAGACAGCATATCCACAAACTGGAATATTATCAACCTGAGCCAGCTGACAACGGCCTTCCCGCTTACAATAGATGGTACTTACCTTTATATGAGAAGGCCGAATTGGGATAGCCAATCAGCATACAAGGCAGGCTTTACAAGCCCATGCTTCGACCTGTCCATGCTGAATGCTCCTGAGCTGTTCTTCAGCTATTATATGGCACATGCTGACGATTCTCTCATCCTGAATTATTCGGTGGATGGAGGCCAGACCTGGAGCTTGCTATCAACCATAACAGCAGCTCAGGGCAATGTCTGGAACGAACAATATGTTGATCTTTCCAATATCGCGGGAGGCAGTAATGTAATGTTCAGCATGGTGGGCCATTCGGGAGTGGGTACAGTCGCTCTTGCAGTGGACAATTTTGAGATACGTGATCATTACGCAACAGATTGTACATCTATGGGTACAGTATCCAGTTTACTGTGGATAGACCAGATCCACTTAGGGTTGTTCAACTATTATTCTGGTGATAATGGGGGATATGGTGATTATACCAGTAGCAGTGCTGCCTTGGCCGACAGCATGCTTCTAAGGATTGAGCCGGGTTTCGCCCCTGTACAGGATCCATCGATGGGATTGTTCTGTAGTGTATGGGTCGACTATAACCAGGATGGAGATTTTGATGATCAGGATGAATTGGTCTTACAGGCAGAGCAGCATCCATTTTTACGGGGGGACGCCAATGCTGATGGCAATGTGGATATAGCAGATATGATCTACATTAACAATGTCCTTTTTAATGGCATGGGGCC
>DTRK01000192.1:2294-2689 GCA_012965955.1 Flavobacteriales bacterium
AAACATTACCGACGCCATCTATTTGGCCAACTATTTATTTGCCGGTACGGGTCCTGCACCACCTGAGCCTTATCCAACGGCAGGACTGGATCCAACAGACAATTCTATTCAGGCCATGATCAACATACCTCCAGCTGCTTTTTCAGGAAGCACCAAAATGCGCATACAGGCAAAAGGTGGGAATTGGACATCTGGTGCCTGTGAGACATTTACCTGGGGAGAGGTGGAGGACTATACCGTTGACGTAGTGAACTTAGGCCAGGCCAGGTTGGCGGGAGGAGACAATAACCCGAACGGATCAGATCATGATGGTGAGCAGAATCTAAAACCATCCACTGATTTGGAGGCAGGCTTTGAAAGAGAATTGCTCATCACTACCTATCCAAACCCTTCTG
>DTRK01000193.1:0-1185 GCA_012965955.1 Flavobacteriales bacterium
TACAAAGACTGTAAGTGCAATTACGAAAACTATACCTTCCCACTTGCTCAAGGTACGCGGGTCCTCGTCCAATATAAACAAGGTGAATAACAATGTGGCCCCCATCATAACGGGCCAGTCAATACTGATGGAGTTTTGGCTGACCTTGATGTGGAAAATGGCTGCCGTAACGCCAAGAACCAGCGCAAGGTTGGCAATATTGGACCCTATGACATTGCCAATGGCAATATCTGAGTGACCATCAAGTGCCGCGGTAAGACTGATGAAGAGCTCCGGAGCTGACGTGCCAAAAGACACTACCGTGACACCTACAACGAGTGTGGAAATATTGAAACGCAATGCCAGTGCAGTCGCACCCCGAACAAGGACTGACCCTCCGGCCAGGAGTACGATAAAACCGCTAATGAGTAGCAGAAAATCCATCTATTTATTATATAGGCAAACCATCAGGAAGCAGAACGCCGTGGTGGTTGCTTCTCAAAGCCGTCCCCCTGGACGCGCACAGGTAAAGTAACTAATAAACCTGAATACGTGTATTCGTACCAATTAGTTCTCCCTACTTCGGCTAATTAGATCGTCCTCTGTTTGCTATGGCCGGTAATTAGCTGCTGCCCTTGTTTAGATCAGAGTCAGTTTCCGTATCCTTGATACTGTCCTTGATCTCGTCCTGTACTTCACTTGTGGCGTCCTTAAAATACCTGATCCCTTTACCTAAACCCCTGGCCAACTCCGGAATTTTTTTAGAACCAAACATCAGTAAGACGATAAGGAGAATGATGAAAAGCTCTCCGCCGCCTAAATTAAAGAAGAGAAAGATAGGGTCCATTTTAGCTTGCATAATTATCTCTTCTTCCCTTGCTGGGCCAGCTTCTTAAAGGTGTCCAGCGCAACGGGAGTTGCAATGCAAATAGAAGAGTAAGTTCCAACTACAACACCCAGAAGAAGGGCGAAAGAGAATCCTCGAATCACCTCACCACCGAGTATGAAGATAACCAACAATACAGCGAAGGTACTAATAGACGTATTGAAAGTTCTGCTGAGCGTGCTGTTGATTGCCATATTCATCACTTCACCGGTATCCCTTTTCGGATACAGTCCAAGATATTCCCTGATCCGGTCAAAGACGACTACCGTATCATTAATAGAGTACCCTATAACTGTCAAAAGGGCCGCAATAAAAGCCTG
>DTRK01000193.1:1195-9739 GCA_012965955.1 Flavobacteriales bacterium
CGTTGCGCTGGACACCTTTAAGAAGCTGGCCCAGCAAGGGAAGAAGAGAAGCATGACAATACAACCACAACGTCGTGGAAAAGAGCTGCCAGTGCCCCCAATCCAAACTGCCACTTTCTAAATCGCACCAGGATATAGAGGAACACGATCAACAGTCCAAAAATGGTGGATTTGACGGCACCTACCTTAATGTCATCAGCAATAGTTGGCCCCACCTTTTGGGAACTCATTATTTCAAAACCAGGATAACCCGCTAAGCCACTTTTCAAGGCACTCTCTACTTTCCTGTCGCTTGAAGTATCCGCGTTGTTGATGAGGTACTTTGTTGTGATCTTGAGCTGGTTGTCCCCTCCAAATGTCTTCACTTCAGGTGCGCTTTCAAAAGCACCCGTAAGCGCTGTCTTGACGTCAGTTGCATTCGCCATATCATCAAACCTTACAACATATGACCGGCCACCGGTGAAATCTACACCGTAATTCAACCCTCTGGTAAACAACGATGCCATGCCACCGAGAATTATGATGGCAGAAATACCGTAGAATAATTTTCTCCTGGCAAGGAACTGGATATTCAGATTCGTAAATGCCGCTTCCGTCAACTTATTTGAGAACGAAATGTCCTTCTTCCTTTTTAAGAAAGAGATAAAGATCAATCGGGTGATGAAAATCGCAGAAAACAACGATGTGGCGATACCAATTATTAACGTCGTTGCAAATCCTTTGATCGGCCCTGATCCAAAGTAGAGTAGGATGAGACCCACCAGCAGCGTGGTGACATTCGCATCAATGATCGAGGTATATGCATTTTTATAACCATCGGTTATTGCCAGCCCCATGCCTTTTCCCCCTCGAATTTCCTCACGGACCCGTTCGAATATCAGGACGTTCGCATCGATAGACATACCAATCGTCAGAATGATACCTGCAATTCCGGGCAGGGTTAGTACAGCTCCAAGTGAGGCGAGCACACCCATTATAAAAAAGATATTGGTCAGCAGCGCAACACACGCTACCATCCCAGCTCTGTTGTAGTAGAACACCATATAAAGCAGAACAACAAGCAATGCCAGCATGAAGGAACTTAAACCTGAATCGATGGCCTCTTGGCCCAGCGATGGCCCTACAATTGCCTCTTCGACGATTCTGGCAGGAGCCGGCAGCTTTCCAGCGTTCAACACGTTGGCAACATCAATAGCCTCCTTGAGATCAAACCCCGTGATCGAAGTCCGTCCATAAGGGATCTCACCATTGATCCTGGGGGCAGAATATACCTCGTCGTCCAGGGCGATGGCAATAAACCCTCCTTCATTCTCGCGGGTGAGGTTCTTCCAGATTTTTGTTCCAATATCATCCATCGTCAGGGAAACCTCGATCTCGTTGTTAGTGCCATTGATGTCCTGCCGCGCATCAGTGATCACGTCGCCTTCCAAAGGAGCTGAACCATCCATGTTGGTCCTTATACCAACCATGTAGATAGCGTCCATGTTCTGTTCTGAAGGACTTTTCATCCACAGGAACTTGAAATCCTTCGGCAGCATTGCCCTTACCTCGTCACGATTCAATAAATTGTTGACTTGTGCTGTATCTCGAATTAAAGAAATACCAATAAATGGCGCGTCTGCCAGGACTCGTTGTTGTGAAGCTTCATCAATATCAGTAACTACCTGCAACCTTGAAAGCAGGGGAGACTGCTTCCTGTACTCTTCTATGCTTAGCTGTTGTTGGTCAACCGTATCGCTTCCCACCGAGTCCAGCAGCTTCAGGAGATCACTGGATAGCCCAGTGTCTGGACCGTCAACCGATGCAACAAGTGGAGAGTCGGCCCCGGGGTTGGTGTCGGGCTCCACAACCGTAAATAGATCTTCAACTTTGGTCGAGTCTCCATCCGTGTCCGGCTCCGCTAATTGCGCTTCTGC
Source organism: Flavobacteriales bacterium (assembly GCA_012965955.1). Lineage (GTDB taxonomy): Bacteria > Bacteroidota > Bacteroidia > NORP154 > NORP154. The sequence continues at coordinate 3,112 of DTRK01000193.1, forward strand.
CTTCTGTATTTCCGCCAGCTTCTTGTCTATTGGAATAAATATTTGATTGTAAACCTCTCTGTTGTTATAGCATACCCAAAATTCTAATTTGGCTGTACTCTGCAGTATCTTTTTCGCCCTGGCAGGATCCTTAACCCCAGGTAGCTCAATCAGGATTCTTCCTTTGGTCTCCAGCGGTACGATCTTAGGTTGGCTCACACCGAACTTGTCGATCCGCGCTGATATGACCTCAAATGCTCCATCAATCGCTTCATCGGTGTTCTCCCTTAGAAACTCCAATGCCTCCTCATTGGTGGTATTAAAATCTATTTCTCCTTTATTTTCTCTCGAAGAGAAAAAGTAGGCGAGGTTGCCATTGGGTTGGAGCTGTTGGAAAGCCTCCCCAAATAAAGTCACATAATCATCCTGGCTCTGCATCTGCATCTCCGAAGCCCTTGCAATCGTTTTCAGCAACAGGGTGTCCTCCTGGTCTGCCGCCAGGGATTTGATAACATCAATTACCGACACTTCAAGCGTGACGTTCATGCCGCCCTTCAAGTCAAGGCCCAGGTTGATCTCTCTCTCTTTGCATTCCCCATAGGTGTATTGATTGACGAAAAGGTCATAAACAATTACATGCTTAATAGAGTCGAGATAATACGTCTCTTTAGCGATACTGCCCGCACCGTAATCTGCCGCCTTTTGTTCTTCAACTTTAACGACCCATGTAAACGACAGTTGGTAAATACAAGCCATTACCAATAGGACTCCAAATGCCTGTATTGCACTTTTGCTTTGCATTTTCTCTCTTGCTAATTATTCCTCCTTAAATACCTCCAAATTTTGAACGCGCAAATATAGAATTTCATTACTTAATAAGCAATAAGGTATTGACTTTATAACCAAGGACTTTTGACCGTGAAACGAGCCATCTCAAAGCGAGGTGCGCAGCGGAATATATTTGGGTACGCTTGCTTGCCCTGCCTTTCCCCAGGTGGCAATCAGAGTTCTAAACTCCTCTGTATATTTACCAGTGCACCCGTGATATTAACGTTCAATCAAAATATATTTATAAATTTGTGTTGAGGGAATACCATCCATATAAATAAAATACAATACCATGAAAAAGATATTTCTACTGTGTTTGTGCATTTGTTTACTATCCATAACCTCCTGTACCAAGCCAGGAACTGGCGGTAAGGCAACGTTGTCTGTTCACGTGTTTGAGGGTATATGTGATGGAAGTAACAGGACTGTAGTGGCTAAGGCGCTAGTGTTTATCAAATATGGTGGTACAGCTGTGGATATTGATGTGACCAGTTATGACGATGCCCAGGAAGCTGATTTCGGTGGTAAGACTGTATTTGAAAATCTTCGCAGGGGAGATTACTACTTGTATGGCGTGAGTGAGGATGGAACCAAAACTGGAGGTACTCACTTTGAGATCAAAAACAAAATTGGTGAGCGTGAGGTTGTGATCTGCACTGGCTCATTCGAATAGCTTTTTACCGCTGAACACTCCGGAACCAGTTTCTAAAACACTTATTTTGTTTGATGGAGAATGCCTCCTCTGCTACAGGTGGGTGCGGTTTCTGCGCCGTGTTCAAAGTGGCGATACCTTTGAATTTGCACACCTGAAATCTGAGTTGGCTAAGCCACTGATTTTTAGGCATGAATTGGAAGGGGTGGATACTGTAATAGTAATTCACGAGGGTAAGGCATTCGTTAGATCCGCAGCAGTACTTAAAATTGTTTCACACCTTCGATGGACCTATCGATGGATGTGCATCTTCAGGGTCATACCCCCCTTTATTCGCGATTGGATGTATGATGTTGTTGCCAGAAATCGTACAAAGTGGTTTGGAAGTAGTAAGGAATTGACCTGCGGTTTCCTTGCTGATGGAGGTGACGCGAAAAAGGCTATTCAGAAAGAAGGAGAGGGAACCAACCCATAAGTTCACTGCCATCTAAGGGAGATGACTTAAAATTTCGAATCGGATAAAAGGCAATTATAGCGTTCCGATTTGAGTGGAGCCACATTCGTACATTCGTCCCAATTCGTAATTCTTAGATCTAAACCACCTCCATCCCATCGAGAACACCCATGACCTCGCGCACGGCACTTGCTGAACTGCTGAGCAGCTCCTGCTCGCTGTCATTTAGCTTAAGCTCAATGATCTCTTCAATACCCGATTTTCCAAGTTTTACCGGAACACCTAAATAGATATTGTCCTGCCCGTATTGCCCTTCGAGCCATGCACAACACGGAAAGATCCTGTGTTGATTGCGAACAATTGACTCCACCATTTGAGCCGCTGCCGCGCCCGGGGCATACCACGCCGACGTGCCCAGCAAATTCACAATTTCACCGCCGCCTTTTTTTGTTCTGTCAACAATGCCTTCTAACGTGGCTTCGTCAATCATCTCCGTAACAGGTATTCCTGCAACCGTGGTGTAACGGGGTAGAGGAACCATCGTGTCACCATGTCCTCCCATCAATACGGCCTGAATATCTTTGGGTGATACATTCAATTCCGTTGCAAGGAATGCCCTGTATCTTGCAGTGTCTAAAATGCCGGCCATACCGAAAACGCGGCTTGAGTCAACCTTGGCTGTTAGATAGGCGCAATAGCACATAACATCTAAAGGATTGGAAACGATAATTACAACCGCCTCTGGCGAGTGCTCCATAACGCTCTGAGTGACAGATTTTACGATCCCGGCATTTGTTGCAATAAGATCATCCCGGCTCATACCTGGTTTTCTCGGTAATCCTGAGGTAATTACCACCACATCTGAATTGGCAGATGCTTTATAGTCATTGGTCGCACCGGTAGTTCTGGAGTCAAATAGGTTGATGGGGGAAGTCTCCCAGATATCCAACGCCTTACCTTCAGCAAGTCCTTCCTTGATATCCAACAAAACTACTTCTTCAGCCAACTCCTTATGAGCCAATACATTGGCACATGTTGCACCTACATTTCCTGCACCTACTACTGTTACTTTCATCTGTATTTGATTGTTTTTTAATGGTCAGGCCTGCCTGCCTTGCTCACTGAAGTTATAACGAAAGTGATGCATGCAAGAGGAACTCGCCGATGATCATAATATTCTGTAAGCTGGCATTGATTTCGGCTCATTTTATGTTCAGCTGTTATTCTCTTAAATTCTCAGTGTTCACAAAGTTATAAACTAGATTGTTCTGTCCTAATGATTTTTGTTGCGTTGTTCGAGGCAACCATTCATCAGGGATTTACGTTTCCTTTAAGGAATGATTACGTATATTTAGCAAGATTAACGCGAAAATGTGAAACTTTATCTGGTGGCTCAGCGTATTAGATTGAATTTCCATTGCTGGGAGTAACATTGGCATCGAGTCTGCTCATGGGAGATAAGGGAAAAAGATCTATTTTTAGTAAAACTGCTCTTTCTGGAGTTAAGATCGGTGCGCTCGTTGTTGCGCTTGTTCTTTCCTTTGTGCATACTCCTGCTTCTGCGTGTAACCTCACCAGTATTACTCTGGTGGGCTCGCCTGTGGACAATGGAGATGGCACTTTCACATTTACATTAAACGTCTGTCTGGCTATAGATGTGAGTTGGGGAGGTACAACTGATTTTACGATTACCGTTGCCGGAGGCACATTTACCAGTATTGCCAGTATTCAAACCGGAAATTATACAACCTCATATAACTATTGTTCTGTAACATGTACTGGCCAATTGTGTTTTGGAACGACTTTGAGCGGCGGGTGTGTAAGTCCTATACTTAACGGAGGCAACTTTCTGAATTTTACCGGATGCGGAAATAGCCCCGGGAACTGGATCACTCCTGACGATTACGATGCGACTTGCGTTACCAATCCCGCTCAGATTTGCCAGGATGTAACTTTCACAACTAATGGCTATCCCTCCACCTTCACCATAGATGGTGCAGAAGATGATGTAGGGCCGGATATTGGAAGTGGTGGATGTCTGGAGGTACTTACTTTACCCCCTCAACCCGGGCCGCCTATCACCATAAACGGATGTTCGGGAAGTTTTTATGATACAGGGGGCCCTTTTGGTAATTACGGCAATAATGAGAACTATGAGATCACCTTCTGCTCTGATAACGGTGGTCCTATCATTATTACTTTTAACTCGTTCAGCGTGGAACCTACTGGCCTACCATTTCCTTTACCGGCGTGCTACGATGCGCTGTATGTTTATGATGGTATTGGAACTGGAACCTTCATAGAAGGATGGTGCGGTACGGGTATTATCGGACCTTACACCTCAACGGATTCTTGCCTTACTTTTGTTTTTCAATCAGATGGCTCTATTCCATTTCCTGGGTGGGACGCTACGATATCCTGTCCGTGTATACCTCCGGTTGCAAGTTTTGCTTCCAACTCTCCTCAGTGTATTAACGCTGGGTTCAACTTTACCAATACTGGTTCCACTGGTGGCGGTTGGACATATAACTGGACCTTCCCTTCGGGGTCTCCGTCAACTTCTACACAGGAAAATCCGGGTGGAGTGTCCTGGTCAAGTGCAGGCACTTATGCTGTAACACTGGAGATATGCGATATAAATGATCCATCTTGCTGTGCCCAGGTCACGCAAAACATTGTGGTAGGCGGGGGGCCTACTGTAACCGCGTCTGCAACAGCTGCCACCTGCTTTGGTGATTGTGATGGGACCGTTTCAGCAGTTGGTTCTGGAGGTACGCCTCCGTATACATTTTTCTGGGACAATGGGTTGGATTCCATTCCAAATAATATCAATGTATGTGCGGGAACCTATACTGTAATTATCATTGATGCATTGGGATGTTTATCGCAAAACACAACACAAGTCACTCAGCCAAACCCAATTGACCTGCTTGCCACACCACTGGATGAAACCTGCCAGGGATATTGTGATGGCGCACTATGGGCGAGTACAACTGGCGGACAGGCACCGTTCACATTTACCTGGGACAATGGCTTGGGTGTAGGCCAGGGACCGTTTGGCGTCTGTCCTGGAACTTATACCGTTACGGTTGTTGATGCCAACGGTTGCACTGAGCAGAATACGCTGAGTAGCACTGCTACCATTAATCCGGGAGCAACCGTAGCGGCCGGCTTCACCTACAATGGCAACCAGTGTTTGACCGGTAATAGTTTTTGTTTCACTAATACGGGTACCACCGGCGGTACCTATTCCTGGGATTTCGGTGACGGCATCGGCACTTCTACAGCTGAAAGCCCATGCTATACGTATGGGTCTTCAGGAACGTATACGGTTACTCAAACGGTTACCAGCGGCCCTTGCGTGGCGTCCACGTCCCAAACAGTAAATGTATTCGCTGAACCTACCGCATCCATTGCTGGAACTGATCCGTCATGTAATGGACTTTGTGACGGAGCTGCCAACCTGACCGTTAACGGAGGTTCGGGGCCGTATACCTATGTCTGGAGTAACTCTTCTCCCAATGAGGATCAGTTGGCACTCTGTGCTGGTCCATATTCTGTTACAGTGACAGATGCAAACGGTTGTCAGGTTATTGCATCCGTAACGCTCACTGATCCATCAGCGCTTACCGTGTCAGTGGGGGGAACGAATGCTTCCTGTAATGGGGTATGTGACGGGACCGCCACTGCAACGCCATCTGGAGGTACAGGGCCTTTTACCTATATATGGGACGATCCCTTATTTCAGACAAATGCAACCGCAACAGGGCTGTGTGATGGATTGGCCAGTGTTACTGTAACTGACGCAAGTGGATGTACAGCAACGGGATCCTATAACGTAACTGAACCTGTAGCAATGACGCTCACACCGGCTTCAGCAGATGCTACCTGTGGACTGCCTGATGGCTCCGTTTCTGTAACTGTTTCAGGAGGTACAGGTCCATATACTTACTCCTGGACCAGCGGGTGTATAACGTCATCCTGCACCGGACTTCCTTCCGGTTCTTACACAGTAACAGTAACCGATGCCAACACTTGCTCGCAAACAACGGTAGCAGTAATCAATGATGGGGGTGGAGGAACCGCCTCTGCAGTTGTTGATAACAATGCTACTTGTTTCGGCGCTTGTGATGGTCAGGCGACGGGGTCCATTCTAATAGGAGGAACAGCCCCCTTCACCTATCTTTGGGATGATGGGTTAGCTCAGACTACAGCAACAGCCATTGGATTATGCGCTGGCACATATGGTATTTTGATTACCGACGCCGGAGGTTGTTCAAGTGCAGCTTCGGTAGTTATTACAGAACCTCCTGCGGTAAATGCGGCTGTTACAATCACGAATGATGCGAGTTGTAATGGAGTCTGCGATGGAGATGCAACGGTTTCTGCTTCGGGCGGAACGGGGACTTATACATATTCCTGGTCTCCAACTGGAGGCACCGGAATAACTGGAACGGGTTTATGTGCCGGTACAACATATACCGTGACTGTTGAAGATGCCAACGGATGCGCCACAACAGCAACTACATCTATCACTGAGCCAACCGCAATGGTCCTTACCATTGTACCTACAGATCCTTTATGCGTAGGAGGGAGTGACGGGAGTGCAGATCTAACTGTGACGGGAGGAACTGCACCGTACAATTACTTGTGGACGGGTTCAATTACCAGCGAAGATTTAACCAATATCGCTGATGGGAATTATTCAGTGACTG
>DTRK01000194.1 GCA_012965955.1 Flavobacteriales bacterium
GAACGGGATGAACAATGGATGCTGCTTTCACAATTGATTGCGCGGTTTCGCGATGTGTGCCAGGATTCAGGAATTCATCCGATTATTATGTATATCCCCTTAGAACCTGAAGTATTAGTGAATGATGCTGGTCTTGGTACCATAACCAGCTCCAGAATCGAATCAATCTGCAAAGAACTCAAGATTGCGAACATCAACTCAACTCAGGCCCTGCGAATGCAAGAAAGTCCCGGAGAATTGTACAATGATCACTATCACCTCTCTGAGAACGGTCACGCCGTCGTTGCAGATTGCATTGTTGCCTTCTTCAAAAGAAGACTGGGGGGTGGTTAGCGCGTACAAGGGTGAAACGCTGCACGGCCTTACTCACGTATGATTTTACCATGGATGCCCGCCACCATACACGTGCCCTTACCGGAACATTTGCAATGCACATAAAGCCACTTTAATTGTGTGCATAAAAAAAGCCCCGTGGGGGCTTTTTAAATCAGATTAGTTCCTTTCTGAAAAGTGAAAAAAATGAAAAATAACACAGCGAAGAAAAAGTGCTCCTTCCCAGGAGCACTTTTTTTCCATCATCACACTAGAACCTCCAACCTAACCTAATTCCTCCCGTAGCTGATACTCCCATTGATGCGCTTGTGCTCTCATCAGTAGTAGCGGTAATAGTTGTACCACCAGCTGTCCAAGAGATGTCCCCTTCTTTGTATGTTGTTGTTGAGCCTCCTAAACTAAACTCAACACCAGCATAAAAACTCTCCGCAAAGTAATAATCAGCACCAGCATTCAACCCCCAGCCAAAGCTCGACCAAGGCATCTCCGATGAGGACGAAACATCTGCTGAATAGCCCATAACACCCATTGAATCAAGACCTACATCTGTGCCGTCTGTGTTAGCGCTACCCATTCCTATCGATATGCTAAAACCGACATATGGAGACAATTTATCTGTTCCCGCCATGTGAAATTGGACGCCAGGGCTAATACCCATTCCGCTCGATGATACTTCATATGACCCTGACGCTTCCGTAGTGAGGTCGGTATAATTACTGGTCTCTTTGGAAGACGAATAATTAAAGCCAAGGCTGATGGCCATCGTTTCACTCATAAAATAACGCAGCTTGATACCCGGTGCAGTTATCGTGGTTCCCGCTAGATTTAACTCCGTCTCTAGAGAATATTTACTGTCAGCCGGTTTTTGCGCAAATGTATTTTGGGTCATTACACCACCTATAATACATAAGCAAATCGCTAATTGTAGACATGTTTTTTTCATAATTATGCTATTTGGTTAAACTTGCACCGATGCTTTGTGCGGGATGCAAAACAAAATTAACCACGAAACAACTCTATCCGTAGATACTCAAAATTGTTATTAACATCGCCATGTTAACTAACCCCACGAACGATTGTCTTAATTTGGCTAACATTGGGGCCTCCTTAAAGTACATAGTGTAGATGGCAATATGATGCAGAAATCCAATAAGGGCTAAGACTGCAGGCTACAGATAATTACTTCCTGGCAGAAACAACCTTGCGCAGTGAGATGCGCTGTCCGGGATCAGGCTGAGCGCCTTCTACCATTCTATTCATCCTGTACAGGCTCTTGGTTTTAATGGCATACTTCTGGGAGATTGCGTACATGGTTTCTCCCCGCTTAGCCACATGGTATTCATAACCTCGCTTGGCTCTGCCGCGCTTGGGCTGTAGATAAAGCACCTGGCCCACACGAAGCTTTTCGTTCTTCTTGAGGTCGTTGTACTTATAAAGCTGCCACAGCATCATGTCAAGGTTGTTGGCTATTTCAAAATAAGTGTCGCCATCCTTAACAACAATGTATTTCACCCTATTGTGTAACAATACCTTTCGCCCCTTCATAATGGGCTTACTGGCAGATTCTTCCGGTTCAGGCAGAAGAGAAGGCATTTCCCTTACCTTGTCATACTCGTAGAGCTTGTGCCTTTCTATTAAAGTAATAAGTAGCTGGGGGTATCTTGGGTTGGTAGCATAGCCAGCCTTTTTCAATCCACGTGCCCAACCCTTATAATCAGTCTGTTTTAGCTCAAACAGGGCTGCATATCTCCCTCTTTTTCGCAGAAATTCAGAATGATCACTATACGAGTCCAATACATGCGGATACTTACGGAAGCATTCATCCTTCGAATCATCATCCTGAATGAAAGTCAGGCCTTCCCAGCCCCGGTGGCATTTGATTCCAAAGTGGTTGTTCGCATAAATAGCCAATGGACTATTGCCATTTGCCGACTCCAGCATTCCCTGAGACAGCGTAATGCTCGCGGGTACACCATGCATCAGCATTTCTCTAATCGCCTCCGATTTATACTTCTCAATATACTCTTCGGGCGAGTTCTTGTACTCTGCAGGCTGCGCATAGGCTATGGTGCTCAACGAAGCGAGAAGGAATGTCAATACTATGTTCCGCGATCTTATCAAAGTACAGCCATATACGAGACACTTGCCTTTCGGTTACAACGCCTGACCGGGCACGTCTCTAATAACTTACAAAAATAGGCGAGACAGTCCCAGATAGAAGACACTGAACTTCATTTTATTCACATCAGATTGTTAATCAAATTGGGTGCACAAGGCAGCAAGGGCCAGTGACAGGGAGTATAAATTTCCCATTATTCTTCGCTTTCCCTGTCCCCCTACTTTTGCCCCCCTGATCAGAATCCTTAATTTCATATATTAGGTGCAATATTGTCACAGAGGCCACGTTTATGCATTACCTCAGGTAAACCACTTCGCTGAGATTTTGATAAATTGTACCTTTAATCACCATTTAAGATTTAAGAGATGAAGGCCTTGCTCCCATTATTGGTATTGGTGATTATTACGCATTCATCTATTGTTAACGCCCAAAGGACACCGAATATGTATAAGGCCGGGTCGCAAAATGTGGCGTTGGAGGCCAATACACCTGAAGGTGATGGGCGAACACATCTTAGCTGGGCACCGATAATAAAGGAACAATTCACCGATGAGATTACTTTATACTCCCTGTATTTCCCTGGAGCTATATATGGAGCGGAAAGTGAAGAGCTGCCCATTTATTTCCAGCGCCTGGCTGTACCCTCTGGAAACTCTACGGTTTTAGCTAGCATAAGCGAAGAGAGTTTTGCAGAAATTGAAAGTACTGAAGCCAATAAGCTTGCTGATCTCTCACAAATTGGAGAGCAAATAAAAATTACCACAGCTATTAGATGGCATCGTAAACGGCCACACGGTATAGTTAGCTTTATACCTCTACGTTTAAATTCTGTTTCCGGAAAATATGAGAAGCTAATTGCCTTTAAACTGAATACTTCCGTTACCCAAGGGACCCAGGCAAAGCAAGGCGGGCAAAAAACAGCCAACTATGCTGCAAACTCCATCCTTGGCAGTGGCACGTGGTACAAAATATCAGTAAACCAGGACGGAATTCACCGCCTCGACTACCAGGACCTTGCCAACATGGGCATTGATGTTGGCTCCATCAACCCCCAGAACATAAGGATCTATGGCAACGGTGGGGGAATGCTCCCCAAACAAAATTCAGAATTTAGATATGATGATCTTGTGGAAAATGCGATCGCAGTGGTCGGAGAATCCGACGGCTCATTTAATGGTGCTGACTATATCCTGTTCTATGGCGAAAGCCCTGATACCTGGATCTTTGACGTGGGCGATGGCCGCTTTCAACATGAGGTACATGACTATTCTAAAAACACATACTACTTTCTCACTACCGATGCCGGAACGGGAAGCCCGAAACGTATTATCACTCAAAGCTCTGATACTGGAGAAAATGTAACCACCACAACATTTGACGATCACCAATTTCACGAACAAGATCTCACAAACCTGCTCATGTCAGGAAGAGAATGGTATGGAGAGTATTTTGATATTGCAACCTCATACAGCTTTCCATTTTCTTTTCCCAATCGAGTTTCAAACTCCCAGGTATACTATAAGTCAATTTTCTTGGGGCGTGCTGTACTCCCAGTTTCAAGTTTCTCGTTCAAGCTAAGTTCCACTGGCTTGAATGTAAATTATACAGGAACCAATGTCGGAAATGGCAACTACCTACAAGATATTGGAAAGCTAGACACAGAAGAAGGCTCTTTTGATCCCTCCAGCTCTAACTTCACCCTTACTGTGACCAATAATACGCCCGGTTCCACTACTGGTTGGCTCGACTATATTGAGCTCAATGCCAGGCGCCAGCTGAAGATGAACGGAAATCAAATGGCATTTCGAGATGCTGCTAACGTGGCACTGGGAAACATTGCTAAATATACATTGAGCAATTCAGCTTCATCCATCAAGATATGGGAAGTCACTGATCCCGCCAATGTGGCGCTTCAACAAACCACTTTTGCAGGGTCAAATACAGAGTTTGTGCTCGCGGCTGATTCCCTCAGAGAGTTTGTGGCATTTACTGGCAATACATTTCTGTCGCCAAAGTTTGCTGGGCCCGTGGCCAATCAAAACATCCATGGAACAATAGGGCAGCCAGATTTAGTGATTGTTACGCATGCTAATTTTTATAGTTCGGCCAAGGACCTTGCTAATTTTCACACAGATATGGATAATATGGATGTTGCCGTGGTGCAGATTCAGGAAGTTTTTAATGAGTTCTCATCTGGGGCCCAGGATGCGACGGCCATAAAGAGCCTAATGAGGATGCTTTATAAGAGGGCAGTCGATAGCGTCGATCTGCCTAGGTATTTATTGCTTATGGGCGACGGCTCCTTTGATCACAAGGGGCGTCTGGCCATCAACTCAAACTACATCCCCACTTTTCAATCAGCTAACTCCTACAACCCTATTGCCACTTATGTTTCTGACGATTATTTTGGTTTGCTGGATGATACAGAAGGAGAGTCGGCATCCGAACCCATTGACATAGGAATAGGCCGAATTCCGGTGCAGACCACTGACCAGGCCCAGGCTATGGTTGACAAAATCAAACATTACCACGATCCGATAACAATGCGCAATTGGCGGAATACCATTTGCTTTATCGCAGATGATGAGGATTTCGACCTCCACCTCAACCAATCTGAAGGAGTGGCAATGAATACCGTATCAGCTAACTATAAGGATTATGATATTGACAAAATTTATTTGGACGCTTACAACCAGGAATCGACTCCCGGCGGGCAGCGATATCCCGATGCAACGGACGCTATTAACAACCGGATTGAGAGAGGTGCCCTAATCGTCAACTATATCGGTCACGGTGGGGAGCTTGGATGGGCACATGAACGCGTTTTGGAGAATTCTGACATCAATGGATGGAGCAACTATGACAATTTGCCTTTGTTCATGACCGCCACTTGCGAATTCAGTCGTTATGATGACCCCGAAAGAACTGCAGCAGGAGAATATGTGTTCCTGAATCCAACAGGAGGAGCCATCGCTATGCTCACTACTACCAGGGTGGTTACGTCTGGCTCTAACCTCACGCTTACCACAGCATTGTATCAAAATGTATTTGAGCCAATCAACGGGGAAATGCCAAGGCTGGGGGACGTATATATGAAAACAAAGAACTCCGCAATTGACGCTGGGGCTAGCGCTGCAAACACCAGAAAATTCGCATTGCTCGGTGATCCGGCCATGATGCTTGCTTATCCTGAGCATGTAGTATTAACAGACTCCATAAACCAACAAGCTGTTGCAGGGACCGCGGATACGCTTAAAGCATTAAGCAAAGTTACTATCAGCGGCCATGTAGAAGATGAAAGCGGCACAAAACTCACAAACTTCAATGGAACCGTTTATCCCACTGTATTTGATAAGGCCGTTAGTGTAACTACACTGGCCAATGATCCCAAAAGTAGTGCAAAGACGTTTAGCCTTCAGAAAAACGCCTTGTTTCGTGGAAAAGCAAGTGTAGTAAATGGCGCCTTTTCGTTTTCGTTTATTGTCCCTAAGGATATTGCCTATCAGCCGGGACAGGGGCGCATCAGCTATTATGCAGAGAACGGAGTGACTGATGCGAATGGGCCCTATGAAGACTTTATTATTGGAGGAACTTCATCAAATATAGAAACCGACCTTTCCGGGCCCCAAGTGCGATTGTATTTGAACGATACAAATTTTGTAGACGGCGGCTTGACCGATGAAAACCCGATTCTCCTGGCCTATATCTATGATGAACACGGCATCAATACCACGGGAAATGGAATTGGTCATGACATTGTTGCAATAATGGATGGAGAGACTGATAATCCGTTTGTGCTCAATGACGATTATGAGGCCGATAAGGACAATTATAAGAGCGGCTCCGTAACCTATCCGTTTTCGGAATTGGCAGACGGACCACATGAACTGAGCTTTAAGGTTTGGGACGTGTACAACAACTCTGCCCAGGTATTTACCGACTTCGTGGTGGCAAAATCAGCAGAGCTTGCCTTGAGCCATGTTTTGAATTACCCCAACCCGTTCACAACATATACAGAATTTTGGTTTGAACACAACAAGCCAGGAGAGCAGCTCGACGTTCAAATTCAGGTCTTCACCATATCGGGCCGCCTGGTCAAAACGATAAACACGGATATCGTCACCCACGGATTTAGGCCGGACCCAAGGCAATGGACGGACTTGACATGGGACGGAAAAGACGACTTTGGAGACAATATTGGAAGAGGAGTGTATGTGTATCACCTTCAAGTGCGCTCTTCATCTGGTGATTATGCCGACCAATACGAAAAACTGGTGATTCTTAAATAACAATAAAAAAAGGCAGAGTCCGTTAATTGTAAATCAATGATACTCAATCGGGAACCATATCTCAATTTAAACGTATAAATTCCTATCTTTGCCTTTAATCTGGACAGACAGTCAAATGAAACCACTTTTAAGACGTATTCTCACTGTCTCAGTGCTTTGTTCTTTAGGATTTAGTTCCTTTGGACAAATTAGTTCTTATCAACTAAACGGTCTTGATGACGATAACGTCGTGAACACCATCACGACTGCAGTTCCCCTACTAATGATCTCGCCTGATGCAAGAGCGGGAGCAATGGGTGATGCAGGTGTTGCAACGACACCAGATGCCAATTCAATTCACTGGAACCCTGCAAAGCTGGCCTTTATAAAAGATGACATGGGCTTCGCTGTATCCTACACGCCTTGGCTAAGGGCCCTTGTGCCAGATATTAATTTAGCCTATTTGTCAGGATATAAAAGAATTGACGACAAGCAGACAATCGGCGCTACCCTCTTGTATTTTTCACTTGGCAACATAGTGTTTACCAACATCGTGGGAGAGGTGACAGGAGAGTTTAATCCTAACGAATTCGCATTTGACCTGGCTTATTCGAATAAGTTAGGAGACAATATAGCGGGAGGTATTGCATTGCGTTATATCTATTCAAACCTTACAGGAGGATACTATATTGAAAGTGCCGGGGAATCAAGGCCTGGGCAATCTGTAGCTGCTGACGTCTCAGTGTTTTATCAAGATGATATAACTGTAGGCGAAAAGGATGCTACGCTGGGCTTGGGTATGAATATCTCTAATATTGGAGCCAAGATTTCATACACCGAGACAGCAGATCAAGATTTCATTCCAATTAACATGCGCATTGGTAGTGCACTTACCATTGAGCTAGATGAGTATAACACGATAATGTTCGCTGCAGATATCAACAAATTATTGGTGCCGACTCCACCAATCTACGAAACTGACAGTGATGGAAATCCTGTTGTGAACAGCAGTGGGCAGAATGTCATCTTGTACGGCAAAGACCCTAATAGGTCTATCGTGAGCGGAATGTTTGGATCTTTTAGTGATGCTCCTGGTGTTGTAATTGATGGTTCAACGGGTGAACGGTCTGTGTTCCGCGAGGAAATGCGTGAGTTGACTTATTCGGCAGGTGTAGAGTATTGGTATGATAAGCAATTCGCTATTCGTGGTGGATATTTTCATGAGCACGCTACCAAAGGTGCCAGAAAGTACTTCACACTTGGGGCGGGACTAAAGTATCAGGTATTTGGACTCGATTTTGCTTACCTGATTCCAACAGCGACCAGGCATCCACTCGAGAATACACTTCGATTTACTCTTGTCTTCGACTTTGAGGGATTTAAGGATCAAGGCTCAAATGAGATCTCTCGGTAAGGAGAAGCCTCTCTTCCATTTCCGTATTGCTTATCTTAGCAGCCATAACCCGCTAGCGTAGCAGCGTATTTATATCAAGAACGCATTTCTGTCTAAATGCCTTAAACACAATGAAGAACGAAACTGGATACGAGTTGTTGGTAGCATTGGTTCACTTCTAGCATTGAGTTCCCATAGATATGATGTCCAGATACGCATTATCAAATAGACAAAAAGCATAAATAGTTCAGCTATCCTATATAAACACAAAATCTACCAACATTGAAATATAGAATAGGATTTGGCTATGATGTTCACCAACTTAAGGAAGGTGAAGACCTGGTACTTGGCGGGATCCACCTTGAACACTCCAGGGGAACCGTAGGCCATTCGGATGCCGATGCACTGCTCCACGCAATTTGTGATGCACTGCTTGGTGCGGCAAATCTCGGAGATATTGGCCAGAATTTCCCTGACACCTCAGCTGACTTTAAGAATATTGACAGCAAGGTTCTGCTTCGAGATGTAGTTGGCCTGGTCCACAAGAAAGGATATAAGGTTGGCAATATTGACTGTACTGTTTGCCTGGAAAAACCTAAGCTGACGCCCCATATTGATGCAATGAAAGAGGCGATTGCAAATGCGATGGATGTCAACTCAGAAGATGTTTCAATTAAAGCTACGACCAACGAGAAAATGGGATTTGTAGGGAGAGAAGATGGCGTTGCCGCGTACGCAGTAGCCCTAATAGGTCCTTAGTTCATTATTACTTGAAAAGAGTGCCTTTAAATGAATGGGAGAACCCTATTCCAATCACGTAAGACCTCTCCCTGTCATTCACATTGTAGTCCTGTTGTATTCGATAAAAAACATCCAACTCGTTTCGCTTCTTTAGGTCAAATTCAACTCCCAGGGTATATCGGTTCTTGTTGAATTCAGCGTTGTTTAAGTGGTAGTATATCTCGAAGGAAGCAAAGGGTGAGAATTTCTTATCAAGGTCCAACGCCAAACCCATCTTATTGCGATTATAGTTAATGCATTCGATTCCTATAAGAGAGAATAAATGGCTTCTTCTTATACCTCAGCCTTAAGTCTCCCGTGAATCGATTACCCGTAACAAACCCGCCCTCTACCTGGCCCCTATTCATGAAGCGATAGCTTATCGTGTATTTGACATATTTATTAAAGCGATATGCCATTCGCAACTCTGTAAATATGTTTTTAGGGAAAGATATGTTGTGATCTAACCTCACTTGCTGCTCCAGTGTGCCTATTAGGTCTTTTGTGAGTTTTTTATGAACGCTCACCCAAGACCAAAGTTGAGCGTCATTAGTTTGGGCAATTCCCGCTCTTGCGAACACAATACAGATGAAAATAATAGCAAGCTTCTTCATACCAGTGCGTTACTCCTGCTTCAAATAAGACAATACCTTTACCTGGCTTTGGTTACTCGTTTGTACATGAAGATAGTAGATGCCAGAGCTCAAACCCTCTGGTTTGTAGTTCATGTAATGTCTACCCGCCGGAAGCTGCCCAGCATGCAGAACAGCAACTTGGTTCCCCAGAAGGTCTACAATTCTTACCCTCACCAATCCCTGTTTGGCCGTCGTAATAAATATATTGGCGTTTTGATCAAAGGGATTCGGATAGTTCTCTACAATCAATCCTTTCAGGCCATTCTCAACCGCATCTATTCCGATAACACATGGGGTGAAGCCAACCCCGGGTGAGCCCCCAAAACAACCCTCAAACCAATTGCTGGAAGAACTGAGATTGTTGTAGGGATCCAAAAGTTCCAGGCTGCGACCCTGACCATTTGCAAGCTCCGGCCAGGGACTCGCTCCATAATAAGTCATGCTTAAATATAAGTCTCCTTTCTCGTCGAAAAGCCTGATCATATCTGTATTTGAGCTCAATCCAAAATTAAATGGGCCAATGTGGTTAGATACGCCTGGATGTCCAGCTGCAAACTGCACTAAATCCTCTACTATTACCAGGTATCCATCCGTATTGATGATTGTGCTGTCCGGAATCGTATAAATATTTGCATCATTAGCGTCTTTGAATACCCATCCTGAAAGATCCATGTCTACCGCTCCATAATTATGCAGCTCTACCCAATCGCCAACATCGAAGTTCTGTTCAGATTTATAATTGATCTCAGATATTGTAACACGAGGTGTATCTGGAGATCCCAGAAAATATGCTGTAAAAGCATCATTGGTGTCAATATTCATCGTTATAGACGCATTGGTGTTCGGGGCCGGAACCAAATTGATCGATTGCCAAAAGGAAAATTGAAATCCCGGATTTGGATTGGCTGTTATTGTTACTGGCACTCCATCAAAATAGACTCCCGTCCACGGAAGGGAATCAGGTACGATGGTGCTGATTCGAATGGTGCCTGCCCCTTCTGGATAGACATTAAGTGTAACATCCACCTGCTTATTCAGATTGAAATACTGCTCAATATGATCCCTTGCCGGACCCTGCCTGTTATTTAAAAAGCTGACCAGATTCCCCTCAATGTTGACCAATTGCCAGGTATTCATGTCCCCTCCCCATAAATTCAGGTGATCTGGCATGTCTCCCATAATTGAATCCCTGTAAGCATAAGCCAGGTTTCTCATGTTCTTTGCGGTGAAAATTGTGTTGATCAGGTCAGCGTAGCGATTGATGAAGTAGTCATGGAAGGTGGTATTGTTCAACAAGGCGTTGAGCATAAATGCGTGGCCGGTATTAGATTGGGTTAGAACCCTCTCAATATCATTGTCATTGACAGAGCCCCCCATGCCTAACCCAAAATCCATATCTGTTACAATGTATCTCCACTTCCAGCCGGGTTGCTGCGCTCTCCAATATTTGATGTTGTTCTGGGGCCAATCCCAATTGACATAGAATGTTTGGGTGATGAAGTGATCGCAAAAATTGGGAATGTCCAGCCTCGCTTCAACGGCCTGGTAGTTCGTCGTATCTGCCATGTTTTGCGTGATGATTACCGTTGCCAGGTCTATAAAATCATCATTTGATCCCTCGATAACTGCTCCGTCGAATTGCAACAAGTCTACACTGTCAGGGTCCACCCCATAATTCTCAGCCAAATAATACCGGCCAATCTTCTCCCTCATATTGTATATCCCCCAAAACTGTCCGTTCAGGTAAGTGACTACCGGGGCGTAATCCTGATAATCATTGTGTGTATCCTCCACCAGCTTGTGCATCAAGGCATCGCGGAAGAAGGTGCCACTTTGAGCTGTTTCATTGCCAGAGGTGCGTAAGATAAATCTCTTGAAGCTATATATCTCCTTGTCCGGGAAAAGCTGGTAATCAAGCGACGGTTCGCCATATCGGCCTTTTGCCAATAATCTAAATGATTTCTGCGGCTGCGTGCGCGACCATCCTCCGTGTATTTTCATCCCTAAACCCTGCTCAAATTGAAGGTTTTCATTCACATCAAAGTACTCCATATGTATAGGTATCTCCCAGTCCTGCCAGTAGTTGGCCCCATAATACGGGACGTTGGGTTGGGCGTTCGGGCCAAGCGTATAAATTCCCGTATTCCAATCGAACAGCTTCTCTGGGGCGGTAGAAATTGACATCACTGGCAAGGTGGAATAATCATCAATGAAATAAGTGTTGGTGCTGATCTCGCTTGGCAGATATCCCACGGAGAACCCTGCTGCCCTCACTACCATATTTGCGTCAATTTGAATTGCTGAAGAATATTGTGGCGATGCTACATTAGCTGCCGTGCCATCGATCGTATACCTAACAATGGCACCAGGGAAAGTATCTGATAATGCTAATGTTTGCGAGGCTGAATAAAAACCGCCATCTATTGAAAAATCGGGTGGACTAACATATCCCGCATAGCTTGCCGAGCTGTTGTTTGTCGAATCAGGTGTAGGTATGCCGAAGTAGGCCAGATTCGCATTTCCATCAGGGAAACGTCCATAACTATCATCTGATTGCATATCAGGAGAGGCAATTTGATCTATGATATTGGCTCCATTGTCAACTAAGTACACATTCTCGCCCCCTGATTTAATGGTGAAATTCGTGTGCATCCATGCCTCACCTGCTTTAAACCACGTTGGCACATTGTCATAACTATTGGAAGCGTCCTTAATTCCCAGTGTGACAAAAGGCCGAGCAGACATGTCTGATGAAGTATTGGTATTGTTGTGTACCTGAATGCAAATTACATTCAAACCATTGGTTAGAACCGTTTTTACATCTTCCTCCACAAATTTATATTCTTCAGGTAGCTGGCCTTGATATAAAAGTGCTTCATGCTGGTCATACGCGAACGTATTGTATGCTGCAGGTTGTCCATTTACGCCTACGTTCTCCCTCATTATTTCCACCCCGTTTAAATACGCCACAAATCCATCATCATAATCCATGTGAAAGTAGATATCCCCTATCACCGAAGTATCTACAATATTGAACTCATACCTCATAAATACGGAAGTTTGGGGGGATGATATAACCGTCCCATCATCACCGTCTCCATACCCGAATCCGCCGACTCCAATTGACCATGCACCATCATTAAACCCAAGAGTGTTCCAGTCAGGAGGAACGGGGGCTGTTGGAACAAGATACCTCCAGGTGTAACTATCTTTCACCACCGTTTCCCAATGGTCCACTGTGTTCTTGCGGTCCTTACCAGAAGCAAAAACTGTCAGGTGGGAAGATGGATCGATTGAAACATTGGGGAATGTCCATTTTGTTAAATCAGAGCCCTTGTCGCTTAGCGCATAGCCCTGTAGGTTAATGGCAGAAGCACCCGCATTGTAAAGCTCAATCCAATCCGGATATTCACCATCTTCATCACCGATTACATTTGCATTGGACGGACAGATCTCATTCAAGACTATTTGGGCCTCCACATGAAGTGCCATAGCAATCATCAATGCCCACAGCAAACAATGTGTTTTTAGTATGTTCATTGCTTGATCCATTTGAAATATGCTACGCCTTCCTCAGTTCTAAGGCGAATAAAATACACCCCGGACAGTTGCCCGCTTACCTGCTCACTAATGTCAATTTCATGATGCCCCCCCTCCAATCGCTGTTTGTTGAGTATAGAAACTTCTCGTCCTAAGACATCAACAATCTCCAGGTTAGATTCCTGTCTCGAAGCCAAATCAAACACCACAGTCGCTGAACCAATTACAGGATTGGGTACTACTTTCAAATCAGATATATCTCCATTAATCCCGGGTATGCTTAGCGCCACCTCGATGGCAACAATTAAGGTATCAATGAAACATGAATTTGAAGCAATTAGAGTCACATTATAGGAGCCTAGCGCACCATAAAAATGTGTTGGACTAGCATCAGTACTGGTATTTCCGTCTCCAAAATCCCAGAAGAATGTCGTTGCTCCAGTAGACAAATTGACAAAAGTGGTCGAGTCGGTGTTGCTTGGCGAATCATTCCAAAAGTCAGCTACAACATCATTATAAACAGTTATTTCAACAGCCGCTTGCTCCCAACAGTATTGGCTGTCGTTAATGAGTACGGCATAGGTTGTAGTAACATTCGGACTAACAGTAATTGAACTTGTTGTGTCCCCTGTTGACCATATGTAGGAATTACCTCCGGTTACAGTGAGCGCAATAATGCTGCCCTCGCATATATACGTATCTGGAGTTAGGGTGTAGGAGATCGCTGAACATATTACACAAGAACCGTCATCTTGATTCGCAAGAGGGTTGTAGTTGACTGCAGCTGTATCGGTGCACCCCAGGATAATCGGTGGAGGTGGCGGTACGTTCACCACTTCTGTCACAAAGTAAAGAGTGGTGTCTGTCCCCTGGACATCCACAAACGGGGTAGTAAAGTCTTTGACCAGGGGATGCCGCACTCCTTTCTCGTAGTATAAATGGTAGTCGATTGTGTCCAGTGTAGCATTGTCAAAACTGCCAAGGATGAAAACACTGTCGTACTTATATTCGGTCACATGTACCCGCAATACGCTGTCATAGGTCCCATATCCCGTTTCCATCGTTCCCCACCCATCAGCATCTATCTTTTTATATACGTGGCTGTAGAAGTCTAATTGCGTAAGCCCAAGCCATAGTGTCAACTCAGATAGCGCATATGTACTGTCAGAATAGCCGTACGTATAGAGGCTGCTTAGCAAGGTGTCCTCATTGGGCGCATTGTAGTGAAAAAACAGCGTGTCAATTTGGTTGGTGTCAATTATGTATCCGACCCATACCATTCCCTTCTGCCAAAACCCTGATGAGTCAGTTGCATAGTATAGATATTGGTCAAAATCCAACCCTGGAATGTACCTGGATAGTGTGGCCGTTGGATAGTCGGCAGAAAACAGGTCTGCAGTTGCATCATTGTACTGTATGAGTTGAGCATCATAAATAAAGCCACCAGTAAAATCATAGGTTTGACCAGGGCCCGAAGCGGAAACAGGTGGAATGTTGACAAAAGCCACATTGCTCAACGAATAGACTGTACCCACAAGAGGAAATTCGCTGCTATCAAGACTCACTTGCGAATTCGCAGAAGAAAAAATCACCGCGAAAACAATGGCAAGTGCCGTCTTTCTGTTCATAAATGGATTTTAATCAAGGGTTGTATCTCGTTCGCTTTCGTCTTCAAGTGAAGAATATGCAGCATCCTCCTCGTAATAAAACACCCTGACCCTGGCAGTATCCCGTAAAAAGTTGATTCTTCCAATTTCTGTTCTATGAATATTGAGACCTGTACGCTCCCGTAAATCCTTCAATAGTAATGCGTGATTTTCCGGTTTGATCAGCTCAATCTTTTCAAGCATCACTGTTTTTCTCGATTCGCTTTTGAGCAACCACAACTTTTCCAGCGCATAGGTAACAACAACAACGGCCACATTTGTAAATATCAGTTCCGCATAGCTTATCTTCTTATTGGCAAGTCCATTAATTGCCGCCAGCCCTATAACTAGAAAGAGATAGGTCATTTCTTTAATTGGAATGGGATCAGTCCTGTATCTGATTATTCCGAATATGGCAAACAGTCCAAGTGCGAAACCGAGTCCGAGCTTAACATTTGAAAGCAACTGGCACAAGAAAAACACTATAACACTGAACATCAGGTATGTGAACAAATAGTCTTTTCTGCGGGTGATTGGGTAATAAATTGCCCTGACGATTATAAGCGCTATGCCAAAGTTGAAGAAGAAGCGTACCAATAGCTCCATAAAATCCTGAAGATTGATATATTTTATACCAAACAGCCGGGATATCGCTTCGGGGTCAGTTGCTAATTCTTCCATGTTTTATCTTATTTATTACTAGTGTTTTAACCTTAAATTTATTGTACTTGAGTCCCTCCTTGAATTGATTAGACTTGATCCAGTCCTTGAGAAGTACAGCTCCTATGCAGTACTTGCTCATGCGCATTGGCCTGATGCGCAAGTTCCTCATTTTTTGAATAAAGAAAGAGTTTACATTGTATTTCTTCTGCTTTACTTCAGCAATAATGACTTCGCTGATTTGGGCCTTCTTTCCATTGTCATCGAATTCCAGGTCGAGATCAATCGTCACCCTCTCTTTATTTTTCAAATCCACCAAAGTTATTCTCTTATAACCGTTCCAAAGTGATACCGAGATAGAATTGGTGTCTATATCAACATGTTTTCTGATAAACTCACATGCTTTTTCTGAAAGATTAGAAGTTGCGTCTTCCTTTTTCACTCTTTTTTTGATCATTCGCCCTTTATTGTTTTTTGTTTTTATCTCAATAAAGGAAATGGCAGAATTTACATATGTCCTGATCCGAATTTTCTGTCTGTTGAGTTTGCCATTGTGATGCTCGGTGTAAAACTTGAGATTATCAGTGTCAAAATAAACGGTGTTGTACGGGTTCCTCCTAACTCCTTCAATCTCCAAAACCCGGTAAGTGCCATCTAACCCATCTAGTACTTCAGGTAGCATCGTTGCATCAAAAACGTATTTCGTCTCTGTCCTCCTCATCAGCTTCACTTTGTCCATTTCTGATAGTGAGACAGGCTGAAACTTCCCAAGAGATTCTTCTAACGAAGCCATGAACTTATCGTTTTTCGATAGTGATTGTGCCTACATCAACGGCCTCACCGTTAGTGCTGATTGTCACGGATGCGTCTTTCTCTTCTGTTCCCGACTGGCAGTTTTCGCAATCCGAAAACGCAAATACCCGATATGGGCCCATTAAAAGGCCTGTAAACTGAAAGAGCCCCGATCCATCTGTGTCCACTCTGTCAAAGTAGGCTGGATCGCTGCCATAAACGATATAGACGTTTTCGTTTGGTTTGTTATAAGAAGCCGAGACAACTATAGGCGTATCCGTAGTATATTCCAGCTCAACTATTAAACCCTGTATAGAGCCTGTGCCGTCATTATAGTCAAGGTTTTTAGTCACTGAAATGTCCGCAGCGGCAGTAGTTCCCTTCTTATCCGAAATTTCAACGTCAACCCCTACCTCAATAGAGCCGGAAGAACACGTATTGCAGTCTGAGAATGCAAATACCCGATATTCCCCTTTTTGTAAACCTTTGAATTCGTATTTGCCATCTGCATCTGTATCGACTCTGTCATCATAGGTGGTGTTATCACCATATATCAGATAGACATTTTCAGTTGCAGCTGGTATCTGTTCGAGGAAACCCCCTGACGGGTCATACAGATTTTCATATACGTGGCCCTGGATGGTAGCCAATCCCCCATCTCCGGCCTCTTTCTTACAGGAAACAGCACATAGAACAATGAACAACAACCAGAATTTTCTTCTTCTCATATCACAACATATAATTTGAAAGGTTAAAGGTAACCAAAGACTATCAATCGCAGAAATCGTTTAAAATTAACCCAGCTAAATCCTGTTCAGTATTTAAAGCAGACTTGTTTAACTTTGTGCCCGTTAGACCTTTGAATTTTTGTGGGGTTTGGCGTTTCAGATAAGGGCATGGTTAAAAAAATAGAAATCCGGGTAGAAATCGATGAGTATGATTCAATTGGCGAGCTTACAGATTTGGACGCACGCTTATTGGAGGCTGCAGGTAAAGCTGCAGACACCGCCTATGCTCCTTATTCCCATTTCAATGTAGGAGCGGCTGCCCTTCTCGACAACGGTGAAATTATAGTAGGGAACAATCAGGAAAACGTGGCTTATCCCTCAGGCTTGTGTGCGGAACGCGTTGTGATGTTTTCGGTTGGAGCACATCATCCCGATGTTCCGGTAAAGGCCATTGCCATTACCGCAAAATCAGAAGAATTTGGCATCGATGAGCCTCTGGCACCCTGCGGGGCCTGCCGGCAGGTGATGGTGGAGACTGAGAAGAAGCACGGCCAAAACATCAGAATCATTTTGCGAGGTCAGAAGGGGAAAATTCACGTTGTCAATAGTGTAAGTGATATTCTTCCATTTTCGTTCAGCTCGGACAAGCTCAAGGGCAAATAAGGCACTCCTCACTTAGGTTTTACATCATGCTTTTATAATTTTGTTAGGTCTATAGATAGCCTGGCAATGCACCAAAATATTCTTGACTCTCCAATACAATTCCTTAAAGGTGTTGGGCCCAAAAGGGCCGACCTTCTGAAAAAGGAGCTGGGGATTCACACTTACTATCATCTGCTAACATTTTTTCCATTTCGATATGTGGACAGATCCACGATACACAAGATTAGTGAGTTGCGGTCGGACATTCCCTTTATTCAGCTAAAGGGAAGGATTGTCTCAATGGCGATGGTCGGAAAACCCCGGGCCAAACGCTTAGTAGCCAAATTCAAAGATGACAGTGGTACAATTGATCTCGTATGGTTTAGGGGGGCACGATGGTTTGAACGATCGTTAAAAAAAGACGAAGAATATCTCCTGTTTGGCAAACCGAACATTTATAAAGGTGCCATGAGTATTCCCCATCCAGAAATGGACCTTGTCGCTGAAACAGATGCCTCGCTTCGATCACCATTGCAGGCAGTTTATTCGTCAACCGAAAAATTGAGCACCCACGGGTTAAACAGCCGGGGAATTGGCAGGCTGCTAAAAGAATTGCTTTCTGTCTCAAAAGGATTTCTTACAGAAGTTCTGCCGATAGAATTGGTCAAAAAGAACGCCCTATTGCCTAGAGAAGAGTCCTTTGCCAACATACACACGCCCGGTGGCAATGAGCTTTTAAAAAGAGCCATGTACCGTCTCAAATTTGAAGAATTGTTCTTCATTCAACTGCGAATTCTAGGGGCTCGGCAAACGAGAATTACATCATTCCAGGGGTTGAGTTTTTCTCAGGTCGGCGACTATTTTAACGCCTTTTATAAAGAGTTCCTTCCTTTTGAACTGACCGATGCACAAAAACGGGTAGTTAAAGAAATTCGCGCTGATTTAGGCTCTGGAAATCAAATGAACCGGCTGTTGCAAGGGGACGTAGGAAGCGGGAAGACGATTGTGGCGTTCATGATTATGTTGATAGCCATCGACAACCAATTTCAGACGTGCATAATGGCGCCAACAGCCATATTGGCAAACCAACATTTTGTATCCATTAGAGAGTTTACAGAGGCTTTGGGTTTAAAAGTGGCACTGCTCACCGGCTCCTCTAAAACTGCGGAGAGAAAGAAGCTTCACCAGGCCCTCGAGGAAGGAAGTTTAGATGTTTTAATTGGTACGCACGCGCTGGTTGAAGACAAGGTCAAGTTTAAAAATCTTGGCCTGGTTGTGATAGATGAGCAGCATAGGTTTGGTGTTGCCCAAAGGGCGAAACTTTGGAAGAAAAATCCGGTGAAGCCGCCACATATTCTGGTTATGACAGCCACTCCTATTCCCAGAACACTTGCTATGACGCTCTATGGTGAGCTGGACGTTTCGGTTATTGACGAGTTGCCGCCAGGGAGAAAACCTGTTAAGACAATTCACCGCTTTGACCGCTCGCGCCTGAAGGTGTTTTCCTTTATCAAAGAGGAGGTCAAAAAAGGCCATCAGGTCTATATTGTGTACCCTTTGATCAAGGAGTCCGAGAAACTGGACTACAAAGATTTAATGGACGGTTATGAGAGCATTGCCCGGGCCTTCCCCCTTCCAGATTACCAATTGTGTATTGTGCATGGACAGATGAAACCGGCGGACAAGGATTATGAAATGCAGCGATTTGTGAAAAACGAAGCCCATATAATGGTGGCTACAAATGTGATTGAGGTTGGGGTGGACATTCCCAATGCTTCGGTTATGGTCATTGAAAGTGCAGAGCGATTTGGTTTGTCGCAACTGCATCAGTTGAGGGGACGCGTTGGGAGGGGGGCAGATCAATCATTTTGCATTCTTATGACGGGTGAAAAACTGTCAAATGACGGAAAGTTGCGGATGGAGACCATGGCCAGAACTAATGACGGATTTGAAATTGCGGATGTGGACTTGAAGATTCGGGGGCCCGGCGATCTGGAGGGCACCCAACAGAGCGGGGTGTTGGACCTTAAAATAGCAGATCTGGTACGTGATATACAGGTGTTACAACTAGCCAGAGACCAAGCGGACGCGTTGTTGTCGTCGGATCCCGATCTCAAGGCAGCAGAAAATGCGAAGACATCCAAACACCTTGAAGAACGATATCGGCACATAAAAGATTGGAGCAGAATATCTTAGGCGGCCTAATAATTGCTTGTTAGTGTAACGTATGGCCTGGTTATCTCGTATCTGCAGGTTATATAATTGCTATCGTGTACCCATAACCTCAATTATCTCTCAATGAAAAGAGCACTGCTGGTTCCCTTTGTAATTACCATGATGTCGCTGGGTTTTAGAAGTCCCGAGCCGCCTCCGGCTGAGGATTTTTGCACCCGGCTCAAAACAATGCTAGAGGCTGCGAAGGATGGCTTCAGTCCTGTCAAGGGTGAGGCAACCACAAGAATGATCACTGGGCACGAAAAGAAATATTTTAAAGCAACTCTAAAATTTGTTGACGGACACGAGTGTTACATCAACGATGTTTCCTCCTATCCGGAGTGTGAGTGCCTACTGGAAACCGATACACGTATAACAGAGAAGTTGTCGAACTCTTACGAATCGTACAAAAAGCAAATTCAAGAATGTCTGGGGCATGAATGGGTTATTGTCGAAAAAGACAGTACGAATGATTATTATTTGAAGGGTACAAAATACAAGAAGCTGGTAGCTCACGAAAATATCACCGGGAAAAAGGTAAAGTTCCACCTGTATATTTATAGCAGCATGATTGAGAAAAAGCGGATAGTTGAACTCAAATTCGAAGGAATTGGAAAGAAATAATCTTTTCGCTCTCGTATAATTAATCTCTCTTCACGTCGTTCTTGGCAGAAGTCTCCTTAAACTCTCCATGCAAAAGAAGTTCTTAACCAATCTGGGTTTGCTCTTTTTACTGACTTTGTTGGTCAAACCTTTTTGGATCTTGTTCATTGACAGAGAGGTCCAAAACGTGGTTGGAACCGAGAATTACGGCTTTTATTTCTCCCTTCTGAATTTCTCCTTTCTCTTTAATATTCTTCTGGATTTCGGGATAACCACCTATAATAACAAGAATATCGCTCAGAATCCAGATGGAATCTCAGAGCAGCTATCAGCTATAGTGGGCCTGAAGTTTATTTTCGCAGTTCTTTATACAATTGTGACCCTGTCAATTGGGTTTGGAATTGGTTATGAAACCCTTCAGATTCAAATGCTCGCATTGCTGTGTCTCAATCAGTTTATAAGCGGATTTATACTTTACCTGCGCTCCAACCTGTCTGGGTTGCATTTGTTCCGGTCAGATGCTGTTATTTCTGTACTGGACCGATTCCTGATGGTATGTATCTGCGGAGCACTTTTGTGGGGAAACATCTCTGACCAACCTTTTGATATATGGTGGTTTGTATATGCCCAGACTGCTGCTTATGGAGCAGCATTGCTAGTTGCCCTAACTTTGGTTCTGAAGGCTTCAGGACGTATTTCCGTTCAATGGAGTGTGGCGAGTTGGAAAAAGACCCTCAATGAGAGCATGCCCTTTGCATTAATGGTATTGTTGATGACCATCTACATGAGAACAGATTCTGTAATGCTAGAGCGCATGTTGCCTGATGGGGCTATGTATGCAGGTATCTACGCGCAGGGGTACCGCCTATTAGACGCAGCGATGATGTTTGCCATGCTCATTGCTGTGCTTTTATTGCCCGTCTACTCCAGGATGATCGGTAAGCAAGAAGCAGTTGAAGGAATTACGCGCTTATCGTACGGCTTGATCATAGCCCCGGCATTAATCTTGGCTATTAGTGTCTCTCTTTACAGCAAGGAGATACTTTCGCTGCTATATCTGGATATTAATGAGCAATCTTCATCTGTATTGTCCTTGTTGATGTTATCACTCATCCCAATTTCCACTACTTATGTTTTCGGAACCCTCTTAACGGCAAATGATAATCTGAAACACCTGAACCTGATGGCATTTATGGGTATCTTGATCAATATTGGACTGAACTTAATACTGATACCCAGCATGAAAGCGGAAGGAGCTGCTGTTGCGAGTGTTGTCACTCAATTTGCCGTTGCAATTATTCAGGTGTTCCTGATACAATATATCTTTAAGTTCAAGGTTAATTATCCTTTCTTGTTATCCATTCTCCTCTTAGCAACTCTTTTGGTTGGCTTTGGACAAATTACCAAGACGCTATCTGGCAATTGGATGCTGAATATTGGAATTTTAGTGCTGTGCACAACAGCCGCAGCATTTTTATTGAAACTAATAAGTCTTAAAAGCGTTATAGGCATTCTTAAAGGTCGTGACTAACCCTCTAGGTGGTATGTCTACCTCCTAAACCTAAATCATCTGAACATGACAGCACAAAATGAAGGAGATCAATCCTTTGAATCTGTTGGATTAATAAGCTTTTTGTATTCACACGGTAAGCTGTTGATCATAATCACCGCCATCGCTGTTGTGGCTTCGGCCATATTTTCGGCGCCGTTTTTCATCACACCTCTCTACGAATCGAAGGTAATCATGTTTCCAGGATCCACCAGTTCGATTTCAAAAGCGGTACTAAACGAAAATGCGGGTTTGAAAAACGACGTGCTGAAATTTGGAGAAGAAGAAGAGGCCGAGCAAATGCTCCAAATACTCGGTGCTGACGAAATTCGGTACAAGATCATTCAGAAATATGGACTGATGACTCATTACGAAATTGATACTGCCAAGAGCGCCTATCCAATTACCAAGCTCAATAGACAATACGACGACAATATATCACACCGCAGAACAAAGCTACAGTCTATTGAAATCAAGGTGAGGGATAAGGATCCTGAAATTGCAGCTGCAATCGTAAATGACATTGCCAATCTGCTGGACTCCGCCAAAAACAACATGCAAAAAGAAGTGGCCAATAAAGTATATGCAATTGTAAAGCAGAAATATGAGGATCTGGAGAAAGAGATAGGGGACATCAAGGATTCGCTAATGGCCCTTGGAACACTTGGGATTCATGATTATAAATCACAATCAGAAGTACTCAACCGGCAATACGCAGAGGCTGTCGCTAAAAACGACGTGAGGGCCATTAAAGCATTGGGGGGAAAGCTGGAGCTCTTGGGAAAGCACGGAAGTACTCAAATGTCGCTGGCTTACAAGCTTGAGAATATATACGAAGAGGTGTACCCGATCCTCAAGAGAAGATTAGAAGAGGCTAAGGTAGATGCGACAGAAACAATTCCCCAGAAATTCGTAGTGAATTGGGGCTATCCGGCAGAGAAAAAATCATATCCTATTCGTTGGCTGATCGTGATGCTCTCTGCCTTATCCGCATTTACATTGAGCTCTATTCTGATAATCATTTCAGATAATATTAAGAGGATCCAATCTTGATCTTAATGTGCCATTAAATTGGGCAATGACATTCCGGGACCAGTTCTATAAAAACTACTACAAGACACAGGCTTCGCGCTACGCCGATGCTTCGGAAGCGAATCAAATAGCGAACTCGGAGAAAACACTTTCTATAGAAATTCTACCCTTAATGCCTTCTGATAAGGAGGTGTCCATATTAGAACTTGCTTGCGGACACGGTACCCTGTTGGGTCTATTGCAAAAACACGGCTACACCAATATCACGGGTGTCGATATTAGTGAAGATCAGGTAGAAAAATCAAAGCAGTTAGGAGTTAATTATGTGGAATGTGGAGATGTTCAATCCTTCCTGTCCGAATCCCAGGAGAAATATGATGTCATTCTTGGTGTTGACATCATTGAACACTTTACGAAGTCGGAGCTTCTAAGGTTGCTTGAAACTATCAAAGAACGGCTCAACCCTGGAGGAAAGGTGGTTTTTCGCACTCCAAATTGTGATGCGCCACTCAGTACGACTTTCTGTTATGGTGATTTTACACACGAAATATGTTTAAACTACTTCTCGGCAGAACAGGTTATGTTAACCATGGGCTTTACATCGATCAGGATTCGCGGCTCACATGTAGGCGTGAGCAATCCCATAAAGAACCTTTTCCGTTCAGTATTGTGGGTTCAGATGAAGCTGTGGTACAAAATGGTGCTTTTCGCATCAGGCAGGAGCTCTAAGAAAGTCTTATTCACCCCCAACCTTATAATTTCTGCTGAGAAACAAGACGCAATCTCTTGATACTACTCGAAAAATACAACCCAGCCAGCTCAAAAGATTTCAAGTGGGTTTATGTGGCCTCCCTGGTATTTATCGCTCTCAATGCTGTTCTAATCGCCCACAATCAATGGTGGTTGGGCCTGGTGCCTTTTACACTTATTGTAGCCCTGTTATGGTTCCTGTCTCTTGACAAGCTGCTATTACTAACTGTATTTCTCACCCCACTGTCAGTTACGCTAGACCAGCTAGATATCGGAACATCATTGAGCTTGCCCAGTGAACCGCTGATGTTTGGTATAATAACCATTTTTGTTATTCGTCAATTATTTGAAGGTGACTATGATAGAAAAGCACTGGTTCATCCATTATCTATCCTTATTCTCATCAACCTTTTTTGGATAGGGGTAACTGCCATCACAAGCGAAATGCCCTTGGTGTCTCTAAAGTATTTTATCTCCCGGCTTTGGTTTGTGATCCCCTTTTATTTTCTGGCCCTGCAGATGTTTAAGAACTACCGAAACATCGGTAGGTTCATCTGGGCCTATATTATTCCGCTATTACTGGTAATAGGATATACCACTGTGGGCTTATGGCAAGCGGGTTTTGATGAGCAGTTATCACAATCCGTGATGACGCCGTTTTATCCAAACCATACTTCATATGGTGCCATAATCGCAATGTTATTCCCTTTCATTATTGCTGCTATATATAGGCCTGAGCAGTTTAAAGTTTCAAAGTATGCCCTTGTAGCAATTGCCTTTGTTTTTTCTATAGCCTTGCTTTTTACCTATAGTCGCGCTGTTTGGGTGAGCTTGCCTGCAGTACTTGGCTTGTTTTTTATAATAAGGTTTAGGATAAGGCTCAGAACATTATTGATTGTGGCAATTTCGATTCTCGGGCTGCTGATGGTCAATATTGATGATTTAATAATGTCTATGGAGAGGAATAAACAAGACTCCTCAGAAGAGTTCGTAGAGAACTTTCAATCGATCTCAAATATTACCACTGACGATTCAAATACGGAAAGACTTAACCGATGGAGCTCAGCTGTTGAAATGTTTATGGAACGCCCCATTGTCGGCTGGGGGCCCGGTACTTATCAATTTCAGTACGCCCCATTCCAGGAAGCAAAAAACCTTACCCTCATAAGCACAAACGCTGGAGACTTGGGGAATGCACATAGCGAATACATAGGGCCCATGTCAGAAAGCGGGCTGCTTGGTGGCTTAACAATGATAGCAATTATCATTTACTTCATTATAATTGGCGTGAAGCTAAGCCTCTTCGCTTACGACGAATCGATAAGGCTGATGGCACTATCCATATTGCTTGGCATGTCTACCTACTTCATTCATGGTTTCTTGAATAATTACCTGGATATTGACAAAGCTTCTGTACCCTTTTGGGGTTTTATGGCAATAATGACAGCTTTAGATCTGTATCATGCCAGACATGCAGAGGATCAGGAAGAGATGGCAAAGGTCTAGATAAACTTAGCGGCAAGCAGCGCGATATCGTCGATGTACGGACGATGGCCCTTATAGTTTTTAAGGGTGGTTTTGATCATTTCAATGAGATCATCCATTGACAAATTGCCGTTGTCAGCCACCAGCTTGATGAGTGCATCCAATCCAAATTCCTCCCCCTTTTCATTCTCCAACTCAACCACACCATCCGTATAACAAAGCAACGTAGCGTTCTCGGGAATACCTATGCTTCCTTCGTCCACTTTTGGGAGGTCTTCGAACATTCCTAAACCGGTACAGCCAATTTTTAATAGCTCGCTTTGAATTACACCATCTTCATTTCTTGTAAGCAATAGCGGTGGATTGTGGCCTGCATTAATGTAATTGAGCACCCTGGTGTTTAGGTCATATTGGGCAATGAACATCGTGATATACTTCTGCCCTTTGGCGCTTTCCATCACTTTTCTGTTCAAGCGCTGAATGAGATAAAACAGGGGTATTCTCTTAATCAAAGCACGCAAATATGCCTGAAAATTCGACATTAAGAAGGCTGCCGGTATGCCTTTTCCAGAAACGTCTGCCATACAGAACACGACTTCGTGGTCACTGGTCTGGATATAGTCATAGTAGTCTCCACCAACTTGTTGGTGGGGCTGGTAATAGGCAGCAGCCTGAAGCTTGTCGTTCTTGGGCAACGTACCCGGAACCAGCATATTTTGCATTTCCGAAGCCAGCTCTAATTCTTTTCTAATACCCTCTTGCCTTAGCTGGTCTTTCGCCAGCTTCTTATTTTCAATAGCAACAACAATGATATTCGTCAACGTTTCAATAAATGGGCGGTGCTTTATCGTGGGGCTAATTTGTAAAGACTCCTCATCAATGTCGCCAATTAGCAGAAATGCCAATGGCTGAGATTTGTGGAGTACTGGAATCACTACGTCAAACAAGTCCAGATGAGGCTCTGGCTTTAAATATATGTGCATGATCTCGCGAAACCCTAACAAATCCCTTTCAACATCAACATCTAACCCTTCGAGATCCACGCCAAAGCTGGCAGCCACTATCCAGTCCTCCTCCTTCATGAAAAGCACCATCTTTCCAGTCATGAGATTCTCTCTCAACACTTCTTTAAACTTCACGAAAAGGTCCTCTCGCGATGAATTTTCATTAATCGCCTTGGTAATGTCCAATAATGTGTTGAGCTTATAGTCCTTAAGTCTTGCGGAAGCCCCCGTTTTGCTAAATGGTGTCATGTGATATGCCTCTGTATTCAAAGATACAAATTATGGACTTAACGTAACATTTCTATGGATTTAACGTAACATTTTATGGTCTTATGCGTAATTATTTCTAAACCGGG
This sequence comes from Flavobacteriales bacterium, assembly GCA_012965955.1. GTDB lineage: Bacteria > Bacteroidota > Bacteroidia > NORP154 > NORP154. Next base: position 26,530 of record DTRK01000194.1, read on the forward strand.
CAAACCGCATAATTTGGTTGGTTACAATCATTACTCTTTTTGCTATCTTTATCATTTCCAAAACCCTACACTAAAATTATGAAAATGATACTACGAAACTGTAAGTACACACATTTGTCTTATGTAGTGTTAATTGCACTACTTGCGATAACTGTGCCGAATACTACTTTGGCTGGTGGGAGTACTAAGGCGATTGTGCTTATTGACTTTACAGCGTCCCTGGAAGACAGCACCCGCGTAAGACTTGAATGGATAACAGGAAGTGAAACAAACAACGACTTTTTTACTGTTGAACGAAGCAAGAATGGCCTTACGTTCGAACCTGTCGCTGAAGTGGGGGGGGCAGGGACCACAAGTAGTTCAGCTGACTATGTTACATACGATGATGTGGCATTGAGTGGGGTGTCCTACTATCGCCTGAAGCAAACCAACTACGACGGACAGTTTGAATATTTCAAGATAGTCGCTATTAACCTTGAGCGAAATTCTGACGGCTCTTGCGTTTTGAGGGTGTTTCCCAATCCATGTATTGGGCAATGTACTATTGACTTATCCGATTGTAAGCACAACGAAAATGCCGATATCAAGGTTGAGATGGTTGATGCCACGGGAAATCTGGTATTTTCTCATATTCCTTACAGGGATTTTGATGGGTCCTTTCAGTTTAATATTGATGTTGGAAATAATCTCAAACCCGGTGTATATATCATACGTGGGTCCACGTCCACTGAATCTTACCGCAGCAAGGTCATCGTGAAATAACCTATACGTTAAGTGCTCAACCTTATACCCACTGTGACGAAAATTTATTCGTTCCCATTTATTAGTATTCTCATGTTGCTCCTGTTGACTGGATGCTCAGAAGAGCAGCAGGACGAAACAAACATCGATCACTTTAGGACGATAAATATTGCTGACTCACTGGGTTTAACTAGTGGTATGGGAAGAGTGCTTTTACTCCCTGCTCCGCTCCAGGTGGTATCTGCATTGAACCTTTATGATATTGAATATGATGCTAACTTGATCAATGAATTCAAACGGGGGCCCGGAATTGCCGAAGAATATCTAAACGCACTCAATTTGGGGTGTCACACTATTGATCTGGGATATGCCGTGGTTAATGGAGATATTCAGCTTGGCTTGAGTTATAGTCAAAGCGTAAAAAATTTGATGGGTGAATTGGGTATTACCTCTGTGATTACAAGTAACATGATTAAACGCGTTGAGGCCAATGCAGCCAATCAAGACTCACTCAGCAAGATTATCCTGGAAGCTTATGGTGCGTCTCATGAGTTCTTTCAAAGAAATCAAAGGGAGGGAATAGGGCTTCTGATCTTAACAGGATGTTTTATTGAGGGACTTTATATAGCTTCATCTGTTAAAATAGAGATTGGCAGCGGCGAACTACAAAGCCTGTTAGGTATTCACAAGGAATATCTTAATAATCTGTTATTATTGATTCAGTACTATAACGAGAAAAAAGAAGTTGCTGATCTCATTGTACAACTCGCGATCCTAAGGGAGGAGTTTAATGATGTTGATTTGGTTGTGAATGCCGAGGAAAGCAGAGCCAGGCTTAATACACCTATGTCGGCAGAAAAAATTAATTCAATACGTGCCAAAATAACAGAAATACGGCGCAATC
>DTRK01000195.1 GCA_012965955.1 Flavobacteriales bacterium
TGTGGTAATAATCAATTGACAAGTCTTGATGTAAGTAATAATACTGCTTTAGCAACCTTGTATTGTTCAGATAATCTACTAACCAGCTTAGATGTAAGTAACAATACTGCTTTATATTATGGATTGGATTGTGCAGATAATCTGCTAACCAGCTTAGATGTAAGTAACAATACTTCATTATGGTATGTGGAGTGTAACAATAATCAACTGACGAGTTTGAATGTGAATGGTGCAACTGATTTAAGGTGGGTTTATTGTTATGATAATCAACTGACGAGTTTGGATGTGAGTGGTGCACCTGCTTTAGGAAGATTGTATTGTACAAATAATCAACTCACCAGCCTCGATTTGAGCCAGAACATATATTTATCTGAGTTAATTTGTCAATCTAATCAGCTGACCTGTTTAAATATTAAAAATACAAATCTGTTAGATCCCGCCGTTTGGCATCTTACAAGTGGTATTGCGAATCCTAATTTAACTTGCATAGAAGTAGATGATGTGGCCATTGCCATAACAGCATGGGGCTCAGGAATAGCATTTGATTCCACTGCTTCCTTCATCAACAACTGCAACAACCCTTGTTCTTCAACTACCACGGGTATACCAGAACACAGCCTTTCTTTAAACCTATACCCAAACCCTGTTGCCAGCTACCTGGTAATAGAAACAGAACACCCTTCTACACTAAATCTGTACAACACACAGGGGCAGCTGCTATTGGATCAAGAGATCTCTGCTACCTATACGCTTAACACCTCTGGGCTTTCAAGAGGCATCTACTTGCTCAAGGCAACGGATGAGCAAGGAAGGGTGTATTCGCAAAAGATCATTAAAGAATAAAAACAGAAATAACCAAAAGGCATAAAAACACTGATCACATTATTTACAGCGGTTCTTTTGAGCCACGCACTAAGCGCACAAACAACCTTAATACCCGACGCTAACTTTGAGCGTGCTTTGATCTGTAGGGGTTATAATACTGGAATATCTGATAGGTCTGTACCTGCGGCCAGAAACATACATCAGGAGAAGAAAAATTTTAATTATATTTGGCCTTCGTTTTTACAGAGTAGCCTTTTAGCGGGCTTTTCATCATGAAACAAGATGGGGCCAGCTATATAATATGGAGAATGATGAATATTAGAGAGTTCTGTCTGACCATTGAAAAGCAATTATAAACAGATGAAAAAAGGTCTTTTTGTATCGTTTTCACTTTTGCTGACAATCCTGATTGTAGCACCCAGCGCTCAGGTACTGGGGCAGAAATCCGATGACAATGTCTCTGACAAAGAACTCAAGAAGCTCTATAGATTACAGGATTTCTACGCTGCACAGCTAAAGAAAAGCACCATTCCTGCAAAAGTTAGAACTAAATACGAGAAAGATAAGACAACAACAGACCAAAATGCAGCGGACGAGGTTGCAAAGAGATTAAAATATGCGGATCAGGCAAGCCTCGGAAACCCGACTCTGTTGGAAAAGGAGAAATTCAATTTGCAATTTAGAGAAATGGACCTGGCACTTCAGGCCAATGAGCCGCCAACTATCTTTGCGCACGAGTTCAAATCTCTCTTTTTTAATTTAGGTGTATCTTTTTTAAGTGTCAAAACTTATTCTGTTCCTTTTACTATCTCTGGTGAGAAGGTAATTGGTGAAAAGTTTAGTGTTGGGGGTTATCTTGGCCACTTCATTGAAAAGGTGATAGCAGATGAACAGCTCTATGACAGCAATTACTATTTTAATGCGAACAAGGAAAACTACAAGCATAACTACCTTAACTTCGGGCTGCGGGGCACCTACCACTTTTTTAGCCCATCATTTTTCTTAAATGTACAGTACTTCGACTTGTATGTTTCAGCTATGTTAGGTTACACAGCTGCCACTTCAACCTTTCCTTTTTTGGATAATGAAAAAGACTTACTCTACAATGAAAACGGCAACAGAGTTGCTGAAGGCAACGATCTGGGCGAATACAAGAAGCCCAATAAGAATGGACTCAACTATGGGGCCTTTGTTGGGTTGCGATATATGTATGATCCTCACCTGGGCTTTTTCCTGGAAGCTGGATATAGCAATACGGCATTTGCCAATGTCGGGGTAACCGTGCGCATTCTCGACAAAAACACAACGATGGGTTTCGGGGAAAATCCTATTGAGTTTAAGGTGAAAATATTCTCTTCTGAGAAAAAGAAGAGAATGAGCTCAAAATCATTCAAGGGAGTTACGGAAGGTATTGAAGAAATGAGGACCAAGAAGGAGTTTGTATATGTGATGACAGGCACCACAATCTCTTACGGTGCAGCTGTGGCTCTGGCGGCTGACTTGAAGCCAAAGTTCAGGAAAGCAGAGGTTATTGCTATTAAGGAAGGTGAAATCATCCCCATGAAGAAAGCCATGAAGATTCTTAAACGTATTAACATGGAACCGATTATTGAACCCGGTGGAGATGAATCAGAGCCAGAACAAAAAAAGGACCCTTCGGCAGGCTCGGGGGGTGAAAAGCAAAAAGAGAAAAAGAAAGGTAAAGAGAAGGGAGAGGATGATATAGAGGAAGAGAAGGAAGACCCTTCGGCAGGCTCAGACAAAAAATCCAAGAAGAAGAAGAAGAAGAAAAAGAAAAAGAAGAAGAAAAAGAAAAAGAAATAAAAATAGTAGTCCGTCTCTGGCGGAAAAAAATAACCGATGATTGAGAGATTCAAATATATTGCCTCTTTGCTGTGTTTAACAGTGCTCTTGGCAAATAATCCTAACGAAGCAATCGCCCAGCCTACTCCATGCGCATCTGTGCTTTCAATTACCGCCTGTGCCGATCTGCCAACTTTTCAATTCAGTAACTGTACGGTTGGCGCGGTTTCCTGTTTTTGGGATTTTGGTGATGGGCTGGCAACGAACAATACTTGTGATCCAACAGTATTTGCTAATTACCTCGTAACTGGCCCTGGAACCTATCAGGTAGTACTTACGGTCTGTGACGGCCCTGCCCTCACAGGAAATTGTGACACCGCAATAATTAATGTGGTTGTTTATGCACTCCCAACTGCCGCATTCACGGTGAATGATCAGGAGGGCTGTGCGCCTTTCACCGTGTGTTTTACGGATCAATCTACGGTTGGAGACGGAACGATCATCAACTGGTTATACACGTACGGAGACGCTGGGTCCAGTACCGGCACTCAGGACCCTTGTTATACCTACCCTCCCACTTCTTTAGGAACATGGGACGTAACCTTGCAAGTAGTTGACGACAACGGTTGTTCAGATACGTCTACCCAATTTCAATACATTACCGTTCATAAGGTTCCTGTCGCGGATTTTACTATGTCACCTAATTTAGGCGGCTTCCCACCCATTATCTCCTGTAATCCCAATGAGCAGGTTACCTTCACGGATAACTCAACGCTGGGAGATACGCTGATTACCCAATGGGGCTGGGATTTCGGTGATAGCAATACGGATACAGGAAATCCAACTACTCATACCTACACCAGTGCGGGTACATTCATTGTAACGCTTATTATTACAGATGCCAACGGTTGCACCGATACTACCACTCAAACGGTTAGAATAGATGATTTCGAACTTCAGGCTGGTTTTACCACAACCAATTCTATCGGTTGCGGAAGCCAAATTGTGACCTTTATTGACACCACCAACTCCCTGCAACCGCCCAACTCATGGTTATGGGATTTTAATTACGATGGCCCCGGTACTTTTACCATAGAATCCACAACAGGGCCTAACGTAGGACATTATTACCCTAGTCCTGGTAATCCCTGCATTGCGCTGGTAGTCTCTAACGTTTTTGGGTGTACGGATACGGTTATTAATTGTACAGATGTTATTATCTATCCTCAGCCCAATGTTGGATTCATTGTAGATACTGTAGTAGCCTGTGATTATCCGTTTCCGGTTACCTTCTCAGATACGACAAATGGAGCCGTATCCTGGATCTGGGATATAGATAACTGGACCAATCCTGGCCCGGGATTCTATGATTGGTCGACTGATTACACTGATTCGTCATTTACGAATATTTATACCGATACCGGTTGCTATAATATTTCGCTGATTGTTACCGATATTAATGGTTGTGTCGATACGGCAATCATGGACGACCTGGTTTGTATAACAAAACCCATTGCTGAGTTTTTTGCAGATACGATAATGGATACATCCAACCTCGTCTTGCCATTTGTGGCTGCCGGATGTGTTCCGCTCAGGGTAAATTTTGCAGACTTAAGTAGTTACGACACAACGCTCATTGATGACAGCATCGTATCGTGGTATTGGGATTTTGGAGATGGATATACCATTATAGGTCCTGGCCCTGACTCCGTCATGCCGGATACAACCAATAATTGCCTGACCTCCTGTACCTATAATAACCCCACCCATATTTACGTAGATACAGGAACATTTATCGTGACCCTGGCAATTGAGACTTCCCGGGGCTGTACGGATACGATTACCATAAATCAAACTGCGGTTTGTATAGTCTTAGGGGGGCCGTGTCAGGTAGATGTGGGTATGGTGCCTCAGGTAGCTTTTACCGTCAATGATACAGTGGGTTGTCATCCCTTTGCCGTCGAATTTACTGATCTATCCTCCAGCTTTGCCAATGAATGGGCATGGGATTTTGGAGATGGGGGCACGGATCAGATTCAGGATCCTTCTTACACCTATTCTACCAACACAGGGTTCTTTGATGTTAGCCTTATTGCCATTTTTAACAAATGCGAATCCGATCAGGTATTTAGGGATAGCTTGATAGAGGTGCTCGAACCAAGACCCGAATTTAATGTGCAGGTTTACATTGAAGACTCTGGAGGTTTCATTGGAAATAATTTCTTTTGCTGGGAAGACTCGCTCGCCACAGGCGGGTGGATGATTGAGGTGCGTGACACCACGAAAGGTGCTCAGAGCTGGGTATGGAACATGGGAGATACAAACACCACGTATCCCTTCGACACCACCTTTATTGTGAACTATGATACCTTATTTACTGATGGAGATACAGCCATCTTCCCATTGGATACGATCTTCTTCAAGGCTGGTGATACTGTTGCCTGTGACACCACCTGGTTTGTCGTCCACCCTGCAGATACGTTCACAACGCCCGACACAATGGTTCCACCGGATCCACCGGTCGAGACCTTCTTCTTTGAAGGTGATTATATACATTGGCTAGGTATGCCAACAACATGTGTCATTAGAAACAATGACACGACAATTGTAGAGTACGTTTATCATATCCAACCACTGATCGATACGATCATCGATACTACCTGGACGGTTTGGATGTCCGAGCAATATGTTTTAACTCCGCTATCATCTACGCTGTTTGGTTGCTCTACCTTATTTGACGTTCCGTTGTCAGTTGATACCATTCCGCAATATCCTATTGTAACGATTTATGGCGACCAGCTGTCATCCTATATACCCAATGATTCCATTTCGATAGATACAACAAAGATTCTCTACCAACCAGATACATTGCTGATTGGATCTCGCGATACAATTACTTCGACAACACCCAATATGGTGGTGATTGGCACGGATACCTTTAACGTTATTTGGGATTCAATATGGATTGATACGGTGACTTATTTCGTGCCGGCGGACACCAATTGTTTCGGTATTGATACCGTTGAGGCGGACACGACTGCTCCGGATACGACCTTTGTACCTGCTGACACCATATTATCTGGCTTTTGCGACAGCATGTACATTCCTGCTGATACTATTATCGACCCTCCTGATTCAATTTTCGAGCCCGAACGACGAAGAGCGATTAAATTTCATCATACCTATGGAACGCCAGGAACAAAAATCATATGGCTATACACCTGGAAAGTATGTGTGGGGTGTCCTGACTCCATATGCGTCGATTCCACTTCACAAAATATATTCATATCCCATATAGAAACGGAGTTCACAATCAATGCTCCCTTTGGGGGAGATACGGCCGATTGTGTCCCGGGATCCTTCTTCTTTGAAGATATAACAACGACGATATATGATGCGGTTCAAAGAGTTTGGGATTTTGGAGATGGATTTATTTTGATCTCTCCACCGTTCCCTTTCATCAACAATCCGATTCCTCCAAATACGCTGCCATCTGTTTGTGCGCCTGGAGGATCAATGACAGGATCTTATCAGCAGGTTAACCATATCTACTGTGATCCTGGAACATACGATGTAAAAATGGTAATTACCGACCAGTTTGGATGTAAAGACAGTGTTACTCACCAGGTTGTTGTAAACGAGAACCCTATACCTTCAATTATACCGGATACAACCACGGGTTGTGTGCAGGATATTATACAGGATACCTTAGTCGTTACCTTTACGGATACGGTCACATACCCTTTACAGGTGATGCAATGGATATGGAACTATGGAGATGGCACAGCCACTGACACTACCAATGTTCCTGTTTCACCTCCACATCAGTACACGCTTTGTGGCACCTGGAACCCAACGGTTAACATTACTGACGAGAACGGCTGTGTAAATCAGAATCCAGTACAATCCGTTCCGATTATTACCACCTGCCCAAATGCGAGTTTTACACCAACACAGACTACAATTTGCAGCGGATCACCACTGACATTCATCAGCACTTCTACGGGTAGCCCTGTGACTTATTATTGGGATTGGTGTGATGGAACGAGTGTCGATACAACGAGCATCAATTCTGCTTCACATATATTCACGGTGGATACCACAACAAACTTTAGGGTTACCTTAACTATAGAAGACGCAAATGGGTGCAGGGATACCGCTTCAGTTGTAGTTACCATTGAAAAGCCCGTAGCTGATTTCTATTTTGAAATTGCAGATATCGATACGCTGTGCCCGAATATCTTTACGTTGGTTGACAATTCCAGCTCTGATGTTGTGCTATGGACGTGGACCTTTGGAGACAGCAGTGGTACAACCACATCGGATACATCGGCCACGCATACTTATCAATTTCCCGGTCAATATGATATAGGCGTTATTGTAACAACCGGCCCCCCCAACAACTGCACGGACACACTCTATAAACCCGATTACATTGTGGTAAGAGGCCCTATTCTGCTGGATACATCTGTAGTGGATTCGGGTGGTTGTGCGCCATACAAGGTTACATTCACCATAACAACTTTCAATACTGACATCATAACCATTTTCTTCGGAGACGGAGGTTCTACTTCGGTCACCCTGGGAGCAATAACCGGCGCACCGGTTACAGATACAACTGTTATAACTTATTATTACACGCAGGGAGGTACGTTCCAGCCTATTCTGCAATTAGAAGATCCGGCAGATTCTACCGGCCAAAGATGCCCTTATCAGTATCCCTTGCCGCCGATAACGGTACCCGGGCCTTTATTGGGATACTTTGCCAATGACATAGTTTGTGGACCGAGAATAGTCTCCTTCATCGACAGCTCATTTGGAACCGACTCAATCGACTACTACTGGTGGGATTTTGGTGACGGCGATACTATCATTGGTGCAGCATCTGATCTTATACCAGCAGGAATGTACGATAGTACGACAGGAACTTTTAATGAACCAACGCATTATTATGCCAACCCGGGCATTTATAATGTAACCTTTGGTGCATGGTTAATAAGTGGACAGGACACCTGTAAATATGAAGTGTATAAACCTCAATACATAGTGGTCTTTGATTTGCCTCTTGACACATTTTCGGGTTGTCCGGTATTGCCAACTTCATTTAATTCGTCCGAGTTAGATTTTTCTACATTGCCTTATGATTCCAGTGCGCTGGTTTGGGATTTTGGAGATGGCAGTCCTACAGCAACCGGAGATTCAGTGACGCACACTTACCAAAGTACGGGTGAAACAAGTCTCGTCACCTATTATTCTGTATCTGTAACTTTCAGTCCTACCTGTGTGTTTGTCAGAGATAGTGCTGTTGCTATTTACCCAACACCCCTGGCGGCATTCGGAACTGAAGCAAGCCTCACAGGGCTGGAACCAACCGTAATCTGCATCGATTCTTCATTAGGAGTGGATTCAATTCTGATATGGGATTTTGATGATAACAGCGGCAAATTCAATTCCTACCCGAATAACCCGAATGTATCACATGCATACTCAGATTCAGGCACATACAACATCGAACTCACTGTATGTAATACATTTGGTTGTTGTGATGATACACAACGGCCCAAGGTTGTAAAAATCAAGATTCCGAATGTGTTTAACCCGGCCTCCGAAGTACCACAAAATTCTGTGTTCTATATAGGAAATTTCTTTGCACCAGGGGGAGATGGTGTCTTAACGCTACACGTTTACAACCGATGGGGAGAACAAGTGTATGAGAGCGATCATTATCAGGATTGCAACCCCTTTACCAATGGAATAGAAAACTGCTGGAATGGAACTGATGAGAAAGGCCGTGAATTGGGTAATGACACTTACTTCTACGTGCTGGATCTAAATAATCAGACCGCGGTGAACGGCTACGTGATCATACTCCGGCCGAATAAGTAGGTATGCTCTGCGCTGCCGTCAGGTTTCATATCTGAATATATCTAAATCTACTGCCAAGAGTCCGTCAGTTTTGAATTGTGGCTTTAAACCGCACATGGCTATTAATTGATCACCATTATTTGATGCCAAAGTTGACAGCTAAAGACATAAGATTTACGCATTGAGGCTAGATGTCAGCAAGGGGCTAGTACTCCCAGAGGTCGTGCTCAAAGTTGAACATCACATCATGTATTCTTTTGGATTCCAGCTGAAGGCTCAAGCCTGAGGCGTAATCACTAATTGCCCGGTCATATACATTGGATTCTCTGTAGATATAGCTGCTGAAAAACCTCCTCCAAAAGAGGTCGGCATAGGTAATCTTAACATCATTATGCCTGAGATAAACCAACTGATTGGCAAAAACATAACGAGCTTCGGGATAATATATCCAAAACAGGGCCTGATTACCCACTTCATTGCCCATCTCATCTTTCTTTACGGCCACGAGCAGAATACCTATTATCTGCGGTTCAAATACGGAGAGCTGCTTATCAAAATACCAGTCCTCTTTGATGCGATACTGCCGCATATCGCTCGATTCTATGGTAGTTTTGACCTCCATAGGTTCGAGTTCACCAGTTTCAAAGTTCGGAATCATCACAGTGTCAACGCTTTCCAGTTTGGCTTTTACTTCGGCCCTGGTCATTGGATTAAGAAATTCATCATCTATTGGGTCATAAGCCGTAATGGTGCCTTCATATATTCCATCTCTAACAACGTCAAAGAGGGATTTATAAGTGCGTTTAGACTCCAATGGATAATACAGGGGATGATTCATCTTCTCGCGCAGGTCTATCGCCCTCCATATTCGTTTGGACCACATCACATCTGCTTCTCTTAGATGATGAGGCTGTATCACTTGTCTATAGTCTGGTGGTGGGTCTTTAACCTGTGCCTCCGTATATTGGATTGGTACAACCAAAAAAAGACAAGACGCGACTATGTATATTTTCGTTTTCATACTCCATTATAAAACGAAAACTGTGGCTGCAATATTCTAACTATTGCTTATCTAATCTGGCAGGAGCTTAGTAATATGAAATTGGGGCACAAAAAAACCCCGCACATAGATTTATGAGCGGGGTTTTTTATATTATGCCTTTTCTTAGCTTAGAAACTCC
>DTRK01000196.1:0-2125 GCA_012965955.1 Flavobacteriales bacterium
GATGGATATTTGTTAAGCTAAGGTAATGTTGCAGGATACGCATCTCGATAAAATACTCTTTCTTGACATAGAAACAGTCCCGGCATATAAGGACTATGGTCAGGTTCCAGATGAATTCAAGTTGTTCTGGGATAAAAAAGCTTCTTTTCTGGCGAGCAACGAAGATGATAGCCCGGAGTCGCTATATGGAAGAGCGGGCATCTACGCTGAATTCGGCAAGATAATTTGTATATCAGTGGGCTTTCTGGTATTCACTGGCAGTAGCGATAAACAGTTTCGGATAAAGTCATTTTACGGCCACGATGAAAAACAGCTGCTGGAGGAGTTTATCTCTTTGGTTTCCAAGCACTATAATGACGGCAAGCACTTATTGTGTGCGCACAACGGCAAAGAATTTGACTTTCCTTATTTGGCGCGAAGGATACTGATCAATGGATTGAAGCTTCCGGCTATGCTAGATACCGCTGGCAAGAAACCATGGGAGGTGGCGCACCTGGACACAATGGTACTGTGGAAATTCGGCGATTTTAAAAGCTATACTTCGCTTGCACTATTGGCTAATGTTTTTAACATCCCAACGCCTAAAGATGACATGGATGGAAGTGACGTTGCCAGGGTATACTGGGAAGAAAACAATTTGGAGCGCATAGTGGAATATTGCCAAAAAGATGTCTTGACTATAGTACAGCTTTTATTAAAATTCAAAGGGCAATCACTTATTGACGAGGATAACATATTGCTTCCTGAGTTAAAGGTAACGTATCCAGAAGGCGATTGAGGTTATTCGTGGGAGAATAACCAACAATGGGCTTTAGGGGAGGGCTTATTTGAACAACTATTGGCAAAATCGCAAGCTCACAGAAGGAAGGTAAAGGAATTTAAGATGGGGGGACAAAATCTGCTGGAAATAAAGAACCTGATTACTCAGTTCGAAACTGAAGAGGAGCTTGTCACGGCGGTGAATGATATCAGTTTTTCCCTGAAACAGGGTGAGACTATTGGCATAGTAGGAGAATCTGGCTCGGGTAAATCTGTGACCGCTCTCTCTATCATGCGGCTGATAACCACCCCGCCTGGACGAGTCGTCGCAGGTCAGATAATCTACCACGCCAGAAGCGGAGAAACAGTTGACCTTTTGCGGGTTTCAGAAAAAGAAATGCGGGGGTACCGAGGCAATGAGATCGCCATGATCTTTCAGGAGCCGATGACCTCCCTAAATCCTGTTTATACCTGCGGCAATCAGGTAATGGAAGCTATTACCCTGCATCAAAAAGTTTCGGCCAGCCTGGCTAAGTCCATGACCCTAGACCTTTTTGAGCGGGTTAAGCTTCCAGACCCTAACCGTGTACTGAATGCATATCCGCATGAACTTTCAGGTGGTCAAAAACAGCGGGTTATGATCGCCATGGCGATGTCCTGTGATCCGCGGATTTTAATAGCAGATGAGCCTACGACCGCATTGGATGTTACTGTCCAGAAGACCATTTTGGACCTGATGATCGAGCTTCAACAAGAGCAGGACATGGGTATCCTGTTTATCACACATGATTTGGGTGTAATCGCAGAATTGGCAGATCGGGTAGTGGTCATGTACAGGGGCAAGATCGTTGAACAAGGAGAAGTATTACAGCTCTTTGAAAACCCAAAGCATCCATATACCAAAGGACTTTTGGCGTGTCGGCCTCCGTTAAACAGGCGGCTGCATTGGCTGCCCACTGTGTCTGATTTCATGGAAACAGATAGTTCCGGAAAGGTGAAGGAAGGTGACAAGACCATTGAAGATGTAATCAGCAAGTTCACTGTGTCTGATGAGGAGAGAACGCAGAAACACGAAATCCTATACAAGAAAGAGCCCATACTGCAGATTAAAAACCTAAAAACATACTTCCCAATAACTGCAGGTCTCTTCGGCAAGGTAAAGGATTATGTTAGAGCAGTAGATGATGTAAGTTTCGATCTGTTTCCTGGTGAAACACTTGGATTGGTTGGAGAATCAGGTTGCGGCAAAACTACGTTGGGCAGGTCCATTTTGAGGCTGGAAGAGCCAATTAGTGGAGAGATTATCTATCGCGACACAGATATCATGAAACTCTCAACAACTGAACTCAAAAGTATAAGAAAAGAA
>DTRK01000196.1:2135-4357 GCA_012965955.1 Flavobacteriales bacterium
TATTCCAAGATCCTTATTCGTCTCTTAACCCCAGAATTACCATTGGCGAGGCCATCATAGAACCCATGAACGTACATGGCATATTAGCATCCCCCAAAGAAAGAAAAGAGAGAGTTATTGAAATATTAGAACGTGTGAAGATGGATGCCCAGCACTTCTATCGATATCCACATGAGTTTTCCGGGGGTCAAAGGCAAAGAATCTGTATCGCCAGGGCCATAGCGCTAAATCCAAAATTTATAATTTGTGATGAGTCCGTATCTGCTCTCGATGTTTCTATCCAGGCACAGGTGCTCAATTTACTCAATGAGTTGAGGGAAGATTATGGATTTACTTACATCTTTATTTCTCATGATCTTGGCGTTGTTAAGTTTATGTCTGATAGGATGATCGTTATGAAGGAGGGCAAAATACGAGAGATCGGCAATGCCGACGACATTTATGCCAACCCTTCTACAGATTATACCAAAAGCCTTATCAAAGCGATCCCCAAAGGGCGGGCTGAGGACATCAAAGCTGCCAAAGCAGCAAAACAAGGAAATATCCGCATGTAGTGCTTCTGTATTAAAGCAAGCCATGCGTTTGAAACAAATTCCGCTAGAACCAGTTTGCCCTTTCATTCAATACCACATCAGCCCTTGATCGACCTTCGCATATCTATAAAGCACAAGAATGCTGCTTTCGCTATTGCATCGGTCATTCTGTTTTTCCTTACACTCATTGTGTTTACATATTCCCGGGCAGCATCGCACCTAAATTTGATAATAAGTTCCGATGCTATGGGGTACTTTCAATATTTGCCCTACTTTTTCATTGAGGGCGATATGCACAATCTCCCATATGCTGGTCCGCTTCTCAACGGGAATACATTGAACATATATCATATTGGTGTTGCCCTCTTGCAATTGCCATTTTTCTTATTGGCGCATTTGTTTGCTTACATCACCGATTATCCAACTACAGGATTTAGTGAGCCATATATCTATAGCGTGGTGGTGTCTGCCTCATTCTATGGCGCCCTGGCATCCTTTCTTATGATGAAGGTACTCAGCAAGTCTTTTAATGTTCTGGCAGTAATGCTGACCATCATTTGTTTAACCTTTGGAACCAATCTAATTTATTACACGTCTTTTGAGCCGGGGATGTCACATGTATACTCCCTCTTTCTTTTTTCCTGGTTCATTTATCAAGTACATGCCTATTTGTCTCAGCCAAATTTCAAAACCGGAATGTTTCTGGGAATAACGCTAGGAGTAATCGCCGTGGTAAGACCCAGCAACTTACTCATCGCTTTATACTTGCTGCTGGCTGATACAAATTCCCTGGGCGATATAAAGGACCGGTTACTATTGGTTCTCAGAAACAAAGGCCTGTTAATCTTTCTGAGTATAACTTTTGTTGTTGGTTTGCTTCCTCAGCTCCTATATTGGCATGCCGTAACCGGTAATTATATAGTTTACAGCTATGGGGTAGCCGGACAGGGATTCAATTGGGCATCACCAGCCCTTTTAAAAGTGTTGTTCAGTCCTCAAAACGGATGGCTGATCTACAATCCAATTATGATTCTTTCCTTGGCCGGATTGTGTTTTACCCTAAGAAAAGGTATCCATAGCAGCTATGCAATTATCACAATTATGCTGATTACATATTACATCTTTTCAAGCTGGTGGGCATGGTGGTTCGGGGCGGCTTACGGGCATCGTGCGTTTATTGAATATTACGCCTTGCTCAGTATTCCCTTAGCATATTTCGTTCACCATGCATTATCGCTAAACAGCAAGCTGCTAAAGCTAACTGTTGGAGCGTTGGCCTGTCTTGCCATTTATGTTAACATGTACATGTGCTTTTTGTACAATCCTCCTTGGGACGGACCAGAATGGGGATGGGATGATTACGCCAATATCTTAAAGGCCATATTTTAATCTGGCTATCTGAAAAGATTGTATCTGAGAATACAGTAAATGGCCCAAACCCCATCTTTCCAACTGATTTTCTTGCCCTCTTCGTACGTTCTTCCATAATAGGATATTCCCACCTCATAAATTCTAACGGCTGGCGCCTTTGCAACCTTCGCGGTAACTTCTGGCTCAAAGCCAAATCGCTTTTCTCTAAGCGTCAAGCGCTTTAGAACGTCGGACCTGAACATCTTATAACAAGTCTCCATGTCCGTTAGGTTGAGATTTGAGAACATATTTGAAAGAGCTGTTAAAAATTGATTGCCC
>DTRK01000196.1:4367-9647 GCA_012965955.1 Flavobacteriales bacterium
AATGGGGGTTACTTCCCATGAACCTGGAGCCATAAACGACATCCGCGAAGCCTTCAATAATAGGTTTTAGCAGATCATTGTACTCTCGTGGATCATATTCTAAGTCCGCATCCTGTACTACGATAAAATCACCCGTTGCAGATTCAATTCCCTTGTGAATAGCCGCTCCTTTACCCGCGTTTTTATCAGATGGGATGATGTTGATTGTAAGGTCAGGATTTGCTTGTTGATATTCCTGTATCTTAGATAATGTATTATCCGTTGAGCAGTCATCAATTACAAGTACCTCCTTTCTGATACTATTGATCAATTCCACTGATTCAATCCTGGCCAATATTGCTTTAATTGTGGCCTCTTCGTTATAGGCGGGGATAATGATCGACAATACCTGAGGCTTCTGATCCATAATTACTTTTTATTGCGCACTAGAGGTGTCCGGGAACATCTTTCTTAACACCCTCCTCATCACTTTATTAGATGCAGTGCGGGGCAAGCTTTCTATTATAACAACATCGTGAATTTTAAACAATGGGTTAAGTTTCTCACTAATTAGCTTTTGCATCGTTTTCTTGGCTTCTTCTAAATTCACAGATGCCTCAGAATTCAGTACCATGTAAACCACCAGCCGGCTGGGTCCTCCTGAGCGATCACTCACCGCAATAGCTGCCGTTTCAGCAACCTCATCCAGCGCATTGAGCGTTCTTTCAATCTCAATAGAGCTGACCTTTATTCCTCCAAGGTTCATCGTATCATCTACACGACCGTGTGTTCTGTAAAACCCCGATTTTGTAATCTCTATTTCGTCACCATGCCTTCTTAATTTCTGATTCCCGGCTTTTGGTGTGTCCTCAAAATACACTTTGTGATGGTTCTGGTTGAGAAGCTCAACCGACAAACCCAGTGACAATCCACTAATAAACACCTCTCCCTGATCTGTTTCTCTTCCTTCTTCATCCATTATGTGAAGATCAAGGCCCATAGCTGGGGAGGTAAAGAATGACGGTGCCGCAGCCTGTAGCATTGAGCCTGATAAATAACCCCCACCGATTTCTGTTCCGCCACAATACTCGATTACCGGTTTATAGCCTGCTTTTGCCATCAGCCAAAACATGTCATCGGCATTGGAGCTCTCTCCAGTGGAACTGAAGTTGTTAATGCCGGTCCAATCAATCCCCTTTAAGGCTCCACTATTTCTCCAGTGTTTAACCATACTTGGTACGACCCCCAGCATATTCACGTCCGCATCTCTTACAAACTCACCGAATTCCCTACCCAAAGGAGCGCCATAGTAGAGAGCTATTGAAGCCTTATTTAAAAAGGCGGCAAAGATGAGCCAAGGCCCCATCATCCATCCCAGGTTCGTTGGCCACGCCACTACATCACCATGATGGATGTCATGATGAAAGTAACCATCAGAGGCACATTTAATCGGTGTTGTATGGTTCCATGGGATCGCTTTGGGATCCCCTGTAGTTCCACTTGAGAACAATATGTTGATGTGGTCCATCGGATCGCATTGCACTGACTGAAAATCTTCCTTGTCGCTTAAGAAATCTTCCCATGGCTGATGACCATCTTCCAAAGAAACTACAATTTCATTTCCAGCCGGAAGAACCACAACAGAAGCCGGATTTGCCTTTAGAATCTTTTCATATAGCGGGAGTTCCTTGCCTGCCCGCAGCAGTACATCCTGCGTGAACATCACTTTTGCTTTCGATATTTTCAGACGCTTCTCTATTTCATCTGGGGCCAGACTATCAGGGATCGATACAACTGCACAGCCCGCTAGCACAGCGCCTAAATAAATTGCTACCGCTTCAGCAGTCATTACCATGTCAACTGCCACAGCATCTCCAACTTCGAGGTTTCGGTCTCTTAATCCCTGGGCGACTCTGTTACTTAGCGATTGGAGTTCCTCAAAGGTCCATCGCTCTATTGAGCCATGCTCGCTCTGACATGTAATCGCCAGGTCGTTTTTGTCCCTATTGAAGCAACTGTCTGCTATATTCAGCATGCCTCCTGAGAACCAATCCGGATTTTCAACATCCTTGGAGGTGTACAGGTCAACATAGGACTGGCTGAACTGAATGCCTAATACCTCAGTTGTTTTCTCCCAAAATTCTTTTGAATTAGAACTGGACCATGCATGTAGAGAGGGAAAGTCGCTTAGACCTAGCCCTGAAATGAATTGGTAGGCGTTTGTTCTTGCTATTTCAGCTTCGGTCGGAATCCAAACTGGTTTTGGCGGCTCTTCTTCCCAACCCTTGTACACATAATTAAAGGCTGCCTGATGAATGTCAAAAGACATGTCAGGATTCAAAATTTCCCTTGAGACGCGTGACCAGGCGGCTTCAAAATTCTCTCTTGCAAGAACATTGTCAATTTCCCTGGACAGATGATTAGCTGTATCATCGTCCACTCCCGCCAGGGAAAGTTGCTGCACTAAGGAGTTCATCAGCTTTGAGATAGGGGTTGAATAAATTTAATCGAAAGGGTCTGGATTATCACCCCGGTCACTGTTTTGCATGGAGTTATATCGAGTGCAGTTCATCTCTATGTTCATTTTCTCTCCAGGGATGATGTCGAAACGATCTTGTTCTGTATAACCCAAGGATCCATCAGCATATATCTTTTTCATATAAATAGCCCAAATCGGCAGGGCCATGTTCGCACCTTGTCCTAAGCTCATTCTTCTAAAGTGTACTGCTCTATCTTCACAGCCTACCCACGCACCTGAAACCAAATTGGGGGTAATACCCATAAACCATCCATCGGAGTAGTTTTGAGTGGTTCCCGTCTTTGCGGCGATGGGAGCCCTCAGCTTGTATTTGAATCTCAGGCGTATGGCTGTACCAACCTTCTTTTCAGCTTCTTCATCGTAAACCCCGTCCACAACCCCTTTAAGCATGTGAATCATTAGCGACGCTGTTTCTTCGCTCATTGCCTCTTTCCTTTTCGGAATAAACTCCTCTAAAATATTGCCCTTGCTATCCTCAATCCTTGTCACTATGATAGGCTCCGTCCAAACACCTTTATTGGCAAAAGTGCTGTATGCTCCAACCATTTCATACACCGAAATATCTGAAGTTCCGAGACACAGTGAAGGTTGGGGATCAAGACGGCTTTTTATTCCCATGTCCTTCGCCAAAGTTGCAACAGCCTCTGGTCCACACCACCTCATTATATATGCTGTGATAGAATTTATTGAATTTGCCAATCCAAACTTTAATGAGAGCATGAGTCCGTTGAATTCACTGCCCGAGTTTCTGGGTGTCCACGACTTGAGGATGCCAAACTCCCCTTTCTCGAATGTGACTGGAACATTGGCAATCTTAGTGCATGGAGACCACTTTGCATCCATCGCCATTGTATAAACAAAAGGCTTAAAGGTTGAGCCTACCTGCCGTTTGGAAAGCTTCACATGATCATATTGAAAATGCTTGTAGTTAATGCCTCCAACCCAAGCCTTTACATGTCCGGAATGGGGATCCATAGACATAAACCCTGCATGTAAAAAGTGCTTGTAGTAACGAATTGAATCCATAGGGCTTAGCAGGGTATCAATTTCCCCATTCACTGAGTATACCCGCATTTTCACTGGCCTATTAAAAATGACGTCAATTGAATCCCTGGCGACAACAAGACTCTTATAGCCGCAGTCACTGGCAGAACATTCATAGTACCTAACGTCCTTTACCTTTACCTCGCTTACATAATTGCCTCTTCGTCCGCAGTTACCACACTCTTTTCCTATGAGCACATTGTATCTCGCAGAACGCCTTTTATCGCCATTCATGCTATTTTCAATTTCTTTTTTCGACAACCGATAAAACGGGGCGTCTTTAACACCATCCCAATGTTGAAAGAACTGGCCCTGAAGCTCTCCTCCCAGGTGCTCAGCTACTGCTTGCTCCGCGCAACGCTGCATTTTAGAATTAATGGTGGTATAAATTTTCAGGCCATCCTTGTAGAGGTTGTATTTCTCATTGGATTCGGGCTTTGTATGCGTTTGGCACCACCCATTTATCTGCCCCCTCAAATACTCCCTAAAATAGGTGGCTTGCCCAGCGCTGTGGTCTTGAGATGTATAGCTTAACTCGATAGGTATGGCTTTAAGCGAATCAAATTCAGTTTCTGTAATGAAACCGTATTTTTTCATCTGGCTCATTACCGTATTTCTTCTAAGCGCTGACCGTTCTGGATTTCTCTTTGGGTTGTAAAATGAAGGTGCTTTGAGTAAGCCCACCAGTACCGCGGCTTCCTGGACTTTAAGTGAGTCCTGGGTTGTATTGAAAAACGTTCTTGCGGCTGACTTAATCCCATAAGAGTGGCTCCCAAAAGGCACCGTATTCAGGTACATCGACAAGATCTCCTGCTTTGTATAGCTCTTTTCCAATTGAGCTGCAATGACCCATTCCTTTAACTTTCTGACAACCAATTCGATTTTTGAAAGCTCTTTTCGTGGGAATAGGTTTTTGGCCAATTGTTGGGTTATGGTGCTGCCTCCACCACGATTTTGTTGCAATATGATGGTGTGAACCAGAACCCTGGCCAAGCCACGTAAGTCCACTCCGGTGTGTTCAAAGAAGCGAATGTCTTCTGTTGCCACCAGTGCATTGACCAGATTAGACGAAAGATCCTTGTAAAGTACATTTGACCTATTCTCTAAAAAATAATTACCTAGAAGCTGGCCATCAGCGGAAAAAATTTCAGTCGCAATATTACTTTGGGGGTTCTCCAACTCCTCGAAAGTTGGTAAAGAACCGAACATCCCCGCTGTAACCGCCCACATCATCAGCACAAATCCACCTGCTCCGCCTAGAACAACTAGCCAGAACCCAATAATCCATTTTCTATATCTATTGTGCCCGTCCACGGATAAGCTAACGCCGTTTTATCAGATTAGTTATGTTTCTCAATCCTGATTCCCACATCCCGGATTCCAGGCAGGTCCTCAATAAATGCTTTTTGGCCACTTCTCTGTGCCTGTTCATAAGTAAAGGCATACCTGCCTAAAAGCGGAAATCGCACCTGGCGTCTATACAATATTTGGTGGTCCCAAAGGTCTCCCAGTCCACTTCCCAGCCAATGCTGCTGGTCCGCCAATATACATTCGACAGTATCCTTGCTTGTCTTACCGTTGGGAAAAGTGGTGGTAACAAACATGAACAAGTTCGAATAAGCGTATGACCCACTATTTCTAATATTGATATAGATGTTGTGTGGGCTGGTTGAATCACTTATTTCGACTTGAAAGGTTATAGTGTCAAGTACCTTCCA
>DTRK01000197.1 GCA_012965955.1 Flavobacteriales bacterium
CTCTTCCATCAATAAACTGTTCAACCATTACTTCATCGTCCTCGGTAAATCCCAAATCCAGCGCTTCTTGAAAATCCCCAGCTTCTTTCACCTTGGAGATGCCACAGCTTGAACCTCCGTTGTTGGGTTTCACAAAGCAGGGTAATCCAACTTTTTGCAGGACTTCTTCCTGGTTGACTTCGTCGCCTTTGGCAATTAGCACAGATGTGGCAAGCCTGACTTCCGTGTCTTTCAGATGATCCTTGCAAGCCTCCTTATCAAAGGTCAGTTTGGAGATCGATGCACCACAGGTAGAATAGGGGATGTTCAGGCCATCAAGATATTCCTGGAACACTCCAGTTTCTCCGGGGTCGCCGTGAATGGCGATGAACACATAGTCAAACGTCAGGAGCTCATCGTTGATAAGTACTGTGAAATCCTGCTTATTCAGCGCAATTTCATCCCCATTATCCCGTTTTAGCAGCCAATTATCCGGGTTAACGATAATCTGATAGGTGTCATATTTCGCCTTGTCCAGGTTGTTGTAGACGGTTTCACCGGATTGAATGGAAATGTCGTATTCAGAAGAGTAGCCTCCAGATACGATTGCAACTTTTAGCATGAGAATAAATGAGGCATTTTGCTATTTGAACAAACATAGTATTTTTTGCCAATCCAATCGATATCTAGAAAAAATATATCTTTACCGCCTGATTGGAGGAACCTATTTGAATTGTTTACATGTTCCGATTTTTGATAAGCCGAACGTTCTTCATTAACCTGCTCATAGCTCTTGCTTTGCTAGGTGGCTTGTTGTGGTATAGCCTGAGGTTTCTGGAGGATTATACGTTACATGGCCAAACGATCACAGTGCCGGATCTATCTGGTTTTGCGGAGGAGGAGGTGGGTGCCTTTCTCGCTGAGCGCAAATTGAGATATAAGGTAAGAAATATCATTTATGATGTGAACAAACCCAGGGGAACCGTGCTTGATCAAGATCCTGAACCTGAGTCACAGGTTAAAGAAAATAGGACGATTTACCTGATCGTGAATGCGAGCGAGACACCAAAAGTACCTGTGCCCAATCTGGTTGATGAGACAATGAGAAGGGCAATCAGCATATTGGAGACCAGGGGATTCAAGCTGGGGGAAATAGAGGTGGTGCATGATCATGGAAACAAGGTGGTGGGATTCAAGTACAATGGTGATACCATAAGTGCGGGATTTAAAGTCCCTAAAGGGGCGACGATCGATCTGATCATGGCTGGTGGCCTGGGTATGGAGGAAGTACAGGCACCGAATGTTATCGGATTGGGCCTTGAAGAGGCAATATTGAACATAAAAACGAGTTCATTGAATGTAGCACCTCCCAGATGGGACCAGGAAACCATAATCACCAGCTCGGACACGATGAATGCCATAGTATACAAACAGCACCCGGTACACGGGAAGAATCTGATCAAGCAGGGCAGCTATATTATCCTATGGCTGACCATGGATGCTCAGAGAATCCCCGCTGATTCTATTGCTGCATCTGATAGTTCCGGCGTAAGTACACCTGAATAGATCGCATGAACAAGGCTGTCTCCCTTTTGTGTTTATACTGTTGTTTTTCATTCTTGTCCTACGGGCAGCAGAATGGCCCGGAGGGGCTTAAGCCCTTGAGAGTCAATGCGGAACTAAGTAAAGCAAAAAATTTTGTGGATGATTTTTCCAGGTATAACCTGAAAAACTATGATACCCTGAATTACAATCAGGCACTGGTGGTCGATTCAATGAGTTTTGCTTTTACCGTTGACGGTATTCCATTGGACAGTTTTTTTTGTGCAACAGATACAACCTGGAGCTACCTGTTCAACCCTGATTCCACACTCAACGACACCACCAAATTAACGGAATACGAGATTGTCCATTATAACAATCCCTACAACCCCTTTGTTCCCACAGATACCACGTATTGCTGGTCGCCCTTTGAAGTTTATGATACGGTTTTCCAATTTTCGCCTGACACAATCGACAGTCTTGGAATTACAATAGACACTTTGGTCAATGCATTCGATACTTTGAGCGTCTATCCTCCGGATACGGGCTTAGGGGGCACTGTCCTTTCATTGTGGATAGATGAAGATGCGTTCATCAACTCAAGATATCCAATTGACCCCGTGACCATAGGAGTCGCAACGCTTGATGGCCTCAATGAATTCGGGGTTCCACACAATGGTTTTTCAGATCCGGCAGCGTACGGTGTCGCAGACTTTCTCACCTCAAAGCCAATAGCCCTGGCTGACACGATGAATGAGGTGTATCTCAGCTTCTATTACCAGCCGCAGGGCATAGGGAACGACCCGCAATCAGAGGATTCCCTTGTATTGGAATTCTATGCACCAAAGGAGTTCGCATGGCACAACATCTGGAGTGTGCCTGGAAAGAGCACTCAGAATTTCAGGCATGTCATAGTACAGGTAACAGGTTCGGAATATTTACAAAAGGGATTTCAATTTCGCTTTAAAAACTATGCGACAATTTCTGGAGCAATGGATCATTGGCACATTGATTATGTGCGTCTCAATAATAATAGATCGGCAGAGGACAGCCTGATTGTTGATGTCGCCGTAGTCGAGGCTACCAGGTCAATTTACAAGACGTATGAAGCAGTACCCTGGAAGCATT
>DTRK01000198.1 GCA_012965955.1 Flavobacteriales bacterium
ATTGCACCCAGTAGTTTGTGTTGGCAGCAGGGGATACCGTTATACTTGCCAGAGTATCTCCGGTGCTCCACATATAGGGGCCTGGCCCCTGGACTGTCAGGGTTATGGATGAACCCATACACAATTGGCCGGGCCCGGATATGGCCAATGCGGGAGGAGGCTGGCCAACGGTCACCTCTACAGAATCAACATCAGGGCACGGCCCTGCTGTGGTGTAATAGACCATGTAGGTACCAACACCACTGGCATCCAGGTCAATGGTTCCATCAGCTGTGTCAATTACCACAGCATTGCTGGCAGTAAACACTCCCCCAGGAGTTCCTGTTACAGCAGGTGTTGGGTCAGCAGCTGAGATACAGTATGTACCACTTGTGTAAGTAAATGAAGCATCATCAATTGAGTTGACCGTCACTATCACCGAATCGGTATTCACACAGTTGTTGGCATCGGTACCAGTGACCGTAAAAGTCATAGTTCCTAATGGTGGAGTAAAAGATACTCCATCTGTCACCCCATTGTCCCAAGTGTAGGTGCTCGCTCCTGAGCCTGTTAAGATCACAGTGTCTCCATCGCAAACGGTCTGATCAGGGCCTGCATCTACTGTAGGCAATGGATTTACGGTCACCTCTACCGAATCGGAATTGGCACACAAGCCTAGAACAACAGTAACTGAATAGGTTGTGGTACCTAATGATGGAGTAAAAGGAACCCCATCTGTTACCCCATTGTTCCAGTCATAAATCGTTGCGCCTGACCCTGTCAGGGTCACTGTGTCTCCATCGCAAACGGTCGTATCAGGGCCTGCATCTACTGTGGGTAAGGTGTTCACCGTTATTGTTACCTGATCGGTATTTGAACAGTTGTTGGCATCTGTACCTGTTACCGTATAGACAGTAGTAGTAATAGGGCTTACATAATCACTATCTGTAACCCCATTATCCCATGTGTAGCTTGCCGCTCCAAAGCCTGTCAGCTGAGATGAATCTCCCTCGCAGATGGTTTGCGCACTGGCATTGGCGGTTACATTGGGTAAAGCATTGACGGTCACTACCACCGAATCAGTGTTCACACAGTTGTTGGCATCCGTTCCTGTTACAGTATAAGTAGTAGTAGTTAATGGCAGTACATAATCTCCGTTCGTAACGCCATTATCCCATGTATAGCTTACCGCTCCAAAACCCGTCAGCTGAGATGAATCTCCCTCGCAGATAATTTGTGAACTGGCATTGGCTGTTACATTGGGTAAAGCATTGACCGTCACTACCACCGAATCGATGTTCGCACATCCGTTGGTATCAGTGCCCATTACTGTATAGGTGGTGGTGCCAACAGGTGGAATAAAAGCTACTCCGTCCGTAACGCCATTGCTCCAGGTGTAAGAATCGGCTCCTGATCCGTTGAGTGTTATAGAGTCTCCTTCACAAATACTAGAATCTGATCCGGCATCAACTGTAGGTAAAGGGTTAACAACAACGGTTTTTGTAATTGTGTCCACGCAGCCCATAAGACTATGGGCTACCAAAGTAACAGAATAAAAACCAGCAGAATCATAAAGGTGAACAGGATCCAGGCTGAATGCACTATCCCCATCATTAAAATCATATAACCAGCATGAAGTTGGGGTGCCAGTAGAGAGATCTGTAAATGAAGTGCTGTCGCCTTCGCAAACCGTGTCCGTTTCAAAGTCGGCCAGGACGTTACAGGCAACCTCTACATTGAGGTAAGCTGGTTCTGATGGAATACCATTAGCAATTACTTTAACGGCATATACTCCAGGGGGTAGTTCATTGGGGATCCCATGAGGAAATTGAACCTTGGTAGAGGTAGAATCCCAGTAGTTGCCCGTATCAACGTCAAAAGGCAGATAGCGGGTAAAGTCATTGTCATATCTATGACCTCCTATTCTGCTGACTTGTACAATGGGGTAATTGCTTGCGCTATTGCGTTCTCCACTGTTGCTGGCTTCACCACCCTTCCTGTTATTGTTGTCTTGAAATCCAGTTCCAGTTATAGTTAATGCGGTATAACCAACCGTGGAGGGAGAGATCACAATTGAACTTGGAGCAATACTGGTTATCACAGGAACTGACGCCGTGTCATATCCCATTCCGGGATCGAATACTTCTGTTGAATTGAACATGTTAAAGAACTCGTTGCCTCCTGGCATTAGTACTTTGCCATCAGGGAGCAATACGCTGTGCATTCGGGTTCTTGGAGTAGTTACGGTTCCGCTCACTGTCCATGTTTCAGTAATAGGATCATATATTTCGCTATTCGTGATGTGAGATGCGTTATAACCCGAGCAAACAACTACCTCACCTGTCGGTAGCATTGTGCTGCTGAATGAGGTTCTTCCAGTGTTTAATGATCCTGTTGCGGTCCAGGTTCCTGCTTCATATAAATAGCAATCCGTTGATCCATTATTGATGCTTATGGCACCTCCAATGTAAATGACCTTGTTATTGTGAAGCAAATGGGCCTGGGCTCGATATGCTCCTGCTGAAGCAGGGAGGGTGTCAGTAACAAGGAAGGAATCACTGCACGGATTGTATAGCTCAGTAGCGCCAGCTTGCGCCAACAGTACATCACCAGTGGGCATCAAGGTTGCTGTGTGTTGATAGAAGGAATGGGCAGGGA
>DTRK01000199.1 GCA_012965955.1 Flavobacteriales bacterium
ATGGAGTCACGTCGATCATCCCAGCTGCATGCCTAAATGCAAAATACTCGGGAATATGAATGGTATCAAAGGAGCATACCGCATAATACCCGGACCAATCCTTCCAGTTCATACTGGTACAAAGAGGCCTGGTGCGTTCGTAAAACGGAGATCTGATTGGCATTTCCTATTCCTTAATTGTCAAGGGTAAATGTAGAATAATCTACTGAAATTATTCTGGAGATTTATGCCCGAGAACCCGTAACAATTCCTGATCTAAAGCATAGAGCATATCTTCCTGGCCAGAATAAGTTCCCCGGGTAAATCTGCGGGATTTAGTGCCTTGCTGCATCTGCTCACATACGGCCCAATCCTCCTTGTTGGTCAAATCCCAAAATTCAACAGCCGATTGTAAGCGCTCTTTGTGATCCGGATCAGCCATTACATCAGGATGGTACAGCCAATGACAAGTATTGGTTATGGCTCCATTGCCCCTGGGCATGATGTGGTGAAAGAGAACGAAGTCAGGATGAGGGGTGAGCAGCATATTTGGGAATACAGAGTAATAATAAACCCTTCGCATGTCATCACCCTGCACATCACATACAGGTGTGCCAGCAGGCTCACCATCCATGGTCATGCTCTTTACCCCTGGCTCTAGTTTCATGTATCCACCCATAACTGCACCTTTATTGCAATCGTGTATGGCACTTTGAAAAGGCGTGAGCTTTGACAATAGCGGATGTACACCCGGACAGTGGTAACACTCCTGGTAATTTTGGAGGATGAGCTTCCAATTGCATTCCAGCTCATATTTGATGGTGTGAGCGATCTTCAGTTCGCTGAGCTTCCAATCTTTGAATTTCTCTATCAAGGTGCCCATTTGGTCTTCAAATGAAATCGGATCCTGAGCAAGGTTTACGAAGATAAACCCGCCCCACTCGTGGACATTTGCCTGATGAAGATGATGCGCTTCCTTATCAAAGGACTCAAGTGATTGCATCATGGGTGAGGCGATGAGCTTGCCGTCCAGCCCATAGGTCCAGGCATGGTAGGGACATTGGATGTTCTCAGACTCAAAATGTCCTTTGGCCTCGACACACATCCTCGTGCCTCTGTGGCGGCATACGTTGAAATTAGCTGCTATATCCCCGGATTTGGTTCGGGTAATAATTACACTCTCATCCTCTATATCAAAAAGCTTATAATCGCCGGCTTCCGGTATTTCCTCACCACGTCCTGCGAGCATCCATTTTTGGTAAAATATCTTCTCCAGCTCCTCCCCGTATATTTCCTGCGAATGGTAATACTTCCCAGGCAAAGTGCGCAATCCCCCTTTTATAGGATAATCTTTACCACGCTTCTTGTATGAAGTATTTGAATCGCTCATAACTTAGGAATGTGCACTTAAACAAATATAGAAAAATGAAACAGGTGTATATAAGTGCAGTGTGAACACCTTAACAATAAATAGTAACGAGATAGCGCTACTACTACTTCGCTGGGGAGAAGAACAACCACATTGCCACACCGATTAGCGCTACGCCCACCAGTTTCACAATATTGTCCGTCATCTTATCGCTGTTGGGGCCTTTGGGTTCTTTGGGAGGTTTCTGCTCTTTGACTTTTTCTTCCTTTACTTTTTTCTCCCTGGCCGGTTTCTCTTCTTTTACCTTTTTCTCCTTGGCAGGCTTCTCTTCCTTTACCTTCTTTTCCTTCTTGTTTTCATCCTCAATCACTGGTTCTGCTGCTGGCGGTTCTTCCGGTGGCACCATACGCTCTGTTTCGACAGGCACGATTAGTTCTTTAACTACTTCTGGTGTTACCGGTTCCCCCATTGTTGGTGCATCAAGTGGCTCAGCTGGATCTGCATTATCCAGAACTGGCTCTTCAATTACGGGAGGTGCTGGAGCAACTCCTGAACTATCCTGACCCATTGAAAACCCTATTGTTCCTGTTAAGATCAAACAAACGACAAAAATTCTCTTCATGGTTTCTTTAGATATGTCCGGTAACTGCGTGTTGGTGTTATAAAGGAGGATACAAACATAGTAATTTAGATGAAAGAGCGTCACATTTACGTTTAAATTCAATGATGTAACTTTGATGTACGATGCCAAACCCCAAACTCATAAGCCCCACATCTGATTTGGAGGAAGAATACAGAATAATGCTTAAAGATTGGGAATCAACAGGTGAACAATTGGTTCCCTTCGTCTTGCGTTATAAACATGATGACTTCCCAGGTTTAATACAGCAATTGGAGAATGAACAAAAAGGGATTGGCTTTCAGCATAAGCACGTAATGGTCCCCCATTCTACTTATTGGCTGGTAAATCAGGAGAACAACATTCTCGGTGTTTCGAATCTACGACATGAGCTGAACGAGAATCTGCGAAAGGTTGGAGGGCATATCGGATACGGTATTACTCCTTCACAAAGAAGGAAAGGATATGCCACATTAATCCTGAAATTGTCACTTGTAGAGGCTAAAAAGATGGCAATTGGGGATGTACTGGTAACTTGTCATAAAGACAATATCGGGTCTGCGAAATCAATCACGAACAACGGCGGCATATTAGAAGAGGAATTCGAACTTGAAGGCAGGGCGATGCAGAATTATTGGATCAGGATATGAAGATTGAATTAGAAGCATATAATACAGCATGGCCTGACGTATTCAATATCGAGAAAGAGATGTTGAATTCTCTGATGGGCCAGGCCAATCCGGTAATTGAGCATATTGGCAGTACCGCTGTACCGGGTTTATCCGCCAAGCCCATTATTGATATTATGGTCGGGCTGCAGGATTTTTCTATGGCAGGTCAATGGGTTCAAGGTATGCGGCAACTGGGCTATAAGTATATGGCTGAATATGAAGACAGTATGCCTAATAGAAAGTTCTTCTTAAAATCCAGTGGTGGTGAACGGTCCCACCATGTTCATGTGGTACAGCTCAATGAAGAGTACTGGGACCGGCATATGTTTTTTAGAAATCATTTGCTGAGCAATGACAAAACGAGAACAGCCTACCAAGACTTGAAAATGAGACTATCAAATCTGGATTGGGAAGATGGAAACCAATATGCAATGGCTAAATCAGCCTTTATCCGGGCCATTGAAGAAAAGCACTTCTAAACTGAGCATTATAGGTCGTGGATCCCCCCGTTAAGGAATACCGCGATCCTTCTCTTACTACTACCAGTACTCCATCTAGCATTGCATCACATTCCACTCACCCGTACCCCCTATAATCCCAGCAATGAATAAGAGCTTCAGTCAAAGTTGCTTATCACACCTTCTGGTTGTTCATCACCTCCGTCTGACGACGGATCGATTCCTTGTGCACCAGTTTGAGCACTCCTCTCATAAAATCTTCGCTAAGGCCCATAGCAGTAGCAGTTGACAACCGATCTGAAATCAGCTCTTCCCACCTCTTTACCTGAAGGATCGTGACATTGTTCTCTTTCTTGTACTCCCCTATTTTCTCGGCAACATCCATTCTTGCTGAAAGCTTCTGGGTAATTTCTTCGTCCAGATCATCTATCAGCCGTCTGAGATCATCGAGCTGTGTCTTAAACTCCTCATTCCTGGTGGTAGCCAATCTGACGATAAGATCGTTCAATAGGTCATCCAGCGCATTTGGCGTCAATTGCTGATCTGCATCACTCAGTGCTGCCATTGGATTGATGTGAGATTCAATCATGAATCCGTCCATGTCCATATCCAATGCCTTCTGTGAGATAAAGGGAATTAGGTCTCTTGTCCCAGCAATATGACTTGGGTCACAGAGGATTGGTACATCCGGGCAAATAGATTTTAATTCAATTGGGAATTCCCAAAGAGGCTGATTCCTGAAAGGTGACTTTTCAAACGAAGAGAAACCACGGTGTATGGCTATAAGGTGGTCAATGCCGGCCTTGTTGATCCGTTCCAATGCGCCCACCCACAATTGCAGGTCAGGGTTTATTGGATTCTTAACTGCTACGGGAATATCCACTCCTTTTAAGGCATTTGCGATCTCCTGCACAGAGAAGGGATTCACGGAGGTACGCGCACCTATCCAAAGGAGATCCACCCCATGTTCCAGACAGACCTCAACGTGATCCGTATTGGCCACTTCAGTTGCGACCTTTAAGCCGGTTTCTTCCTTTACAGCCTGCATCCACCTGAGCGCCTCCACTCCCATTCCCTCAAAGGAGCCCGGTCGTGTTCTTGGCTTCCAGATGCCCGCACGGAAATAGGAGATCTTCTGATTTTTTACCAGCTCTCTTGCGGTCGCCAACATCTGTTCTTCCGACTCGGCGCTGCACGGACCAGCAATTACCAGCGGTATTTTCTTATCCGTCAGCCAATTTGTTAGTGGATTAATATTCAAATCTACTGTCATGATCAATCGTTATTATTCAATTCAATACCTTCCAAGACCCTTCGCACTTCATTGGCATCAGACATTAATGATGCCAAACCCTCCAAATCCTTCTCATCGATCAGTTTTTTGAAGTGGATGAGGTTTTCAATATAGGTGCCCAACGCGACCGAAATGTTCTCCTGATTTTGTTCAAATATCGGGGCCCACATGGAGGGGGCCGACTTCGCAAGTCGCACCGTGGAGGCAAATCCCGATCCGGCCATATTAAAAATACTCTTTTCATCTTTCTCTATCTCCAATACGGTATTGCCCAACGCGAATGAGCTGATGTGGGAGAGATGGGATACATAGGCAATGTGTTCGTCGTGTTCAGCTGAATCCATGCTGACGACCTTCATTTGAAGTACCTTGTACATATTCTCAACGCGGGCTAAAGCTCCTTCGCTGCTCCGCTCGCGATTGCAAATGATGGCAACCTTATCATCAAACAATCCATCAATTGCTGCGCTGGGGCCAGTGTGTTCTGTACCCGCTATTGGGTGTGTCGCTACAAATTGCGCACGTTTTTCGTGTTTTTCGACCACCTTACATATACCGTCTTTTGTAGAACCCATATCTGCTACAACAGTATTCGATCCTACCAAATCCAGTACATTCAATACTGTTTGACTGGCGGCATCTACCGGAATGGCTAGAATTACAAGGTCAGATTCGCAACATGCCTCTTCCAGTGACTTTACTTCATCTACCAGCCCTAGCTGCACCGCTTCCTCGCAATGTTCAGAGCTGGCATCTACCCCCACCAAAGTTGTGGCAAACCCCAGCCTCCTGAGAGACTTGGCGAGTGAGCCTCCAATTAAACCCAAACCTATTATCGTTAACCTCATCCTATTGTTATTCTGGCATATTCGCTAATCCGTTGGCCTGCTTTGATTAGTACTTTTGGTGAGTTGCAAAGTGAAACTCTGACGTATCCCTCTCCATTTTTTCCAAAAATTGTTCCAGGTGCGAGGAATACCTTTGCCTCTTGTAAAATTGTGTCACAAAAAATCTCAGAGCTCTCTTGTCCGTCTCCGATTCTGGCCCAAATAAACAGGCCAGCCTGTTCCGGACTATAGCTGCATCCCAAATCATCCAGCATTTGGCAAACCAGGTCTTTGCGGGTACGGTATTCTGAGTTCAACTGCTCAAACCAATCTTCACCCTCCTCCAGGGCAGCAATGCCACCGCGCTGGACAGGCAGAAACATTCCGGAGTCAATATTACTTTTGTAGCGAAGAACAGTGTCAATATGCTCCTCACTGCCAGATACCCAACCGAGCCTCCATCCAGCCATATTGTGGGACTTGCTTAAAGAATTGAGCTCTAGCACGACGTCCTTTGCACCTAAAACGGCTAACATGCTCAAGGGCTCGTCATTCAGGATTCTGCTGTATGGGTTGTCGTGACATATAAGGATATTGTGTTGTCGGCCGAAAGCAACGATCTCTTCGAACAACTCCATACTTCCCTTAGAGCCCGTAGGCATATTCGGATAGTTAACCCACATGATCTTGACCTTGCTGAGGTCCATATTGTTGAGCTGATCCCAGTCGATTCCCCAATCATTCTCAGCATCCAGGGTATACACGGTGGGCTTAGCACCTGCCAATTGGGTAACAACCGCGTAGGTGGGATATCCAGGGTCCGGAATCAGGACTTCATCACCTGGATTCAAAAATGCCATAGAAATGTGTGAAACTCCCTCTTTAGAACCCAGCAGTGGAAGTACTTCAGTTTCCGGATTGAGATTCACCTTGTATGTGCGGTCATAGTAGTCGGTGATGGCAGCTCTCAATTCAGGAACGCCCTTGTAGGATTGGTATGCATGGGTATCGTCTTTGGATGCCTCTTCGGAAAGGGCAGCTTTTACCTTTGGAGAAGGCGGCAGATCAGGACTGCCAATACCCAGGTTGAGCACATCCGCACCTGCGGCATTCATACGCCGTATCTCTTCCAGTTTAGCAGAGAAGTAGTACTCGTGTACGTTACCCAATCTATCTGCAGCTTGCATGCTCATCTTATCCATAAAAAAAGTCCCTCAAAAGGGACCTCAACGTTTGTACAATGTTCAACAATTATAGGATTCCCCCTGGCTAATACCCAGAATCACATGAATAGTAATATGTTGACCAATTGTTCATTCTGATGTAAATCTACAATTTTTTAGAGCACAGCAAGAAATATTCCAAAAGAGCGAAAAGAATTCCAGTGGTATAGTTTTAATAGGCGGTTATACAGTGTAACGCATCTGAATTTCTAAACGAGCTAGTTCTTAATTCTATTAATTAATCTAATTTGTTATACTGATATCATATTAAAAAGACTCAATAACAAATTCGGTTCTTCTGTTCCTGGCTCTGCCTTCCTCGGTCTTATTTGAGCCGATTGCCTGAGTCTCACCAAACCCTCTATAGGTGAGGCGATTATCATCAATACCACTCAAAATCATATAGTCGTTCACCGCCTTGGCTCTATCCTCGGAAAGCCTCATATTGTCCTCATGAGATCCAACATCGTCAGTGTGGCCATGGATGGCTACCCGCATATCGGAACGCTCCTTCAGGTAATCAACAAATCCATCCAGGATTATCATAGATGTCACCGTCAGTACTGAAGACGAGTTTGTAGCAAAGTTGATATTGTTGAGCATATAGGGCTGTCCTACAGTAACATACTCCAATTCTAGATCGATCTTCGTAACTACATCTTTCTTCTCCCCCTCCCCGGCCTGGACGATCTGCGAAGCAAAAGCATAGTTCTGTGATGTAACATTCACTACAAATCCATCGTTCATGCCTTTTTCAAGGGTTAGGATGGCAGCATATACCCCGGAAGCTGAATCCACATTTACCTCTGTAATCTCTTTGGTTCGTACATTGGTGATATCCATTTTTCCATCAACAATGGAGTTTCCTTCCTCGTTCTTGATCTCACCCTTTAAATATAGCACCTCTGAAGGACGCGCTCCTTCATACAAGGGAAACTCATACAAATCCCAACCTCCGTAGCTCTTGTACTTCTCAGACTCGTTGGTGGAAGAAAAATAACCTGTTTCCCCATCTGTACTCACAAAAAATCCCAGATCATCTTGCTCAGAATTGATAGGGTACCCGATATTCTTTGGTGCTCCCCATTTGGGACCTCCATCGGACATCTCCAGTTGGGTATAGAATATATCATAACCACCCAATCCCCGGTGTCCATCAGAAGAAAAGTACAGTGTTTCTCTATCAGGATGCAGGAAAGGGGACTTCTCATTGCCTGCAGTATTGATGTTCTTGCCCAAAGCAACCGGCTTTCCCCATTCGCCCGTAGAATCCCTGACTGTTTTGTAAATATCAATTCCTCCCGGGCCTCCTTCTCTAATACTGGCGAAATAAAGCGTCTTTTCATCAGAGGATATCGTAGGTTGTGACTCCCAGCTCTTGATCGTATTCACCTGATCCCCTATTGAACGTATGTTGGTCCACATATAATCTGCCCCAGAGTCTTTCAACTTTCTCAGTTCAAATCTAACCTCGGCCTCAGTCATATCAAGTTCATCCGTCATCCAGCTAACATCCATCATATAATTGTCATCCAGTTTTGTATAATCAGCGGTATAGATATCACAATTATTGTATCCATTGCTAAGGCGTTTACAGATGGTAAAGTACATGTGCAGATTATCTATAGTGAGGCACGCTCCACCTTCATTGCTCCCCCTGTTAAACGGTGGCGGGAGGGGCTTACCTCGCTCAAAAGAACCATTCTGCCGCTTTGAGATACTAAACCGTTCTACCATCTTTGGAAATAGGTCGCCCATAGATTTCTGCTGCAATTTTCTTGTAAAGTAAGCTGTTTCCTGATCTGCAGTAATATAAGGAAGGTATTCATCCTTCACAGTGGAGATACCCTCAACATTGATTGGCTCGAAGGGAACTGGGTTTTCATAGAGTGCTCCATAGAAAGTTGCGTCGTTTTTGATTTGCTCTGCAATATTGTAATGTCGATCAGTCTTTATGTCGTCAGGGTGCTTCATAAATTCGGTCATATGATGCGCGGCCTTAGAATACTCCTCCGAGCCATAGTATATGCGGCCCAGGTGATAATGTACGTAAATATTATAAGTTGGGCATATGGCCAGTACCTGCTCTAAGTTCTTCTGCGCCGATTTGTAACTCTCCCGAGCCATTGCTATCCTGGCCAATTTCCAGTAAGCATCGATATAATCCTCTTCTTCCAGAATTGCCTGCTTCAGCAGGTGTACTTGCAGGGCCTTATCCTTCTTGGCTACAACCCCACTCTTTTTATAGAGTTTGTCAGCCTTGGAGTTCTTAACCTTCTCGCACTCCTCCTCTTCTTCAAAGTCTTGGGCAACCAGGGACGAGGCGAACAAAGAGAAAAAGAGCAGGAGAAAGCAATAGTTGTTTCTGAGCAATACTGCTTGTATCAAACCTCTAGTTTTTATCTTACTTACAAAGCTGCAGCCTTTGCCTTGGCAGCATCTAATATCTTCTTAGCAGTTTTATCGCCTTCAGTGATAATCTTATCTGCTTTCTTATCAGTCTCCTTTCTTATCTTATCGGCGGCTACTTTAGCTGCTACCTTTTGCAGTGGATTTTTAGCTTGCTTCTCAACATCAGCAGCCTGTTTGTAGCCTTCCTTTCGCGCCTGCTCAGCTAACCTCTTGGCATTGGCCCGGGCCGCTACAGCTTGCTTCTCCCCTTCAGCAATTATCTTATCCGCCTGCTCTTTCACATTCTTCTTCACCTCCTCTTTGACCTGCTCCTTGACTTCTTCAATCTTCTCCTCTACTATCTCCTTGACAACCTCTTTTACGGACTGATCTCCTCCCAGAGGATTCAAGGATCCGAGCTTAACAATCGGATCGGAAGAAGTGCCCGTAATCAGGATTTGAACTTGAATCTCATCGCCCACACTGGTATTCGCCCCAGCTTTATTTAAAAATGCTGCAGCGATTTTGAACACTTCAGCTCCTCCTCCAAATTCAGATGTCGGTATGGTCATATCCATTACATAATCCAGGGTCTCATCAAACCCATTAGAGCCCGCTATAGTCGCTTTGGACATTCCAAGTTTAACCTCAAAAGGTTCTACATACATACGTCCATCTTTGAACTCGTAGGTTACATTCATATCATTAAATGTCAATTTCTTATACTTGTCATTCTTCAACTGGTCTGCCAGTTTATTAATTGCCGTAG
>DTRK01000200.1 GCA_012965955.1 Flavobacteriales bacterium
TTGCTCAAAGGCACTGTGAAACTGGCATTGGCAGCATGCCTGTAATTCGTATTTCGCCCAAAATTGTAAAGGTTAGTTTTGATGGAGTCCTTCTTCTCATCGGTGTCAATTCGACCTGGTGGCTCATCGACTATGGCCCTATTTGTAGCTTTGAAGTCAAATTTCAGCGCTCTAGACAAATCGTACTTCAGGTTATAATCCCGATTCCATAAAAACGTTTTGGCAAATACGGGGTCAATAATCAAATCATAACCTGAAGTGTTTCTGGGTTTTGCCTCGCTAAAGGACCGGTTGAGGTCTGTTCTAAATGAAAGCCTCGATGGCATCAGGTAAAAGTTGAAGTCCTTTACGATGCGCAAGTACTTATTCTTTCGCAGCACTTTCGCCTTCCCAAATGGCTTGAAATTCTTAGGCTTATTACTGAAATTATAGTTCAACGCTCCCCGGTGCGTGTAAGCATCGTCATATTCAGTCTCGATATCCTGGTGGGAGTCTTCCGTATATGCATAAGTCAGTGCAATATTTTCGATATCGTATATGTGTGGTTTTTTGGATCCTTTCCCCCTTGATTTTTGGACATTGGTAAAGTTCAAGCTCTTTCTCTTCGTGTAATCCCTCACCACTTTCTTTAACGAGTCTTGCTTTGAAGGATCATAGCTTTCAAGCGCGTCTTTCATTAAAATATCCCTGTCCAAAGGATTGTACTGAGGCTTCTTGACTTGCTCAGAGATCCCTACGTACATGGGTATTTTTATCCCTACTTTGTCAGGAATAAATCTACCCAGCTGCACCGTTGAAGAGAGATCATAGGCCAGCGAGGTTTCTCTGTCCCGTTCAGCAACCTTCTTATCAATACTGCCAAATCCGGGTGTTCTCACATTACCGGACAGGTTCATGATCGCAAAATTCGCCATTTTCGCAGTGATCCTGGTATTGGCTGCCCAGCCTGCATTCTCATCGAAATCAGATAATCGCAACTCGTTGACCCATATTTCAGCGCATTTATCCTGTCCAT
Organism: Flavobacteriales bacterium; assembly: GCA_012965955.1. Taxonomy (GTDB): domain Bacteria; phylum Bacteroidota; class Bacteroidia; order NORP154; family NORP154. Next base: position 1,016 of record DTRK01000200.1, read on the forward strand.
CATCCGAACTTCCTGCTGACAGTTTCTTCGGGTTTCTCACGCCAATCATGATGGTTTTAAGGCGGCTTAGGTCGGGATTGCCTTTCACATATATCAAGTTGGCGCCATCAGGAGTTCCGTTTTCTGGAAATTTTACCGCTACGGGCCAGTTGGCTTCATTTCGATCGCGTTTCACCTTATGCAATACAGAGAATTCAAAATCAAAGTGATTTGCTTCTGGCCATATAGCGTCCGGGTCCTCTTTTGTAGTTCCCCATGGTGTAAGGGTTAATGGGATTTCGTATTCATAATAATTTTCCGTGAAATCGCTTCCCAGCCGTATGAATACTCGCAGATCCCCATTCTTGGTTAAGCTCTCACCTGAGGCGTCCTCAGCGTGAATAAACATCTTCAACTTCTTGTAAGATCGGAAGTCAAAGTCAACAACTTTATACGCCGCACGGGAATGCCCATCCTCCAACCCACATACCTTCATGGATAAAGATTGCTCATTCAGAGCGCGCTGATTTTGGTCAGTGAAGTCCAGTTCTCTAATGATCCCTGGAGGTATTACATAATTGACGGGATACCTGGTTCCATTTTCTTCAATATTCACAACTGAAACATCAAATGTCGTTTCGTCAAAGTCATCATCCATAACCAAGTCTCCATCATCAAGACAGTCGTTCTGGTCGGTGCATTCAAACTTCCTCCACTCGCTTCTTACGAGTCCAAACTTGGCGAATCGACAAATTACTGAATCAGTGAAGCCGTGATAGAACATCCTCACAAATCGAATGGACTTAAAATCCTGAATGGTTCCAATTGTTCTTTCAGGCTTATGCACCGGAATCTTGAACTGGTACCACTTTACATCTATGGTGGAACCATCATCTCTCTTCCCACTTCCTACAACGATATCTGTGATGTGATTTTTTCCCACCTCATCCATGTCCTGAGGACGCAGACTTACGCGGTATTGATAATAGCTCTCCTTTTCTGCAAGTGTATTGTCACGGTTAATGTCTTCCTTATTGGGAAGGGTGGTGGCGGATGTAGGATAGTCTTCTGGTGACGTTTCTGTCGTAGTAGAATTACCCTCTAAGCCGTTATAGTAGTGGTACCTATCCAGAATATTCTTCTTGGCATCGTCATACTTCTTTCCTCGGAAATAGTTGTACTTGTCTGATGAAGGGTCAGATACAAGTGAATCATATGCTGCCGAATTAAGTGTCGGCTGAAGTGCAGTTAGAAAGTCATTAAAATAGGTGGCTTCGTCCACATCGTTCAGCCCATCCAGTCCGATGTCTTGATAACTTCTTGAGCCCGGGTCATTAGAGAATGCATCGACAATATTTTGGCTTTGTGAAGGAACGCGGCCCCATGCCGTCTCATCCACCAGGCCTGTTGTATCCTGAGTAGAGGGCAGGCCATTTTCAAAACTCTTTCGACCGTCTTTCAGAACATCCTCAGATACGCTTCCTAAATTGAAGTATAGATCTCCACCCGTTTTATTCTCAAACCCCTGGCTGTTGTGGAATGGATCCATCATCCAGAATTCAATGAATTCAATATTGGTCGCTTCAAAGTCGTTCGTAGTGATAGACCTCATAATTCCGCCCCAGCGATCTTCAGGT
>DTRK01000201.1 GCA_012965955.1 Flavobacteriales bacterium
CGGGCAATGGCCAGTGCCTGGTTGGTGTAGTCGATGGCTTTATCATAGTACTTTTTAATGGAATAGATCTCGCCTATGTTCAGGAGGCACCCGATCATTCCCTTCTTGTCATCAACCTCTTTTAATATCTGGTAAGCTTTGTAAAAACTTTCGGTGGCCTTCTCATAGTTTTCAAGGTAGAAATAAACTCCTCCTATGTTGTTTATGCTCTGTGCAATCAACCGCTGGTCTCCAATTTCTTCCCGGATCAGCTTTGCCATAATATAGTAACCAATGGCGTCCTTGTATTCTTCTTTGTAAAAATGGATTACCCCTATATTGTTATATGTTTGTGCTGTTTCCTGCTTATTTATCAGGTTCGCTGGATCTGCTTCCCTCAGCTCGGTATTTATTTTTAGGGCTTTTTCGTATTCCGCCAATGCCTTGTCCAGTTTACCTTGTTGCCGATATGCCAGGCCAATATTATTCAGGGTGTTCGCAAGGCCCTGCTTGATGCTATTGTCCTCCCCTTTTGCCAGTATTTCTTCCTTGAGCTTTAGGGATTTGATGTAGTTCTTGAGTGCGCTCTCGTAATCGGCTTGCATCCCATAGTTTACCCCAATATTTGAATAAACCCGCGCCATGCCCAATTGGTCTCCAAGCTGCTTGTAAATTAGGATGGAACGCTGGTAATTGTCAAGGGCCTTGTCATAGCTTCCCAGATCCTTGTAAATCGTACCTATATTATTCATGCTGCTCGCCATGCCTTCATAGTCTGAAATTGCACCCGCCAGCTCCAGGGCCGCTTTTCCGTACTCGATGGCTTTATCTTGATCAGTGCCTTTGTAAGCTGCACAGAGCTCATTCAGGATCGTTACCTTGGCCGTATCAACCGGCGGCGGCTCGCCGCTGAGTACTCCTTCCAGCGAATCAATGCGTTCACTGGTCTGCGCGAGCGAAGTGAACAGGCAAAGTGTCAATATCAGTGAGAATATAACGCGCATCGGGGGCAATGGATAAAGCTATTAAGGAGGTGAAAAGATAGGAAAAATCCGCTACAGGCCTATGACAACTTTCTTGCTGACAGCAACTTCATCGGTCACCACCGAAACGAGGTAGGTGTCTGCAGTGGATTCAGAATGTCAACGAGTCCATTCTTGACATTGGTCGCCTGCCCATATACCTTGCGCCCCAACATATCGTATATACAAACCTCAGCTGCGAGCGATTCGTTGAGGTTGAAGTAGATATGCAAATTATCATTAGAGGAGCGAATGGTGATCTTCGGGGCGTTACCTTGCCCCATATCATCAATTGATGTTATGCAAGCGGAAGCTGAGCCGCGCAGCATGAAGCGGGGTGCTGGCTTTTGCTCATATACGGAATAGAAATTATACTGCGCCCCTACAGTGAGCTCTGTCATCTCCCCGGTCAGCAGGTCTTCCAGGCAAACGGACGGTAAGCTGACGGGGAGCGTATCAATACTCAGCGTAAGGTTAAAACCGGGATTGCTGGGTTGGTACTCGCTCCAGAACACGCGCAGGGGAATGGCAAAGTTCACATAATCGTCTGGAACGGCATTGGTCGCCATATCATACCCCTCAGTAGTTACTGACGATAAACTAGCATATTCCGGGTTAAGGCTGCCCAGCTTGAAGGCATCGAGCATGGGGTCGTAGGCAGCTGAGGCGTTGCTGTTAAATCGAACCCTGGAGGAATTATAGGCGCCGTATCCCGATAGCGTCATGCCAATCTCATTCGTATTCGCAACCTTCCAAAAATTATCGGCATCTGCTACCTTATTCGCTTCTTCAAATGTTACAGTGGCGTTAACTGCGGGGCCAATTGCCTTCACCCAAAATGCCTGGTGTGAGGGAATTACCCGGCTGTCAGCGTAATCAAAATCGTCATATTGCTCCAGATCAGGATCGTACAGATAAATGATGGGGCTAACTGAGGACGATATAGTAACGCTGTTCCATAAGATATCTGAAGGGTAGGGGTTGGCGATCAGGTTCCACCCATGATTGCTAACATCTACAACGCCATCAACAGTATAGGTTACATTGACGATTTGCGGGCCCGAAACCAAAGAGTCCTTCAGGTCAATGGTCTTGTCTAAGTCGACTCCAAGCCCATCGCTCACCCACACCATAAATCCTTGTCCAATTCCCAGTGGATCGGTGGTGTTGGAAGGTTCTTCAAATCCATTCTCTGACAGGCCGGAAAATGTTTCATCATAGGTCCATATAGAGGTAAATGTTGCGCCGGGGTCATCTGTGCCGGGGAATCCCGACATGACGAAGTCGTCGTTCCACCCTTCAATAGTTGCACTGTCGTTGACCGGTGCACCCAGGAGGCGCCATCCTTCTTTCTGATCGATGTACCGCTCTATGGTGAAATCACCTCGCATGCTGCCACCGGTGACCGCTGCCACGCGCGCTGTGCCAATTGCATCTGACAGGAGGACCAGTTCATCACCACGTACATCAAATGTACCGTCAGTCAAGGTCAGCGTGTTCCAAACCTTTTGCGTTCCACCTGATGGCGCAATGTCCCTTGTCCCCGTACAGTTGATCTGAAGGTTGTTGAACGTGTTGAAACCCGTAATGCAATCTGAGCTCCCTTCCAGAACTACAATGT
>DTRK01000202.1:0-990 GCA_012965955.1 Flavobacteriales bacterium
TTGATTCTCATATTCATTTGTCCTCCCAATGCCGATAACAGTATAGACGGCAATGCGGCTTTAAGCTGGCTCCCTTTTAACTTAACGGTGATCTTGTGAATTTCATTTGAGTTCTTAGGGAGCACCAGTTTACTCTTTACGTTTGCCTTTCCCAGATTCGTGCCATTCAAAGATAGCATCAGGTTCGTTTTAACTACAGAGATCTTATAATTGTTCGGATTTCTGATCTGCGCGCTGATATCGACTGTGATACCGTCTGCGGACAATTCCTTAAAATCCACATCTGCAAACTCGATAACCGTCACCTCCTCATACGAGAGGCAGGCGGAAATTACCAATAGAATTGGAGCGATAATCAGTGCTGTTTTTAAAGTTCTCAACATTGGGGTATTAAAAAAGGCCTGCCTCTGTCGAGAAACAGGCCTGTAATACAACGGCATTTTGCCTATTCTGTTATTTCTATGGTCACGTCAACATCTTCCTCACCTTCTTCGCCTTCTGTTTTGATGACTTTCTTGACCTCTTTTCTCTTTCCCGAGGACCTTCCACAACATTTACCATCTTTTTTACAGGAGTGTGATCCTTTAGAGCAAGATGATTTGGAACATGCAGCTTTTGAACAACCTTTCTTACCATGGCAGTTAGAATATGATGAACATTTTGACTTGCATCCGCTATTCCCATAGGAGGCACAAGCACCGCCGCCATGTCCCGAACCATGGTATTGTGAGTAACCGCTTTTTCCGCACCCATTTCCACCAGCATGACAACTCATGATGCAACCGACAAAAGCGTATGCAACCATTAATATCCCGAAAGTAATAACCGCATAGGAGGAAAAGGTGAAAAGGCGGCCAAGCTCTTCTTTTTTTGTCTTAGCCAACAAATGCAAACCAGCTACTACTACCAACAAGGCGATTGAAATAGAAATAATCGTTATCATGAGAATTAGTTTTATATGAGACGCTTCGAATTATTGAAATATGTCAA
>DTRK01000202.1:1027-2606 GCA_012965955.1 Flavobacteriales bacterium
TTGTCTGGATTGAATAAGACTCAATAATAATATATATTTGAAATTGCACAAATTGCAAATGGCTACTAAAGGAAGCAAAATAAAGGAACTATCAGAGTTCATTAAGACGGGACTTTGGAAGATTCGGCTTAAGGACGAACCGAAGAACAGGTCTATGTTACTTCGGCAGCTGCGTGTCGTGGTGTTGGCAGTACGTGGATTTGTTGAAGATAAAGGACAGTTAAGGGCCTCCGCACTCACCTTCTACTCGATGCTCTCCCTGGTTCCGATTGTGGCCATGATATTCGGTATAGCCAAAGGTTTTGGCTTCGAAAAAAAGCTGGAAGCTCAGTTGTTGGATGGGGGAACTGGACAACAGGAGGTGCTCATTGCCGTAGTAGGTTATGCGAATTCAATGCTCGCCAACACAAGAGGCGGCTTGATTGCGGGTATAGGGGTTATTGTCTTGTTCTGGTCAGTGATGAAGGTATTGGGCAATATTGAAAGTTCATTCAATGCTATCTGGGAGATTAAAAGGGCAAGAACAATGCTCAGGAAGTTTACGGATTATCTGTCGATTATGTTACTGGCGCCAATACTGATAATAATGTCAGGAACGGCTTCCGTTTATATTACGACCCAGATCGCGAGCTTAACTGAGAGCATTGCTTTCTTGGGGTTCTTTAGTCCTGTAATTGCATTTTTGGTCGAACTGATACCATTCTCCCTGGTGTGGCTGCTCTTGACATTTATCTACGTAGTGATGCCGAATACTAAGGTGGATTTTTCCTCCGCCCTCTTTGCCGGTATTGTTGCAGGTACCATATTCCAGGGTTGGGAGTATCTATACATTAACCTTCAAGTAGGCGCAGCCAATGCCAGTGCTATTTATGGCAGTTTCGCAGCTTTACCACTTTTCCTCACATGGTTGCAGGTCAGTTGGATCATTGTGTTGTTCGGGGCTGAGCTTTCATTTGCCAAGCAAAATGTGGACAGGTACGAGTTGGAGATCGACGCTTCAGACCTGAGTTATGCACATAGACGGCTGTTGACGTTGAGTGTAGCCCACGCTATTATCAAGAAGTTTATTAAAGGAGAGCAGGCCTTCACGGCCAATGAAATCTCGGACAAACTGGAAATACCCATACGAGTTGTGCGTCAAATCTTATTTGGATTGCAGGAGACCCACATCATCTCGGAGATAAGAACAGAGGAGGCGAAGACCGTGCAGTATCAGCCTGCTTTAAGTGTCAATCTCATATCAGTAAAACGCGTTGTTGACGCAATGGAAGAAAAGGGACTTGATGAACTGCCTGCAGCCAGCTCAAAAGATATTAAAGCAATTAAAGAGGTGATGAAGTATTACCGGGGAGAATTTGAAGCTTCTCAGGCCCATCTCTTGTTAAAAGATATATAGCTTGCACATCTTCCAAGCTGTAAATTTCTGAAGTGGGTGTACTGACAGGAATGTTAATAGTCCAATAAAGATGATGCCCCCCTGCGCGTGAGCACGCGCAATGAGGGCATCTGAGAAACCACTCCCAATCACCTAATTATTAGCTTTTTATCAGCTAGCTTTTTACCCTGTTTCACAGTCAGG
>DTRK01000203.1 GCA_012965955.1 Flavobacteriales bacterium
CAACCACTATTATCTACATCTGCTAATATGCCTGTAAAATAATTTGGAGTTGTTGAATTTGTAAAGTTTATGGTTTGCAATACTGCCCCAGACACACCATTTAGCACAACAATCTCTCTATTCGTTGTATTAGAAACTTGCACTACAATTTCTACTATCCCATCTCCATCCAAATCTCCAGTAAGTGGTGCATTAGCAATTTTATAACCAACACCAACTCCTGCAGAAGCTATATCAACAGACCAATCGACTTGTAATCCCACATTTGGATCTACAAATTGAGAAGTTACAGGGCAACTTGCATTGGGAAGTCCATAATAAAAACTTCCAGATTCAGAAATACAATCTCCCATTCCATAACAATCCGGATCATAACAATCTATCAGCCCATCACAATCATCATCAAGCCCATTGTTGCAAATTTCAGTACCCGTATTAATGTTTCCGTTACCCAGAGGAGATGTTGTGTTGGGTGTTATCGTTGATGGTGTTCCTTGTTGAATAACACCAATACATTCTGCATCAATAGCATTACCTCCCGTGGCTCCAGCGGCAATATCATAGGTTACCCAAAAATAATGAACACCACTACAAGTATTATAATTTAACACTTGAGAACCATTGATGTTAAAAGCGCCATTGGGGCTTGCTGCATTCCCATAGGGTGTATTGCATTGAAATAAACTGCCTGAATCAGCAGTATAAATAATAGTTGCATTCGTTATATCTGTTCCAGGACTTGTACTTCCTGTTGTACTTAAATTAAAGCCTGTTACTGTTATCGGGTTTCCAACACCTGTAGTGTAAACAGCAATGCGGAGTACAGGTTTACATAAATCGCCTTGTCGGTAACAATCATTGGCTTGTTCAACAGTTACAGAATCAACCGTCATGTCATTTTCTACAATGTTAATTTTATAATCTTCAACATCTCCATCCAAAAAAGGAGCTAGGCATGGGTCTCCAATGCCTTTTTTTGCGGCTGCTATTCGCATTATTTTATTGCCAAGAGTAGTGTTTGCCGGTATTTGAATTGCCAACGTCGCAGTAGTAGGACTAATTAAATCAGGTGAGTATTCTTCTCCCACATCATCAAAATCTCCATCTGCATTCCAGTCAATCCAAACTTTAGGGAAATACACAAGGCCAGCGATGCTAATTGTAATTGTAAGGGTGTAAGTTTCACAAACACCAAGGTTTGTTATTATTGCCAAGGAGTCATATTCTAAAGTAAATCCTTCTTCTATTGGAGTAGTGTGATTTAAAGTATTCAAGGTTACATTTAATGCTCCATACCCAGAGCCAGTATTAACCAGCATTGGGTTTGCGCAAGGTGTTACTTGTGCAACACAAACAAAACCGGTAAAAATCAGCATGAAACCTATTATTATCGCTTTAATCACTTCTTTTTTTATTTAAAACAAGCAGGTATAAATTACACCTTTTACTTCACAATACTTATATTTCCTTTTTCTTCAACTGTTTCCCCTACAAATCGGGCCTCATCGTCCAGTCCTCCTCCTATACCTCCATCCATTGAACAACTCCTAAAGAATCTATTTTGAGAAGAAAGGCATCTCTTCCACCTGCACCCCAGGTTTCGGTATATCCAGTAATTATTGCTCCACCATCTGCGGTAAAGGCAACATCCCTCCCCTCATCGTGTCCGGTACCAGTACCATCTCCATAGGTCCATGATGACACGCCTGAGCCGTGATCCTGAACGATATAAATGTCTTTGTCCCAGGAACTAGATTGATTTCCACTTCCAGTCATGATATAATCATCTCCTGAAATATCAGCGCCATATGCGTATTCATTAGTTCCTGACGTGCCTCTGGTGGCATTTGAAATTAAACTTCCGTTTAAATCTAATTGTACAATCCATGTTTCCCCTCCAGATCGTGAAACACTGTTCGCTCCCAAGATGAACAACCCCATAGAATTTTCGAAAATCGCATACGGATCTTGATATAGGGTTCCATTGTCTACAGTTGTCTGCCAAACTATCGTACCATTAGCGTCCAGCTTCAAAACAGTAATATATTTAGGGATCCCAGAGGTGTAGATCGCAACAGCATAGCCTCCGGCAGCAAGTTCGCAAACAGCTCGTCCATGTTGATTACCTGTTTGACTATAGGTTTTCTGCCATTAGATAATCCCATTGACATCTGTTTTAACTACATAGAGATCATTATCACTCCCTATTCCAAAGCTGGAGGTGTTACCCACCAGGAGCGTCCCTCCATCTTTGGTATATATGGCTGCACCGGCTACCTCGTTATCCATATCTCCGTAAGCCGCTTCAAAATTCTGTGCCTCCATCGCAAAGGGACTAATAAATAATCCTATTATACTCAAGAAGCAATAGCTTATACTCAACTTCATTTTCATCGCACGATACTAATATTTCCCTTTCGCTCAACTATTTCACTATCGATGAAGGTTGCCTTTACATAGTAAACAAATACTGCTTCATTCATTGGCATTTCATTGAACATGCCATCCCAACCCAATGTAATGTCCGTGGTTACAAAGATTTTTTCCCCCCATCTATCGTAGACGATAAATAAGATCTCTTTGATTCCTTTACC
>DTRK01000204.1:0-577 GCA_012965955.1 Flavobacteriales bacterium
AGAGTTGCTAAGCCTGACCAAGATGACGGAAATTCGATAAAGAGAGAGAAAGTTGCCATCATCTACGCTCAAGGCAGCATTGTAAGTGGAAAAGGAGAAGATGATGAAATAGGATCCGAGACCATCGCCAAAGCCTTTATGAAAGCACGGAAAAATAAAAAGGTAAAGGCGATTGTGCTGCGTGTTAATTCCGGAGGTGGGTCTGCGCTTGCATCTGATGTAATGTTACGTGAAATGATGTTGGCAAAAGACGCCAAACCAGTTGTTGTGTCAATGGGTGATGTGGCTGCTTCGGGAGGATACTATATAGCCTGTATGGCGGATACGATTATAGCCAATAGAACTACCATAACAGGATCTATCGGCGTCCTTGGGGTTCTTTTCAATGCACGGGACTTCTTCAAAAACAAATTGGGAGTAACCTTCGATGGTGTAAGATCCAATCCCCACGCTGACCTTGGGACTCCAACACGGCCGCTAACGGAGATGGAAAAGGCAGCAATTCAAGAGGAGGTAGTTCGGATCTATGATGTGTTTATAACGCACGTATCCAATGGGAGGCCGCTGAGCAAGGCCG
>DTRK01000204.1:656-2588 GCA_012965955.1 Flavobacteriales bacterium
GCAGTCAAAATAGCCGCATCTATGGCAGGTATGGAAGACTATAAGATTCTGGAATTGCCGGAGATCGAGTCCTCGCCTCTTGACGAAATATTGGCTGGGATAGCCGATGAGGCAGAAACTAAATTCCTTCAAGATAAGCTGGGTACGCATTATAAGCAATACATGTTGCTGCAGCACTTAATTAAGGCTCAGGGTATTCAGGCTATTGTCCCCTACGACTTAAACCTGGAGTAGGAGGATCTATTTAGCTACCACAAAAGGGGTTGTGTAAACCCGGGCATTCGTCGTCAGTTGTAAAGCATAAAGTCCATCTGACAAGTGGGATATATTCAGCTCCTGGTTGGGAATTGCCTTCCCCGCCTCCACGATGCGCCCTCGCATATCAGTGATGCCCCAGTGATGCAATTTGTCTGCTTCCTCAATCCGTATCTGCAGGAGTGTTGATGCTGGATTGGGATAAACTGCTATCCACTTCTTTCCCGTATTTGTTTCTTTGAGTCCCGGAGTCTTCACGTACTCTATGAGATAGGTCTTACCTGAAACTTCCTGGTCGGCCTCCATGCCACCAGCGATGATGTATTTGTTGCTGTCAATTTGTGCTATTCCCCTCATGTCCATGATAGCCGGGATTGCGCCCGATTCAATGGAAATAATAGATGTCAATGGATCATACCGGGTAACCCTGTTTAGTGGCTCAACGCCCTGGCCAGTGCCATATTCTACCCCATCATAGTTGTAGGCCTTGTCGGCCCCGCCTAACCATATCGGCTGGCCTCCCAGCACCCCTGCTCCTGAACGGTACAGGGAAGCCAGTGAGTCATCTGCAATGCTCCAGTTGATAACAGTAGGATCTCCGGGGTTTATTACACCGGTCCGGAGTTTGGGGATCAAGGAAAACACCCAGGAATCTGTCGCACCGCCTGAGAAGTAGATAGTATTATCGACTATTACACCAGATGCCCCGAAAGCTTCATACCCATTTCCACCCGGCAAAGAGCTGCCTGCCATCCACACATCCAGGGCAGGATCGTATATCTGCACATCCAATATATTGCCCGTGTTATTCCAGCCACTGATCACATAGATCAAGCTGTCTTGCCACACGCATTGAACATGATCATCTGTGGCAACAGGGATATCCATACCAGAAGTGAATGTATTGGAAACAGGATCGTAAATGAAGACTTTGTCGGAGGAGACCTCACTGCCATTTGAATACACATGATATCCTCCAATCACATAGATTTTGCCATTGACCGTGGAAGCAGCTCCTGCTATCCGGGTCAGGTTGTCCGGCACTGAAGGAATGGTATCCCAGGTGTCGTTTGCAATGTCATATCTAAATCCCTTCAGGTGTATGCCGGAGAATTGTTTTGTAGAATCTATTCCCATGAAAGAATACACGTAGGTGCCATTGCTGGCAACGGCATTGTTGCTGACGGCTTCCGGCATATCTGACAATGCGGTGACCTGCCAGGTCCCCTGGGCCACCAGGCCCAGCGCGAGAGAACATGTTGCCAACGTAAGAACGGACCTGTTCATGGTTTGATGCCTTGGCTGAATATTTACCAATCAGTAGAAATTTGCGACATATCTATCTGTTGGCCTAACATTCCAATGTTATGACATATCCAGTGTGTTTGCGTATGTTCAGCACCCTGTCGAAATCCAGATACAGGTATTGGCCCTTAATGCCTTTCAGGGTGCCTGAAATTTTGGACTCCTTGTCAAAGCCAATGCTCTTGATCTTTAACGGGTAATCTTCAACAGGGTATTGGATTTCTGTGATCTCATCACTGTCGGCAATATAGTCCTGCAGATCTCTGGGTAATAGATCCTCCATTCTGGACTTCTCTTCTTCAAGATCTACATCTGCCACCTCATTCTTGAGCATTTTCTGCCAATGTGTTCTATCCGAGACGTGTTCCTTTA
>DTRK01000205.1:0-577 GCA_012965955.1 Flavobacteriales bacterium
GATGGATCAGCCACTGCAAGTGTTTCAGGAGGGATTGGCCCATATACCTATCTGTGGGACGACCCAGCCAACCAGACGTCCATGACTGCCAATGGGCTTTGCCTGGGAGTTGCAGGTGTGACCGTAACAGATAACAACGGTTGTACGTCAATTTCTTACATCTATGTGGATTCTGTGGTGATGTCAGTTCAGGAATTCGCATTGGAGATAGACATTGTAGTATATCCAAATCCGTCTACCGGTGAAGTGAATATCAGGTTTGCCAATACAAAGGACAAAGAGTTGAGCATCACGGTGTACGATCTATCTGGAAAGTTGATTCACGAGGATGTAATGAGAGAAAAACACACGGATGTATTTACCATGGATCTTTCCCAGCACAAAAATGGGATTTATTTTATTAGGGTAATAGACGAGAACTCCAACGTAGTGGCGAAGAAGATCTCGCTGATGAGATAATTTAAGGACGATGATGAGAATTATATACTTGACAGGTTTGGTGTTGGGCAGCATGCTGCCTCTTCAAACCTCAGCTCAAAGAACCTGTGGCACAGGAGATTATTTTCAAAAAGCGCTG
>DTRK01000205.1:587-2566 GCA_012965955.1 Flavobacteriales bacterium
TCCTGCTATGTTGCAGCGTGTCATGGATGCCAAAGCGCAGTCTGATCAATGGTTGAAGGCCAATGGCTCTGCCGCAAAGAAAACAGGGACAATCATAACCATTCCTGTTGTTGTACATGTTATATATGAGAATTCAACTGAGAATATTTCAGATGCCCAGGTAATCTCCCAGATACAGGTACTGAACGATGACTATAGGAAGCTCAATTCAGACACCGGTAATGTACCGGCTGAATTTAAGAGTGTAGCTGCCGACGTGGAAGTTGAGTTCTGCCTTGCTGTAAGAGATCCGGACGGTAATGCAACCAATGGAATAACCAGAACGTCAACAACAGTAACCAACTTTTCTTTCGGTAACCCAAAGTCGACCAGTGCAGGTGGAAAAGATGGATGGCCCAATGCTGACTACCTGAATTTTTGGGTGTGTGACCTGGGAAGTGGCCTGTTAGGATACGCTACTCCTCCTGGTGGAAACCCTTCGCAGGACGGTGTTGTTTGCGGTTATCAATATATTGGCAAACCACCGGATAATCCCTTCAGCAGCCCGTTCAATAAAGGACGGACTGCCACTCATGAAGTGGGGCATTATTTGGGGTTAGCACACACCTTCCAAAGTGGATGCTCCGGTACGTCCCCATCCAATTGTGCTACCTCGGGCGATGACATCTGTGACACTCCTCCTACTGCAAATTCGAACTATGGATGCCCCTCGGTCACTCAAAACACCTGTACCGAAACACCTGTCGATCAGAATGACCAGCACATGAATTATATGGATTATGTAGACGACGGATGCATGAACCTCTTTACCGATGACCAAAAATCAAGAATGCGGTCTGTACTCAATACATCAAGATCGGAATTGGATAATTCTTTGGGATGCACTCCGGTGAGTGGCCTGGATGCCAGTATCTCATTGGTGATTCCTACAGATACAATTTGTGGATCGGATCATTTTGCACCGGTGGTGACACTTTACAATTACGGCTCATCAACACTTGTGAGCACGACTATTAATTATCAGATAGACGCGGGCAACACACTTACGTATATCTGGTCTGGAAGCCTGGCGACTCTAGCGTCGGAGGACGTAACCCTTCCGATGATCTCGACATCCCTCGGTGTACACACGTTCCAGGCATGGACCTCCTCACCGAATGGCGGCCCAGATGAACAGACAGCCAATGATTCCACCAATTCATCATTCACCTTCATGAATGGAAACTCTGTCAGCCTTACGCTTGACTACGACACTTTCCAGTTGGCAAATTTGGTGACCTGGGATATCACCGATGGTTCTGGTGCAATTGTCAGTGCTGGAGGAGGCTACAGTCAGAATACAACTAATTTGGAGTCTATTTGCCTGGAACCTGGATGTTATACTTTCCACCTCTATGATAATGTAGACAATGGAGAAGGTTCCTTCATGTTAGTGGATGTAACAGGGGATACCATCATTGTACAGGAAGACATCTTTACTTATACGTTTCCTTTTTGTGTAGTACTTCCTCCTACTTCAATCAATGAAGAGATGGGCGGGGAGGATCTGGTTTCTATCTATCCAAACCCATCTGATGGGCTCATTCATATTGAAAGCACGTTACTGGTAGATGGGGCTGAGGAAATTGCAGTTATCAACACAGTTGGAGAGCTGGTGTATATTGTTCAATATCCGGAAGTGAAGTCAGGTAGTACAGAGCTGAACCTGGCTGATCTACCAGGTGGAGTGTATTTTATCACCATAAGAACTTCACACATTACCACTACCAGGAAGATCAGCTTGATTCGCTAAGCAAAGTGTTATTCTTTCCTGAATGTCCCTATTTTCTCTAATTTTGTATCCTGAAATCAAGGTATATGAGCAAGTCCATTACAGAGCTGATAGAGGCCTCCTCCACAGATGCGGAGCTGCTGTCCATTGCCAATAAAATAGAGCGTGAAGACCGCATCTCGGTTGAGGAAGGTGTAGTGCTTTTTGA
>DTRK01000206.1 GCA_012965955.1 Flavobacteriales bacterium
GCGTGAGTTAATTGGTGTTCCTGGTAACCCGGATAGTTATCGGGACAGGAGGTCAGAACTAATAATTTCCAAACTCCGATGAACCCTGCAGAGCTTCTGGCTTATTACGATGATGATGAGCGCATCAATCAAGTTCTGGAAGCACTTTTAACTTACGAAACAGCCACGGTACATTTAACGGATGTTGCAGGGTCACAAGCGGCAATCATAGCTTCGTTAGTTACTACCCAGGCTAAAGGAGCTCATTTATTCGTGTTACAAGACAAAGAGGAGGCAGCTTACTTCTACAACGACTTGCAGGCTTTAAGTGGAAAGAAGCACGTGTTCTTCTTTCCTTCATCGTACCGAAACGAATCTACCAGGGATCAAATTGACAAGGCCAGTGTTCTTAGAAGAACAGAAGCCCTGGAACGCCTTGATGCACTATCTTCCAACAGAAGAACGATTGGCATTTGTGTGACTTATCCGCAGGCCCTAGACGAAGGAATTGTCGCCAGGAGAACTTTCAGGGCGGCGTCAATAAGAGTAAAAGTAGGACAACAGCTGGATCTGGACGAATTTACCGCTGAGCTTTTTACCGCGGGATTTGAACGATGCAGTTTCGTTGGAGAACCAGGAGAATTTTCGGTAAGGGGTGGAATAATAGATGTCTTCTCATATTCCAATGACCATCCATACCGAATAGAAATTGTAGGCGATCAGCTGGCTTCCATCCGCACCTTTGACACTGACTCCCAGGTTTCATTCGAAAAGATCAATGCAGCCACATTGCTTCCCAACCTGAATGCTGAAGGAGATGAGAATCAACCTGCCCTGGCTAGAAACGACTCCTTCCTCAGCTATGTGCCTGATGAGACAACTATCTGGTTCAACAATTACGAGCTTATCATGGAGAGCGTTGATGATGTCTTTCTGAACACTGATTCACTGGCAAAGTACCCACATATTTCAATCAGCGGCAAGAAATCCCGAGAAGCGGATCTTGAGATTGACTTTGAATCTGTTGCTCAACCGGTGTTCAATAAGAACTTTGAACTGTTGGTAGAAAACCTGGAAGCCCACCAGATGAAAAAATACAGCAATGTTATCATCTCAGAAAATGCCAAACAGATCAAGAGACTCTATGACATCTTTGAAGATCTCGCTGGTGGACAAGATAAATCACAAGACGAAAATCTATTTTCATCAGTAATGCTGTCCATGCATCAAGGCTTCATTGACCATCGCGTTAAACTTACATGTTACACAGATCATCAGATTTTCAACAGGTACCATCGGTTTGTGCTCGCAACAAGCTTCTCTAAGAAAGCTTCCATTACCCTCAAAGAGTTTCACAATTTACAAAAGGGTGACTATGTTGTACATATCGACCATGGTATAGGAAAATTCGCTGGTCTGGAGAAGATTGACGTGAATGGAAAGCCCCAGGAGGCCATTCGCCTTGTTTACAAAGAAGGCGATATTCTCTACGTAAGTATTCACTCTTTACACCGCATATCAAAGTATTCTGGGAGGGAGGGCTTTGAGCCACGTATTGACAAACTTGGATCCGGGACGTGGAAGAACCTTAAACAACGGACGAAGAAGAAGATTAAAGATATTGCTAAGGACTTGATCAAGCTCTATGCAAAACGAAAGGCACAAAAAGGATTTCAATTCAGCCCTGACGGATACATGCAAACAGAGCTTGAAGCTTCCTTCATTTATGAAGACACCCCAGATCAGTTCAAAGCTTCTGAAGCCACTAAAAATGACATGGAGTCGCCAGTGCCAATGGACAGGTTGGTATGCGGGGATGTTGGATTTGGAAAGACCGAGATTGCTATACGAGCTGCATTTAAAGCCGCAACAGATGGAAAGCAGGTCGCAATCCTTGTTCCAACTACCATCTTAACCGCACAACACTTTAGGACCTTTTCAGAGCGACTCAAGGAGTTTCCGGTTGAGATCGATTACCTGAACCGCTTCAAGTCAGCAAAGAATCAAAAGGAAACCCTGAAGAAATTAGAGGAGGGTAAAACTGATATAATTATTGGTACTCATCGCCTGGTGAGCAAGGATGTAAAGTTCAAGGATATTGGTTTGCTAATCATCGATGAGGAACAAAAGTTCGGTGTTGCCACTAAGGAAAAGCTTAAAGACCTTAGGGTGCATATAGATACATTGACACTCACCGCCACTCCAATACCCAGGACTTTGCAGTTCTCTCTAATGAATGCGCGTGACCTTTCCATAATGAACACTCCCCCACCCAATCGATATCCCATACAAACGGAGCTAGCTGTGTTCAATGAGGCTCTGATCAAGGAGGCGATTGATCAAGAAGTATTCAGGGGCGGACAGGTTTTCTTCGTCCACAATCGCGTCCAAAACATTCAGGATATAGCACATCTGATTCGGAAACTTTGTCCTGATATACGAGTAGCTATCGGACACGGACAAATGGCGGGACGAGAGCTTGAAAACGTCATGCTCAAGTTCGTGGAAGGGGCCTTTGATGTGCTGGTCGCCACAACCATTATTGAATCAGGCCTCGACATTCCCAACGCCAATACCATCATCG
>DTRK01000207.1:0-6029 GCA_012965955.1 Flavobacteriales bacterium
TAAAAAAAGTGAAAGATCGGAATACTCTTTTCCCCCAATCTGTTATTGCGGATACGTTGTAATAGCAAGCGACAGTTAGTGCAGTTGACAAACTAAGAACTCCGAATAGTACATATCCCATCACAGGTTCAATTGTTGCTGGATACATGGTCATTGCATAAATGCTAATCGCCAATAACCCGATTAGTATGGTGACAACCAATTGGCTAATGCTTCCAACTAATGTGATGAACACCGCTTTAAACCTGTCGGAGTTGTCCAGGTAGAAAACACGGGCTGCAAAATCACCAATGCGATTTGGAGTAAACACGCTGATGCTCGTACCAGAGAAGATCGCTCTAAGGGAACGGAAAACAGAGATTTCTTCAATTTTATTGATAAGAAACTTCCACTTCAACGACTCTAAAGTCCAATTGAGCAACATCATCAGTATAACCAATGACAGAATGGCTATATCCAGGTAATTGTCAAAGACTTTAGATGCGAGAACTTGAATTTCAGCAATGCCTTGTTTGTAGAAGATCTCGTGATATATGAATCCTACGGACACAATCCCGATCAGCGTTTTTACCGCAACAGAAAGCACCTGTAATCCAAGACTGCGTCTAACAGCAATTTCATTGGTATTTTCAATGGCAATATCAGGCACGTTATTTGTAATATTTATGTGAATCCCTCTGATTAAAAACGCTAATTAATCCTTATCACTTTCCGTAAAATAGTTACATTTACGATCGCAATAAACTGCAAATATCGGTTACCAACCTTAATTTACCCATTTATTATGAAAAGTTTGACGTTATTAATCACCTTCAGCCTAACTGTAGCACTGGGATTTGCGCAGAAGGTGGACATTGAAAATGTAGGATCCACTATTCCACAACCGGTTTTGATTGAGAAAGTTGAGGCTAAGGATGGGCAGATCATCATTCCTTACGAGAAGTGGGAGCTTCCAAACGGTTTAACGGTAATAATACATGAGGATCACTCTGATCCGCTCGCGCACGTCGAGGTGAGGTATCACGTAGGTTCAGGCCGGGAAACGGCAGGAAAGTCGGGGTTTGCACACTTTTTTGAGCACATGATGTTCCAGGGGTCAGATAATGTCGGTGATGACGAGCATTTCAAGATTGTGTCCACGGTGGGAGGCAATATGAACGGTTATACCACCAGTGACAATACTGTTTACTTCGCGACTGTACCTAGCAACAGCTTGGAAACAGCGCTATGGCTGGAAGCTGACAGGATGGGATTCTTGTTAGACTCAGTCACACAGGAGAAGTTTGAAGTTCAGAGAAAAACAGTAAAGAACGAAAAGGCAGAAAATCAGATCAACCAGCCCTATGGGTTATCCAGTGAGCTGCTCGGTCAGACCCTATATCCGCCAGGGCACCCTTACAGCTGGCCGGTAATCGGTTATGTTGACGACCTTGATCGGGCTGATGTAGATGATCTGAAGAATTTCTTCCTAAGGTGGTACGGCCCGAACAACGCTATATTGAGTGTTGGGGGTGACGTGAATACCGAAGAGGTGCTGAGCCTTGCCATGAAGTACTTTGGCCCGGTCAAGAGGGGTCCGGAAGTAAAGAAGAAGAGAGTGCCGTTGCCGGTAATTGCAGATGACAAGTATACTAATAGTAAAGATGATGTGTATCTGCCCCTGACCCAGATGGTGCTACCTGCGGTGCCTAGATTGCACAGAGATGAGGCTCCACTGGATATTCTTGCGAGTATCATGGGGAATGGCAACAACTCTATTTTCTACAAGAATTTTGTAAAGTCGGAGAGAGCTGTTGAGGTTTTTGTTTACAATTGGGCAAGGGAGTTTTCAGGTGAGTTCACCATAGGTGTCCTTGCGTATCCTATGCTTAAGGATGGCACTCCAGTGTCGTTTAATGATACAGAAGCGTTAATTCGGGAAACGCTGGAGGAATTTGAGAAAACCGGGATCACTGACGCGCAAATTGAAAGGGCTAAAGCTGGAGGGTATGCTGAACTACTAGGCCAGACGGGCAGCGTATTTGGTAAAATGTCCATGATAAGTGAGTGGTTTATGCTCACTGGTAAGAGCTACAATGTTCAGGATGAGATTAACAGGTATGAAAAGGTAACCAGGGAGGATGTTATACGTGTGTTCAACCGCTATATTAAAGATCGCAATGCGGTGTTCGGGAACGTATGGCCATTGCCGCCGGATGAGGATCGCAAGAAGTTCAAAAAGGAATCGTACAACCCAAATGCGAGTCTACAAATTGGTGAAGAGTCTGAGTATTCCGGTTTGAAGTACGATAAGGCAAAAGATATATTCGATCGCTCTAAAAGGCCAAGTTCAGGGGCCTCTAAGTTGGCGGTTATTCCTGAATTCTACCGAACAAAGTTGAAGAATGGTGTTGAGATTATTGGTACCAGGACTACAGAAGTTCCGAGAATAGCGGTCATGATCAACATTGAAGGTGGACATCTTATGGAGGCTGAAAAAGGAACCAGGACAGGATCAGCTGTCCTTTGCGCTGATATAATGAATGAGGGGACCAAGAACTTCACAACTGAGGAAATATCAGCACAGCTGGAGGATATTGGCAGTACAATATGGTTTTCTGCCGGTACTGACAACAGCAGTATTTATGTTGAATCATTGACCGAACACATTGATGCAACGCTAAAAATCCTTGAGGAGAAATTACTTCGTCCAGGATTCCGAGAGGATGATTTCAAGAGGGTTAAAAAGCAGGCACTTGCGAATATATCTGCCCAGAAGAGCAATGGAAGTGTTACGGCGGCAAAAGTGTTCAATAAGCTCATGTATGGGGAAACGGTTTTGGGCGAATACTTCACTGGAAATTACAATGATGTGTACAAATTAAAATTAGAAGATGTACAGTCTTACTATCAGAAATATTACTCTCCTTCTGTGACGAGCATTGTAGTAGTTGGTGAAACAACCAAGGAGGAGATTCTTCCTAAGTTGGCTTTTCTTGACAATTGGGAATCAAAGCCAGTTAAATTACCTGAACTAAGTGGCTTCCCGACAATTGATAAGACGCAGATCTACGTGGTGCACCAATCTGACTTTAAGACAACGGCTTCTCAAATAAGAATTGGATACTTGGCAATGCCATATGATGCAACTGGAGAGTTTTATAAGGCAAATGTGATGAACTTCTCATTAGGGGGTGCATTCAACAGCCGGATCAATATGAACCTCAGGGAGGATAAGGGATACACCTACGGTGCGAGATCAAGTTTTAGAGGTACTGATTATCCTGGCCCATTTTCTGCTGGTGCTACGGTAAAATCTAAAGTGACCGACAGTACAATTATTGAGTTCATGAAGGAGATAGAAAACTTTAAGGCAAATGGAATTATGGAGGAAGAGCTTGCTTTTACCAAGAGCAATATTTTGCAGCGCGACGTATTGAGCTATGAAACTTTATTCCAAAAAGCTAATTACCTGTCTAATATAGTAGAGCACGATTTGCCTTATGACTATAAGGCACAACAAGAAGCACTTGTGGAAGGGATGACCAAGGCCGATATCGATGCCCTGGCTAAGAAGCACCTTAAGCCAGAAAACATGGTGATTTTGGTGGTTGGCAACAAGTACTTAATCAAAGATGGCCTTGAAGCACTGGGTTACGGGAAGGTCAAGGAGTTGGATAAGGAAGGGAACTAAAAGGCATCTTTGTGAAGATATAAAAATGCTATTATGAGAAGGATACTTGCAATAATCATATTTACTTCCACTATTGGTTGGGCATTTGCACAAAAGAACAATGTTCAGAGTGCAGCGAATTCGTTTAAGTACGAGGAGTATGGTGAAGCCAAGAAGTATATAGATCTGGCTGCCAAGCATCCTAAGACTGCCAATTCGGCTAAGATGTGGTATTACAGGGGCCGCATTTACTTATCCATTCATGAAAGCGGCGACACAAAACTGGATGCAGATGCAATAGCCAAGTCGGTTGCTAGCTTAATGACTTGTCTTGATGTGGATAAGAGCAAAATGCATGAGGACTCTTCACGGCTTTATCTAATGAATGGGGCTATCAAGTGCTTTATTGAAGGAGTAAACAAGTATAAGGCAAAGGACTATGCCAAATCCAGTGAACTTTACGGACTGGTGCTGAAAGCTTTGAACTATGATAAAAACAAGGATCTGCCGAGAAACAATGTGTCTGAAAAGACGATTTATCTCAATCTGTACTACGCTGCAAGCGGTGCTGAAGACAAGGTCAAGTCCAAAGAGTATCTGGGGAAGTTGATAGAGCTCAACTACAATGATCCTAATATTTATCGATCTATGTGTCAGTTACTCCTTGAAGAAAAGGATACTGTTGGGGGCTTGAGTTATATTGAGAAGGGCAGGGAGCGTTTTTATGACGATAGGGATCTCATCATAGAGCAGGTGAACCTGTCCATTAAAATGGGAAAATCCGATGAGCTCCTGAAAAGGATGAGCGATGATATTGAATATGATGCTGGCAATAGCACGTTGTACCTTGTACGAGGCATTCTATATGAAAAGAAGGGCGACCTTGAAGCAGCGAAAAAGGACTATCTGGAGGCGCTGGAATTGAATCCAGGTTATTTTATCGCGGCGTATAATTTGGGTGCTATGTGCTATGATGCTGGAGCGGAGATCTTAACCGCCGCTAGGGATATTGTAGACAATGCCAAATATGCTAAAGAGAAGGAAAAGGCGATGGCTTTGTTTAAGGAGGGAATTCCGCATTTGGAAGCGGCATTAGAAATTGATCCTACTGACGACGCTGCAGCTCAGCGCCTGGTACGCATGTACGCCCGAACTGGTGATACCGACAAGTACAATGCGCTGAAGGCAAAGAGGGAAGGAAAGTAGGCCTAGGAATAACGAATCCCGCTTTTCGGTGGGTACGAACCTGCCGGCAGGCAGGTGTAGGAATGGGTCACTATCCAACAGTAGTAGCTTCTTTGAACTAATAGTTGTTCGGCCACGTTATTAACAGGTTGACTCATACGGATGAATTTTGCTTAGTGAAATTTGGATGAAGGCACTTTACGTGAAAAGTTGAATTCGTAGATTCGTATAAACCCTCCTGCCGGTAGGCGGGTTTGTAATTGGTAACATGGCTTCTGTCGACAGAATAATCCTTGGCATTGACCCCGGAACTACTATCATGGGTTATGGTCTGATTCACGTGCAGGGGCAGGATATGAAGTTGATTACCCTCGATGTCTTGTTGCTCACCAAGCTGAGTAATCACGCGGATAAATTGAAGCGAATATTTGAAAAAACGCTGAGTATAATAGATACCTATAAGCCTGATGAACTTGCGGTTGAAGCCCCATTTTATGGGAAAAATGTACAATCTATGCTCAAACTGGGCAGGGCGCAGGGAGTGGCGATGGCGGCGGCATTATATCGGGATATTCCCATCTTTGAATATGCACCCAAGAAAATTAAGTCGGCAATAACAGGCAATGGTAATGCCTCAAAAGAGCAGGTTGCCAGCATGTTGCAGGGTTTGCTGCGGATAGAAACCATGCCAAAACAGCTGGATGCGAGTGATGGGTTAGCTGCTGCTGTTTGTCATTACTTTCAAAAGACTCCCTTGCAGACTGGCAAGGCATATACGGGATGGAAGTCCTTCCTGGCTGACAATCCCGACAGAAAAGGGTAGGGTGCTAGAGAAGGAGGAAGGCTGCATTGATCTTCTCGGCAGTGGCTTCCAACTCCGCTTCATTAAAGGTTAACTTCGGCCGGGAGAAGTCAATGTCATGCACATTGTTAATCGGAACAAGGTGTACATGCGCATGTGGCACTTCCAGTCCAATGACCGCCACTCCTATGCGCTCACATGGAATCACCTTCTTAATAGCTTTGGCAACCTTTTTTGAAAATAGCATCAGGTCCGTATAGAGACCGTCTTCTACATCAAAGAGATAGTCCACCTCTTCCTTGGGAATCACCAAAACATGGCCTTCTGCAAGGGGGTTAATATCGAGAAATGCATAACAGTTATCGGTTTCTGCCACCTTATAGCTGGGCA
>DTRK01000207.1:6085-21675 GCA_012965955.1 Flavobacteriales bacterium
GAGTTATCTGGTGATATCGATCACCTTGAGCTCCATGATACCATTGGGAACCTCGATCCTGGCAATTTCATTTTTCTTCTTTCCAAGCAGCCCCCTACCTATTGGCGATTCAACAGATATTTTTCGGGCTTTTAGATCCGCTTCATTTTCTGCAACCACTTGGTAGGTCATTTCTGTTCCGGTCTCCACGTTCATGAGTTTAACCGTTGATAGAATCAACACTTTAGAAGTGTCCATCTGCGATTCATCAATGATGCGCGCATTACTGATTATTTCGTTGAGCTTTGAAATCTTGCTCTCCAAATGCCCTTGAGCCTCTTTGGCCGCATGGTATTCCGCATTCTCCGACAGATCCCCTTTATCGCGGGCATCGGCAATTTCTTTAGTAATAGCTGGGCGTTGAACCTTGGTGAGTTCATCCAACTCGTCATTGAGTTTTTTCAGCCCCTCTTCTGTGTAATATTCCACCGTAAATTATTATTAATACGCAGTCGTGAACGCGTAACTAAACGAAATTTAAGATATATAGAATAGAAAACATAGCAATATGAGTAGATATTCTGAAGGAACCAGAACAAGAAACAAGAGCGTCTTGCGGGTTTAGAGGCTGAACCTAACGCCCATACTGTGGATACCCTGAAAAGGGTTTGTATCCCTATAGGCATAGTCTATGCCGAAAGTAGTACCTTTTTCTTTGTTAAGAGGCAACTCGAATGTAACACCTGCAGTAGGCCCGGTAAGAAACGTATTATTGGTTCCTCCTGGTTCGTACACATATCCTGCTCTGATCATAAGGTAGGACTTATAAGCGTATTCAAGGCCCAAAGCATATTGATCCCTGCTAAAGGAATTAGAAATGTAGTTCAGCGCTGCTGTTACTCTGGTCACCGGAGGAGTGTTAGTGGAGTCAACACCTCCAAACTCAAAATCATATGACGCACCAATATTCAGTGATGAGGGTAGCTCATATGTGGCGGATCGCTGCTCCACAGTCATGTCAACACCAGTTGAAGCAATTACGTTCCTAAAAGACAGCCCATCACCGGAATACGACATAGTTGGACCTACATTTTTTAGTGATATACCAAATTTGAGGTTGTCCTTAGCTTCCTTCGTTAATCCAGTTACATATTGAATACCTGCATCAAAAGCGACTCCCTGTGCTGCCACATCAGTTACATTCTCAGAAATCACCTTCACAGCAAGTCCCCCATAAATGCTTCTTGAGAATTCTTTTGCATATGCGATGGTGACATTCATAAATGCGGGTTCAAAAAATCCTATTCCACCTTCTGGCTGTTGAGTTGTAGTACGCATGATTTCCCCAAACGACATTGACATTACACCAAAACTCATAACGCCTACTTCACCAACTTTTTGACTCAAACCAAATGCGCTAATGCCAATATCTGTTCCTTTCAACCAATCCGTCCGCGAAAAGAGCATTTCTGTATTGCTAGTAAAAGCAGTTCCCGCTACGTTCAGATAGAGAGCTTCAAGTCCTCTAATACTCGACATATTGGCTCCTGCCCATCCGGAACTTCTTGCCCACGGGTTAATCAATAACTCGGAAGCACCTGCTGAACCAGCTCTATCGGGATTTCCAGCAATGGTGTTGTTGATAAAAATGCCTAATAGCCCAGCCGTGCAAAGTGCGATTTTGATTTTCATGTTGATCGATATCTTCATAAATTTCCTTGTTGTCTTTCGCTTAATATATTCTCAATTCTCAATTCTCGGTGCCGATTTAGAATGAATCAAGGTCAATTGGTCGAAGCACTCCAAACCATTTGATTACTTTTTCTCCAATTCCAGGTGCGTTGACATGGATTATATACACTCCACTCGCAATAGGCACAAAATTCTGATTTTTCAAATCCCAATCAATGGAAGTTATTGTATTGTCGTCCCGGTCAAATTGTCGAATCAGGGTACCGTTCAAGTTGTAAATTGACACCGTACATTTCACCGGCAAGTTGGTGATCTTAACTCGGTGATCTATTTGAGAAGTTTCATACTCTGAAAACGCAAAGTACGGATTGGGGACTACATTGATACACTCCAATAGACTTTCAGCTAATGTATCTACCTCAGTTCTAGCGGCGAAGGCATCCAAATTGAAATTGTACATTGGATTACCGGCATTAGCCGTTGCTGTAAATGTAGAGTCTGTCGGCGTTGAAAAGTATTTCCCATAAGGCTTTTCTACCCTGAATCGGATAGTTACATCAGAAGGCATATTACTAGGGTTGTCGAAGCTAAAGTCTTCATTCAACAACGGAACTCCAACCCACATTGCATCCTTAAACACACCCATTTTAGCATTATTAGAAGGTGACCCATCTAACATTTGCCTGATGTACGCACCGCCGTCATAAGCTGGGATATCACCCCTGCCCTTACTTACATTGGTCGTATCATCGCCATTATGCCCCATGATGTATATGATGTGCTTTCCACCAGCCCAGTAAGGTAAACAAGGAGGTAATGTGGTACCTCCACACCCAACCCCAGGTTGGCAACCGATACATCCTATTCCAAATTCTACCGCTTGATCTCCCAGGGGATCCGATAGGTGATGTGTGGGGTTCCAGATCATGTCATTTCCATGAATAAGCCACGAATCCTCTCCATACATAATATTAAGCCTCTCACCAGTTTCTACGTTTATAGCATAACCAGGGAACCAACCCATTCCTGTATTGGCAATATAGTTGGCGTCGTTCACATTAGTACTTGGATCAGCAGGCATTCCTCCTCCTGTTGTATCAAGCGGGTTTCCGTTCTTGTCAATGGACAAACCTGTCCTCAGATTGAACTTAGGGGTGTTAGAACCTAAAGGTTTCGTGTAATTGGGATTCTCCTGTTGTTCTAACACCACGGCTCGCGTCCATTGGGCCTTGTCCGATGTAAACACCAGGTTAACACTGGCCAGGTTCTTCATCGTTGACCTGTCATTGTTCTGCTGGTCATACATCAGCCCAAGTGAATCGTTGGACGCCAGTTTAGCTGGGGCCCACGTACCTCCCAGGATATTCTCCCAAACCTCATCTTCGTCTACCCCGAGGTAGTCATCACTTGCAGTTCCGGATTTAATCCAGTTTAATGCGCTAGCTGCGTCTCCATCTACTACTCCTGTCAACCAGGGATAGCTTGGATTGGAATAGTCAACAGTGGCTTCAAGAAAACCAGCTAAAGCACCTGGGTTAACTGCGCCTGCCTTTGCGGAGATTCCAGTGAGATCTAGAGGCACCGCGTAAGCTGGGCCAGGATGTCTTACCTGTTCCACTGTAACAGAAATCCCCAACTCAAGAATCAATTGCTCACTGCGCACGTTGATGCCTTGGTCTGACGTGTACATGGTATCTCCTGCAGCATTTGTTAGTGCCCAATTGTAATATGGATTGATTACTCCATCAACAGTATTGTCGCCTACCCAACCTTCAGTTACCACTCTCCAGATAGCATTATTATCCTCGAAGATGTCATAAACAGTATACTGCCCATCGTTGGCCGTTGAACCGGTAACACAGAATACACTGCCAATATCCAAAATCCCCCGTGGATCATCCTGTACGCCGAAATAGCTAAAACCTGCCGTATTCGATGGCGCAAGATTGGTCGGCATAAAATAAATGGGAATAGCATCAGATGGATCGTAAAAGAACTTCAAAGAGTAGCTTCCGCCTTGAACTTGTAAGGGATCTATCACCTTAACAGATACCGGCCCACTGTTCTCCTTGTACTTTATCTGAGCACTCTTCCATGGTGCACCGGACATTATTTGGTCAATTGACGATTGAGTGAGGTCTAGCACTAAACCGCCATTACCCTGTCCTTCAACCCTGGTAATTTCCGGGGTGTCACCATACTCAGAGTTGATCTCTGTCCCATTGGACTCAACAGCAGCTTTGTGTGGAATACACGTGGTAGGCTCAATACCACCACCAAAGCCAGTCTTACGCCCAGCTAGATATGGCTTCTTGTTTCCTTCTGCAATTGGGTTGGATGGATCAAATGTAAAGACAGAATACTGGTTATGCGAATAAGCCAACGCCAGGAAGTAGTACTTCTTATGATTTACCAGCTTCTTATCACCAAGAGCGAACAGATCTTCCGTCACACGGAACGAGTGTAAAATACCCGAATTCCCGCCGTTCACCATCAACGATGGTACCTCCGCTCCGATTGATTCATCAAAGTCCAAATTAACTAGTTTAGAAATACTGTCCTTTAGGTCAACCTGAGCTACCAAACGAGCCAATTCCACATCGTTGACACTGGATACAGAGACATCAGCATCTTTAAGCTGATAGATCTGATATCCCTGGAATCGATATTTTGTATCTATTTCCTTACCATTTACTTGCCCTGGGAATGAATCCGGTGGAACGATGGTTGGGTCAGTTTCCTCATACTTCTCGAGATAGTTGTTGGACACAGTTGGATTTGAGAGATATAAGATAATTTCCTGATCCAATTCTTGACACGTCAGCTGTGGAGCATCAGGTCCGTTTAACACCCTAAAGCAGTTATCAAATAATGCCTGCGCCTTGTCATCAGCTATTCGCACCAACTCTACTGACTGAAATGGATTGGTACTCGTTGCCCTTGCCCAAATAATTCCAACAGTAATATCATTCTCAGCTCCTGGTTGAAGAGTAAAGGGCCCAGCAGAGTGGACGAATCTCCTATCATTAGGTAAATTATTTGCTGCTTGTTCTGTCCATGGTGTTGCATCTCCTGGTGTTACACCACAACTTGTACCGTCTGGGTTGGTGCAAACACCCCAATTACATTCATCTGTTTGCTGGGGGCTGGACTGCGCACCCGGGAACATAAAATCCGCATATTCACAGGAAGTGCAATCCAGATAATGGCCATTACCTCCATACACCATTCTTGTTCCATCTTTCCAATAACCTCTAAGGAAATTGTAGTAGTCGACAGCATTCTCCGGATCACCTTGAGGGCCGGGGCATAGCCCACCGCAACCAGCGTTCGGATTACAATAGAATACCAGTCGCCTCATACCCCATCGCTCATTGTCAATTTCTCCATCGCCAAAATTCAACCCGTTGATACTTCCATTAAGGAAGGCATCACAAGCCGAGTCTTGTGGGTTATCTTCGCCATCAGGGTCCTGAAATGGCCCTTCAAAGAAATCTACACCTATCGCCGGTGGATTCTCTCCATAATGCGTAGGTGCACCCGTTCCATCAATGGCAAAACCATTATACGCGTAACCCAATCCCCGCTTTACATCACAACCTACAAGATCGTCACAATGATCTCCAACATCCGGGTCAAAATTGGTTCCAAAATAGGTGTCTATCAATGTAAAAGTTGACCTGTTAATGATGCGATAATTAGTAAATGTCATATTGTTGATCTCATCATTGGTAGCGAAGGCAAACTCCTGTGCATGGACCTCCAGTCCAATTGGGTCTCCGTCCGTTTCCGTATGAACATTTCCTTTGTCGTTAAAAATGTACCACAGGGTTTGGTCACCAAATAATTTGGGTTCCCGGTCTCTACTTCGGTTACAATCCGCGTCAGAATCCAACTCATAATAAGGGTAGTCACCATCTTCCGGGCTATAAAAATTATCACCATTGAAATCAAAGAAGGGCGCAAGATAATATGATTGGCCCAGGGAAGCATCACCATGAGCAGGCCAATCCAAAATCGAATTGGGAACGGTATAGCTCGTGTTGGAAGACTTGTCGTTATACCACCCTGCAAATTCATCAACTTCTGCTCTTGTGATTATGAAGTGTTTGTCCCACTCAGCACAAACTTCAGCGGATATTTCTGCCGTTCCTGCAGTATCCAAAGGGCCATTATAAAAGTCGACCCCCGCAGTTTTGTATCGCTGTGCTGCAATTCTCAGCTGCCCATTAACGTCCGTACCACCAAGCCACAGAGAAGCAAGGAACATTGAATGTTTGCCGGAGTTTTTAGGTATTTCATAACTCGGCTCCGAAATACCAATATCCCAAAACATATCACCACCAGTATAAATCAGAGCCCTCACATTATTGAACTCGATAAAAGACTTGCCGTTAGGTTCTGCGCAACCCGCCAATAGATCGTTTGTTCCGGCTAACTTGCTCTGAACTTCCGTATTGTTGTCGGTTCCGTCTGTCGTTTTACCCGATAACTTTGGGTACTCCTTGGCAACGCTTACTGTGCTTCCAAATAGAGCACATAAATAAACGAGACCTATTATTGCACCTGTTATTAATCTCATTCCGGTCGTATTAATTGGTGATCTTACGTATTATTAAAAATTAAGTAAAAGTCCAAGGCGGATTCTTCTTGGCAAGCCGTAATTTCCTGGGTTGTTTACTTTTACCGCGTATAGTGCTCCATATGGATACTGATCGATGTTTGACACATCCAAACTGGCAAGATGTCCATCGTCATCGGGGTTACCCGTCGACCTGTAAACACTCGAAATGTTCAGCGTGTTAAGTATATTCAGCAATTGCAAATAGACGCTGAGAGACGCTCTCTTTTTGTCTTCTTTACCCCATTCCAGGTCAAAGTACTTATCTATTCTACCATCGATCCGAACTTGCCATGGCAGCCTGGATCCATTCAATGTTCCAAGAAGAACCGAAGATTGATCACTAAGAGAGCCCTCGCGTGTTACAAATCTCTGTTTGCTATACGGTGTTCCTGAACCACCAATTACAACAAAGTTGGCTCCTGCTTGTTCAAATACTTTCTTGTTAAACCAAACCGGGCCGTCGTAATCTTTTCCTTTCCCATAATGGTAGTCGAATGTTAACTGAATCTGATGTCTTTGGTCCCAGTTTAGAGCCTCAATCGCCTTAAGATTTGGAAGGCCAGCATTTACAACAGCAAGGGCCGTCGTCGCACTTGAACCCGTTCCGTTCGCCCAAGCAAGTGTATAACTTGCTCTCACTCTTACGTTACCCATACGGCGTAAATCATATGCGAAGGTCATTCCCTTAACAGTTCCGAAGTCCAGGTTACCGTAGGTCGTATAAGTGATAGGGTAAGCATCTGTAATTCTTGTCACCTGAATCTGATCTCTCATTTCCCTGTAAAACGCAGAAATTTTCAGTGAAGAGTAGCTATTCAATTTCTGCTGAAATCCAAGCTCGTAGTCAATAGTTTTTGAAGGCTTAAGATTGGGATTGTTAATAGTAATACTCCTGTTCTGCATATAGAGATAATGAGTAGGTGACAGTCTTTCTATAGGATTTTCTCCAATCGAAGGTCTTCTTGTTAACACGTCATAATGTGCAAAGAACAGTGCTTCATCAGATATTGGGAAAGAAAACGCGATGCGAGGCATAAAGTTCGTTTGTGGTGCATAATCCTCAAACGCGTTAGAACTGATCTGGGCGGCATTTGTCTTTTTAGGATCAAGCAGATAAGGAAGCACCCCTGAAACTGTCCTTAGGGGTTTCGCATTAGGAATTTCTGACCCTTCCTCATTGTACCACGTGTCCCCGTCTCTATATCCTAAAATTTTCCCGGGATTCTGTACATCATCTACATAGACCATGTAGTCGTCGCCAATGCTTGAGGGGATTTGACCATCAGCCAGAATGTTGGCTCTGTCGTCTCCAGATCGAACTTCTCCTGCCGTAATTGCGGGGAATAACAAGTAAGGGTCTTTGAGTACTTTTTGATTGGCGTCAAATCGACCAATCCTCACACCGATATTAAAAACCAGGTCCTTGAAAGCGAATTTATCCTGGATATAACCTGCAACATAGTTAGGCTCATATGCCCCTATTGGCCTATCAAAAATAACTGGGCCGTTATATCCGTCAACCGTGCTCACCTGATTGAAGAAGTCATCAAGTGTTGGTTTAGACTTAAGCTTGTTTCCCTTATAATCGTACCCATAATAGCCGACATAGCTGGTACCATTGTTTAGCAATTCATCGGCGCTGAACATGTCTAAAGAGAACTGAGAAGGATCCATCGCATTGATATCTATCCAATCAAGTCCATTCGTGGCCAACCCCAGCGATTGGCGCAGGTTGTAGTCAAACAAGGTCTGAGATGCCCCGTCATAGAGTCTTGGATAGTCTACTACTCCCCCATATATCGTGTCATCTGTTGTGGTGGGCGTGTTTGCTACATCAAAATACCATGGCTGAGGGTTGGCCTTATCTAGTTGAAGGATGTGGCTGTTGGCTTTCAGCCTCATTTGTTTCCACAGTGCTACTGGACTTACCCCGTAGGAGCGGTCAGTACGCTGCTCGTACTCGAATCCTGCAGATATTTCGTGATTTTTCTTAATGTCGGCCGAACCTGAAGCCAATATCCTAAACTGGTTGTTGTTTCGGTTCGAATACCCGTTGTAGTTTCTTCCGGGGCTGAACCATATATCATGTACATTTGATGTAAGCTCGCCTGGCCGGTACCCGTTTACAAGTCCGCCACCGTCCAATACCTGATTCCTGTTCTCGTAGTTCCCAATTGGATCGCTGTACAGGTCGTAATAGCTCTGGGTATAAGCCGCCGCATCAGGATTCGGGCTCTCCGTTCCATCAAATTCATACAGAATATCCTCAAAATTATTGTGCATTGCACCCTGATAGCCTGTTATCGAGTCTGTTCCAAATTCGTAAGAGTTAACGGTATTGGTCGTGAATTTTCCAACATATCCATAATCAAAGAAGTTATCCTTATGTGTAGCGCCTTGCACACGCTTCTGAAAGTAAGAATAGTCAAGGTGCAACGTGTAGAACGCATTCCTGATGGCCGCATTTGCCTGCTCTTCATCTGATTCGTCGGGCGAACTAAACTTCTGTGTAAATTTAGCA
Organism: Flavobacteriales bacterium; assembly: GCA_012965955.1. Lineage (GTDB taxonomy): Bacteria > Bacteroidota > Bacteroidia > NORP154 > NORP154. The sequence continues at coordinate 14,902 of DTRK01000207.1, forward strand.
TAGGCTCTCCAGGTGTTGTTGATCACCTGTGAATTGTTCTCATAGTTGAACAACGAATTGCCCCAGCTAAAGTCGCGATAGGTATTCCAATCCAGATTACCACCAAATGTCAGGTTGATGTTTGGGCCTGTTCTTACATCAAATTTGCCAGAGAGTTTCATTCCTTTGTTGCGCACATTTTCTCTTACCCTGATAGCCTCTAGCCCATCCATGCCAATGAATTCCGTGTTTTCCAATGAACCAGTTCCTGTTCCGGTGCCTCGTAGCGGGGTGGTTATTAGTGAAGCAAGCGAATCGTCCCGCACCTTATAAAGTCCTATTGCAGAAGGCTTGGGATCCTTAATATTTGTGAATTCCCCCGCAAGGAAGAAACCGAGCAGCGGCTTTTTTGTGGAGTCTGCCTTATCCCATATTTTGATCAACGGTCCAGAGATATTAAACCCCAGGAGATTGTATCCATAAGGATCCAATCCCAAATGCCTGGTTGCATCAGAGCTGCTGGTGGAAATGTTAGTTGTAAGGGAGCTCAAGTATTCAACCCCTCCGTAATATGTGTCAGACGGCCCCCTGGTAGTAATACTGATAATGCCACCTGTCGCATCACCATACCTGGCAGGAATTCCACCTGTTACTACGGACACCTGGTCAATTGCAGATTGAGGGATCCCCGAAGACCCACGTACTTTTACACCATCAATGTAAATGTTTGTGGCATTATCGCGAGCGCCTCTAATATTGATGTCTCCATTAGCTGCCTGAAATACGCCACCAACTGTTGCAGCTATCCCCAGAACTGATCGAGACGGCATCGCTGCAATATCGTCCCGCGAAACTGTTTCACCCGACATTGTCTTGTCTTTTGAAATCAGCGGAATTTCATACCCTATTACCTCTACTACGTCCAGCTCTTCAGCAGTAGAAGCCATCTTTAAATCCTGGAACGTTATTGCATCGGGAGTGACAATTACTCCGGTCATTTTAATAGACTTGTAACCAACGAAAGATACCTTAAGGTCATATAATCCAGGAGGCAAAGGTTTGATGGTATAGTAACCGTCGAAGTCGCTAGTCGTACCACCAGCTAGTTTGCCGCCTCTTTCTGCAATAATATTCGCAAAGGGAATCGCTTCACCTGTTTCCTTGTCCTGAATCTTTCCTTTTAGCGCACCATCCTGGGCAAGCGCACAAAAAGCATTAAGAATCATGGGGACAACTAAGATTAGGAGTTTCTTCAACATAACGTCTTCTATAAATTAGTTTCTCAGGTATTAAACAGCCTCCAAACTTCAGACATTTCTTGGGAGCTGTTTCCCTTCATTTTAAGGCGCGGTAAATATAGTAATAAAAATATCTTACTGCCAAAAACTTTTGGGCTCATCTTCAGATTGGCGTTCTATACAAATTAACGGCAGAAATAGCATTTCCATGACGTGCAATTAGTATGTGGTTTGAAACAGTTGGGAAGCGGCGGTTTTGAAATAGAATTCGGTACGCAAGTTCACTGCATTTGGCCGGTGAAAGCTGGTTTAAGATGATAGTTTGGTCAAAAACGCCTCTTTTTTCCGCCTTGAAACGATCACTGCTGAATCGTCTGACATAATTGCATATCCACCTTCCCCTTTATGATACTCTTTGATGTGGTTGAGGTTAATCAGGTGAGATTGATGTACCCGAAAGAAATCCTGATCTGTTAATAGTTCTTCAAAGTATTTGATGGTTTTTGATACCAGGATTCGCTCTCCACCCTTAAGAAAAAAATGGGTGTAATTGTCTTCGGATTCACATCTGATGATCTCCGCTACCTGCACAAAAATGAGTCCGTCAGCAGTGGGAAGTGCGATTTTGTTAAACGTGCTTTTTTGGCCCTTCAAATTTTCGATAACAAGTTCATAGCGCTCTTTAGTCGCATCCTGTTTAATCTTGTCACCTGCTTTTTTTACAGCGTTTATCAACTCATCGATATCTACTGGTTTGAGCAGATAGTCGATAGCCGAAAACTTGAAAGCCTTAACAGCGTATTCGTTATGAGCCGTTGTAAATATGATCTCAAAGTCAATTTTACCAATCTGCTCCAGCAGGTCGAATCCGGTCTCACCTTGCATGTGTACATCCAGAAATACGAGGTCGGGGCTGTGTTGTTGAATAGCCTGAACGCCGCTTTTTACATTGTCTTGCGCATCTACTACCTCAACGTTGCTACAGTATTCGCTGAGAATCTGCATAAGATTGCTTCTGGCTTTCTCCTCGTCTTCAACTATGATCGCTCTTATCATTTGGAGATCTGCTAGTCGGTTCCTACTGGTATTTTCATAATAACGCGCGTACCTGTTGCATTCCCATCTTCGCCTATTAAATCCTCGATGGCAACATTTAATTCGCTTTTTTCAAGTTCGTTGAGTATTTGAATTCTATCCTTGGTGATCTGCATACCCAATGGCTTGTGTTCAGTTTTGAACTCTGATGGCTTCAATTGCCCTGCAGCTTCCCGGCCTATACCGTCATCCTCTATAATGCAATGTATATAATTTTTATCCATCTTCATTGAGATCGTAACGGAACCGGGAGACTCTTTATTCAGAAGACCGTGATTGATGGCGTTCTCCACAAAGGGTTGGATCAGGTTGGGGGGAATCTCCAAATATCCTGGATCAATATTTTTATCCATATTAATGGTGTAGCTGAACTTGTCCTCAAACCTTAATTGCTCTAAGGTGATATACAACTCCAGAGCCTTCAGGTCGTCCTCAATAGGAATTGATTCTTTTTGAGCGTTGTCTAAAATCAAACGCATCAATGTGGCAAATTTGGTAAGGTAATCATTGGCCAATTTCTTGTCATTGCCGTTGATGTAATGCTGAATCGCATTCATTGAGTTAAAGATGAAATGAGGATTCATTTGCGACCTTAAGGCTTCGAGTTTCACGCGGTCCATCCGGAGACGCAATGCATTGCTCTTTCTAATATTTCTGATCCTGATATAAAAAATCAAAGAGATGGCCCCTGCGAATGAAAGCACCCCAAAAGTTCTGAACCACCACGTTTCCCAATAAGGTGTATCAATAATGAAACTAAATGAAGTAGGTTGCTTGTTCCACTTGAATTCATTATTGCAGCTGATGACCTCAAAGGTGTATTGGCCTTCGGGCAAGCTGGAGTAAGTGGCAGTTTGGTTTTTAGAAATCGGCGACCAGGCTTTGTCATAACCCACGAGCCTGTATTGATAACTAACCTTTGAAGGATTGGTAAGGCATATGCCCACGTAGTCAAAAGAAATGTGATTCTGGTCATAATTGAGTATTGCATTTTCTTTCAGCACCGTGTCCTGGTAGAAGATCTTTGTGCTAAGGATATTTGTTTTTGCCTCCTGTTCATTGGGGAAATAAGCATTGGGAACGTAATGCGAAAGCCCCTTGACTGTTCCAAACCAGATTGAGCCATCTGCTTCATTGAATACGCCATTACTATTGCATTCTACACCAATAAATCCCTCTTCCTTTCCGTAATGCTCTATTATTATGCGATTTGATTCATAAAAGGGGTCCAGTTTTAACTTATTGAGTCCCTGGTTGGTGCCTATCCATAAATTCTTGTTGGCGTTATCAACTGTCATGGTGTAGATGAGGTTTGAGGTCAGTCCTTCGTTTTCATCAAATTTTACCAATGATTTTCCGTCATACATGAACACACCTTCGAATGTTCCGATCCATAGATTGCCTCGATCGTCTTCCACTATTGAGAGGCATACATCTGAATGCAGTCCGATTCTGTCGTTCTCCCTGGTGAATTTCTCGCCGTCAAAAGTGAATACGCCCCCCTTATAAGTTCCTATCCAGAGTTGACCATCCTTTGTGTTGACAATAGACCATATGTCCCTCGCTTGATAGGCCTCATCCAGCATGAATGTTTCAAAGCGATGACCATCGTAAATGGTGAGACCTCCGGTCCCACCGAAGTACAGCTTTCCATCCTTGCCCTGATGGATGTAACTTATCAGGTCGCTAACCAACCCGTGATCGGTTGTAAAATTGGTAAAAGACACCTTTTTGGAGATCGGGTCCACCATGATTTTGGTCAACCCGGTATCCGTTCCAATCCAAATATTGCCTGATCGATCCTCCAGGGCAGATTTGACACTATTATGAGACAAACCATCTTCTTTTCTGAATGCTTCGAAGAATTCTCCATTGTATCGGTTTAGCCCATTGCTGTTCGTGCCTATCCAAAGGTCATCCCTTGAGTCTCGCAATATTGGGAATATGAAATTCCCGCTTAATCCCTCCTTGACCGAGTAGTTGAGGAAAGAATTGCCTCGATATTTATAAAGCCCCGAATAGGTTCCGATCCAAAGATTGCCCTCCATATCGAAATACAGTGAGCCAATTATGTTGCTGTTGGAAGATTCACTGATTGAATATTCTTCATAGCTCACACCATCATATTTGATTAATCCTTTTGTGGTTCCAATCCAGACATCACCCGTCGGCCCTTGAACAATTGCTGAAATTTCACGGTCTTCCATCAGTCGATCCATCGATTCATAGAGCAGGGCTCCGGGACTGTCCTCATTCATACGGACTCTACACAGTCCTTTCTTTGTTCCCACCCAAATGAGGCCTTCATCATCCTGGCATATAGCGGTGACCTTATCCTCGCATAGTTGTTTAGGAATGGAAATGTTCTGTATGTCATTTAATGAGAGGATAGCCAGGCCTTTGTCGGTGCCAATTATCAGATTCTCATGGTGGTCTTCGCATAATGCATGCACACTCTTAGAGGCAAAGTTGGCGTTGAATTCCGGGGCACTCAAAACCCCATCCCGCATTACATTCAACCCCTTTTCTGTTCCAATCCACACTGTCCCATTTTTGGCGACAAAAACTGTATTCACCTCATCGGTCAGGAGGCCATCTTCGACATGGTAATTGTGCATGACCTCATCTTTCAGATGACCGAGCCCCCCCAGGGTTGCAATCCAGACATCTCCGCTTTCACTGCCAGCAATTGACTGAACGTCGTGGTTGACTAAATTCCGCTGAGCCCCATAATGTGTAAAGACTCTTCCGTCAAATCTGCTTAAACCACCATAACCTCCGGCCCATAGGTATCCTTTGGGGTCTTGGTATATAGCACCAACAAACACAAATTGAAGTCCGTGCTCAACGGAGTAATTTGTAAAGTGGTATGACTGTGCGCTTGATTTATCTTCAGGGCCAACAATTAGGAAAAAGCTTACCGCCAGGACAAGAGCTGCTTTATATGTTGCAAATATTCTAATCGCTTCTACTTATTTGAACAGTCTCTGCCACAACGATGGTTTCTTGCCGGCATTTATTCTGGTCGATTTTTTCTTGTTTTTCTTCATCCTCTTGCGCGTCTGTTTGTCGTTGATCTTCTGGTAATCCTTGATCATTTTCTTTTCAATCTTATCTCTGGTACGGAACATCTCTCCTTTCACCATTCTGGTTTCTTGCTCGATCTGGGCGACTTTTACCGGATCTCCTGAAGCCTCAGCATCTTGTTTTTCTTTACCCAATGCAGCCAACTTGTCTTTAAACTTCTTTAGAACCTTGGAGGCCGCCAGCTCAGTTTTCATTAAATCATCTGCATTCTGTCCTTCCTTGGCTTTTTGTTTCATCTGCTTTTTATAACTCTTAGGAGGCTGAGCATTTGCGGAATGATCTAATATGGAGAACGTTAAGAGGAGGAAGATCAGGATTCGCGTCATATTGTTAAAACAAAATATAAGTAACTTCGTTATGGGGAAATAGTAGGTGTTATATTGACATGTACAATAGTTAGAATAATGAACTCATCACATCCAAAAATAGTATTTTTTCTTCTTGCTCTTCTGATGCTAGTAGGAACAGGGTGTAAGAAGAATGAAGATACGGTGCCTAATGTAGAGGTGAATATGGTCATCTCTACTACGGATCCGGAATTCAATGATCTGAATGCAGTGGGCGGCTGGATTTATCTGCTTGGTGGATCCCGGGGCATAGTGGTTTACCGACCTTCATTAGATGAGTTTATGGCATACGATAGACACTGCCCCTATATGCCTTCTGAGGCATGTGGGATTGTTGAGGTGGATCAATCTGGGGTAATCGCAGAAGACCCTTGTTGCGGGTCGAAGTTCATACTTACGGATGGTACGGTAGCTGAAGGGCCCGCTGAGGTACCCTTGAAATATTACCAGACATCCTTCGACGGCAACTTATTGCACATCTATAATTAGCCTAACTGTGCAGAGTAACTTTTTAGTATCGGTAAGAATCCTGTTTGTACGGGCCTCCCACCTTAACACCAATATAGTCTGCTTGCTCCGGAGAAAGCACCTCCAGTTCTACACCGATCTTCTTTAAGTGAAGTCGCGCTACTTTCTCATCCAAGTGCTTTGGAAGTGTGTAAACTTCATTCCCATACGCATCAGTGTTGTTCCATAACTCAAGCTGAGCGAGGGTCTGATTTGTAAAAGAGTTAGACATCACAAATGATGGGTGACCGGTTGCGCAACCCAAGTTAACAAGCCTTCCTTCAGCGAGAATAATTATTTCATTGCCATCAATCGTATACTTGTCGACCTGGGGTTTGATAGTGTCTTTAGAGTCACCATAATTCTCGTTCAACCAGGCCATGTCGATCTCATTATCAAAGTGGCCAATATTACATACGATACTTTTGTCATTCAGCGATTTAAATACGTCTGCATTGACGATGTCTTTGTTTCCAGTAGCTGTAACGATAATGTTTGCTCGAGGCGCGGCTTCGGCCATG
>DTRK01000207.1:21685-27241 GCA_012965955.1 Flavobacteriales bacterium
ATTGCTGCTTGCAGCGCGCAAATTGGGTCAATTTCCGTGACGATTACTCTAACCCCTGCACCTCTTAATGAAGCAGCAGACCCTTTTCCGACATCTCCGTAACCTGCTACAACTGCAACTTTGCCAGCGAGCATCAAATCCGTTGCTCTGCGTATCGCATCTACCAAAGATTCCTTGCAACCGTACTTGTTGTCAAATTTTGACTTGGTAACAGAATCATTCACATTGATAGCTGGCACAGGAAGCGTTCCATTTTTAACGCGGTCGTACAAACGGTGAACGCCAGTTGTTGTTTCTTCAGAAAGGCCTTTAATACCAGCTGTCAGTTCAGGGTACTTATCCAACACCATATTTGTCAGGTCGCCACCATCATCGAGGATGAGGTTTAACGGTTCTTTGTTCTCACCGAAGAACAATGTTTGTTCAATACACCAATCGAACTCTTCTTCGCTCATTCCTTTCCAGGCGTAAACAGCGATGCCAGTTTCTGCAATAGCTGCAGCTGCGTGGTCCTGCGTTGAAAAAATGTTGCACGATGACCAGGTTACTTCAGCACCCAATTCTACCAATGTTTCAATCAGTACAGCGGTTTGAATGGTCATATGCAAACAGCCAGCAATTCTCGCTCCCTTTAGCGGCTTTTCAGCACCATATTCTTCTCGGAGAGCCATCAGGCCTGGCATTTCTGCCTCAGCCAACGTGATCTCTTTCCTGCCCCACTCGGCAAGCGTAATGTCTTTTACTTTATAGTTGTTCTTTTGTTCCACTGTAGTGTTTTCCATGTTCAGTATGTATGATGATGTGATTTACGTAAATGGGGTGCAAAATTAAGGATAATAATGAAAAAAGCCAACCACAATTGCGGCTGGCTTATCTTATGATCGCGGATGTGCAACGGATTAACCCTTCCATCTTGGGTTTAGAGTCCGCTCTGCCATATCCACTTACCAGTTTTGTCAATATACCCGTTGGTTCCGCTCTTGTAGTTTCCTACCCTAACTTTCGCCAATCCCCCTTCGAAGTCTGCAGGAATATCATACTGAAAACTGATCACCACCTCTCCTTTCGTATTGATAAATCCCCACTTTCCATCTTTGGATTCTTTAACACACGCCATTCCTTCAGAGAAGTGATGTGCTCCGTAATACTGAGGGTTCACCGCTATGTTGCCTTCATTATTGATGTACCCGTATTTTCCAGTCTTGAAAGAACCAATTCTAATCAGGGCCAATCCATCCCTGAACGTAAATGCTTTGTCAAACATAGGCTCGATAACGAAATTGCCTTTTTTGTCGATGAATCCCCATTTACCTGTTTGCTCACTCCCTATTCGAACATTGGCTGTTCCCTCTGAAAAGTCAAAAGACCCATCAAATCGATACCCCAAAACCAACTTCCCATTTTGATCTACAAAACCCCATTTGCCCGTTTTGTAATCACCTTGCTTTACCCTGGCCAGGCCTTCTTGAAAGTCATATGCCGCATCATACTGCGGCTTTAGCACGTAATTTCCTGTCTTATCAATGAATCCGAGCTGTTCTCCCACCTGCACTCGCGCTACTCCTTCATTAAAGTTATAAGCATAATCAAATTGTGGTTTGATAACCATTTTACCGGTTTTGTCGATGTATCCCCAGAGACCTTCAATCTTAACCGCCGCTACACCATCTGAGAAGTCCCTTACTCGTGTATATATTGCTTCAATTACTTTCTTGCCAGTCTTATTAATAAACCCCCTCTTTCCCTGTATTTTAATGTGCGCAAGTCCCTCTGAAAAACCCGCCGCATAGTCGTATTGGGGTTGAATCACCATTTTTCCAGTCTTGTCAATGAACCCATATTCCCTATGGTCAGAAACCGTGTACAATCCTTCATTTTGTGCAAACAAGGGAACTGCATAGAGTAACACAACGAACAGCAAAACACGCTTCAGACCGCTGCTTTTTTTCAGTAATTCCATCTTAAAATCTATTTATTTATTAAGGGATCGACTAAAGTAGTAAAAATTAGATATCCCGGCAAATATATAAATATTTACATTTGGCAATCAATTACTATACCATATATACATGGCATTGTTGATCCGAAAAGAGCTGGCCGGTAACTCCTTGTTAGGGGTTTGGAAAATTGAGGAAAACGATGCGTGGTACTTTAATAATCCACTACTCACCGAACGGGTTCAAAGTCGGATTGATGGATATAAATCTGTACAAAGAAAATTGCAGGCAATTGCTGTTCGGATCCTTATCAAAACGCTACTTCCAAGTGAAAAGAATGTGGATATTGGCTACAACGAGAAGAACAAACCTTTCTTTACGGAAGCCCTCTATAAACTATCGATAACCCACTCTGGCAATATGGTGGCTGTGTTGCTGTCAGATACTGTAAAGGTAGGAGTAGATATTGAAAAGAAAGATTCGCAGGTGGAGCGTGTTGCCCATAAGTTCATGAATGCTGAGGAAGAGAGCAACTATGCTAGTATACTGGAATCCGAGAAATTGGACTATCTACACGTTCTCTGGGGGGCAAAGGAGTGCATGTACAAGTTGTACGGCAAGGGAGGCCTGGATTTTAGGGAAGATATGACGGTGCATAAATTCGATCTTAAATCACAGGGAGACTTCACAGGGATGGTTAGTAAGGACGAAAGATTGATTCATGTTGCCGGGGTTTATACTAAACTCGATAATTTTGTGCTTGTGTACGTTCTTGAAAAACGGGGAAATGTTTCTGCGAATAGACAAACATTAGATAATGAGCAACATATATAAAGGCATATTGGATTCAGTAAAGCGGGGAAGCAAGACTTTCGCGGTGCTCGTTGATCCTGATAAGTCCTCTTTGGAGGAAGTCAAAGAACTTTCGTTTTCTGCTCAGGCCTGTGGTGTGGATTATATCCTGGTTGGCTCCAGTATCCTAACCAATGGCAGCATGGAGAGATGTATAGAGGCTATCAAGGAATTCTGTAATATTCCCGTGCTTCTATTTCCCGGCAACACACTACAGGTAAATCCACTGGCCGATGGAATCTTGTACCTATCATTAATTTCAGGCCGAAATCCAGATATGCTCATTGGAAACCACGTAATTTCGGCTCCACTGGTGAAGGCATCGGATCTGGAGGTTATTCCTACAGGCTACATGTTGGTCGAAAGCGGAAGTGTAACCACCGTATCCTATATGAGCAACACCATCCCAATCCCAAGGGGAAAGAACGAGATAGCAGCGTGCACTGCAATGGCAGGGGAAATGCTTGGGCTTAAGTTAATGTATCTGGAAGCGGGTAGTGGTGCAGAGCAGATGGTGCCTCCTAAAATGATTCAGGCCGTTAAAGAGTCAATTGGAATTCCGCTTATTGTAGGAGGAGGTATTCGATCAGCAGGGATGGCGGAAGCGTGCTGCAAAGCCGGAGCTGATATTATAGTTGTCGGAAATGCTTTCGAAAAGGACCTGAGCCTGATGGAGAGCATGTGTCGCACTGTTCACGATGTGGTATCAGTAAGTTGATACACTTGAGTCAACTTCAATCGACCATGCGTTTATTCCACCTTTCAAATTTAGTAAATTTGTATACCCTTCATTTTGCATGAGGTGCATGATGGCGTTAGCGCTTCTCTTTCCGTGATGGCAGTGCATAACTACCGTCTTGTCCTTTGATATTTTGTCTGCGTTTTCGGGTATGGTCCCAAGAGGAATTAGTTCTCCACCCATGTTACATATATCATACTCATGAGACTCTCGAACGTCAATTATCTGAACATCTTCATTATTGTCAAGCATGCTCTTAAGCTCTGTAGCCGTAATCTCTTTTAATTCCATATTATCTGATTTGTCATTATTCGAATTACAAAATTCTTCATAGTCGATTAGCGTGTCAATCTCCAGATTTGCTGGGTTGAGCGAAATTAAGAGTTTATTCGATTCCATGGTGAGTACGTTCAGCACCATCAATTCTCCCTTTAGCGGTTTTCCTATACCTGTTAGTACTTTGATCGCCTCATTGGCCTGGTAGGACCCTGCAATGCCGGGCAGCACACCCAGGACACCTATTTCAGAGCAGTTAGGGACATCGCCAGGATTTGGTGGATCAGGGTAGATACATCGGTATGTTGGGCCTCCCTGACAATTGAATACGGAGATCTGCGCTTCAAATTTGAAGATTGAACCCATAACAAATGGTTTCTTAAGTATTACACAGGCATCGTTAACAAGGTACCTGGTAGGAAAATTGTCTGATCCATCTATAACGAGATCATATTTAGAGATGAGCTCCAATGCATTGTGGCTGGTTAACCGTGACGGGTACGCATTAACGCTAATCAGCGGGTTCTGGGTTCTTAGCTTCTGCGCCGCGGTTTCCGCCTTCGATTTTCCAATGTCCTGATCGGTATATAGCACCTGTCTCTGTAAATTACTGATATCGACCACGTCATCATCCACAATTCCGATGGTTCCAACCCCTGCAGCGCACAAATATTGAAGTGCCGGACAACCGAGACCACCGGCCCCAATTACAAGCACTTTGGAAGCCTTTAGTTTCTCCTGGCCCTCAATCCCAAATTCGGCCAGTAGCGTATGGCGGTGATAACGTTGTTTTTCCTGGTCTGTTAGCATCTATGCGGGTTCGCCCTGTAATACCTGGTCCCAGTCTTTCCATACCGGTTCATAACCTGTTGATGCAATTATTTCCCGGATTTCAAAAGGTGAGCGGTTGTCATCTATAGAGAATTGCTCCAGGGAACTCTGTTCAACAGCATATCCTCCTGGATTGGTTCTACTGCCGGCGCTCATAGTTGTGATCCCAAGTTTAATAGCATGGTTCCTGAAGTTTGCACTTTCCCTGGTAGAGAGCGACAGCTCCACTTCTTCATTGAATATTCGGTAAGCGCAAATAAGCTGTACAAGCTCCCTATCCGTCATTACAGCCTGCCGCATAGGCAGGTTGGATTTAAGATCAGTTCCTCCTGCACAGGGCCGCAGTCGCGGGAATGAAATGCTGTATTTCGTTTGCCAATAAGTGCGTTCCAGGTAATCAAGGTGTAGCGCCGTGTAGAAGCTGTCTGTTCTCCAATCTTCCAATCCGATAAGCGCTCCAAGTCCGATCTTATGAACTCCTGCCCTCCCAAGCCGATCAGGTGTCTCAAGGCGATACTGGAAGTTTGATTTTTTGCCTTTTGGATGATGGGTATTGTACTCTTGTTCGTGATATGTTTCCTGATACACGAGAACGGTATTCAATCCAAAGGGGGTTAGCAAAGCGTAGTCTTCCTCATCCAGGGGTTGTACTTCAAGGCTGATATGGGAGAAATGTGGTTGCATGAGCTCCAGCGCGTGCTGGAAGTACTCAATGCCTACCGTGTTATTTGCCTCGCCCGTCACCAGTAAAATATGGTCAAACCCCATGTCTTTTATATGGACTACTTCCGCCATGATCTCCTCATCATTGAGCGTTTTCCTGGGAATGTCAACATCTAAAGAGAATCCGCAGTAAGTGCAAATATTTTGGCATTCATTGCTGAGGTACATGGGAATGAAAAGCTGAATGGTCTTACCGAT
>DTRK01000208.1 GCA_012965955.1 Flavobacteriales bacterium
GGTGGAGTTCTTCGGGTTGAATGTCTAGAATTCTACTGAATCCATCTGTGGCCTTGCCACCTGCTTGCTCAACAATAAACGCCAACGGGTTGCATTCGTATAGCAGTCTCAATTTACCAGTAGGAGAGTCTGCGGTGGTAGGATAGATGAAGACACCTCCTTTGATCATATTTCTGTGAATGTCTGCGACCATTGATCCGATATATCTCAATGAATAAGGCCGATTAGTAGCTGCATCCGCCTTCTGGCAATACTTGATATATTGTCTAACTCCATCAGGAAAATGAACAAAATAGCCTTGATTAACGGAATAGATTCTACCGCCCTTTGGTATTTGCATCTTGGGATGTGAAAGGCAGAATTCACCAATTGAAGGATCCAGTGTAAATCCATTAACTCCTCTACCAGTTGTGTAAACAAGCATAGATGACGATCCATAGATAATATATCCGGCGGCAACCAATGCATTGCCTTTTTGAAGCATGTCTTCTAATTGCCCTTCGCCTGATAGGGAGACCCTTCGGTAAATAGCGAAAATGGTACCTGTGGAGACGTTTGAATCAATATTCGAAGAGCCATCAAGAGGGTCCATGCAAACTACGTATTTCCCACCTTCTTCGCCCTCAATGGCCAGGTTGATAATATCTTCATTTTCCTCAGAAGTGATCGCACAAACCTCGCCTCCAGCTTTAAGGGCTGCGATGAACTGCTTATTGGCAAAATCATCCAACTTCTGGACAGTTTCGCCCTGGACATTTTTTGTTCCTGTGGATCCGAGTATATCTACCAAGCCTGCCTTGTTGACCTCACGGTGAACAATCTTAGCTGCAATGGAAATGTCGCTCAACAATCTGGTAAGTTCGCCTTTTGCGTACTTAAAATCTGATTGCCTCTCAATGATGAATTCTGTGAGCGTTTTAACAATGTGCGAGTTGACTACCATAAATACTGAATTTTGCGGTGCAAATATCGGTTAATTATCTTGAATATAAAAGTAACTGCCCAGATGTATTTAGTTCTTGAGTTCAGCTATTGATTAGAAATTTTCAATGGTTTTCACTGACGATTGATGACAGAGCTTAGACAATGAATGATGACGTTGAGATATTGGATTTTCCATTCTGTTCATTCAACATCCAGCATCTAAAGTCAGGCGTCCAGCATCAATTTTTTACACATATCTTTGCACGTTCTGACTATATAAATTTGGGAATGGGAGTGTATATACGTAAAGCAGTGAAAAAAGATATGGTTTCGGTGCTCGATCTAATTACGGAGCTGGCTATATACGAGAAGCAAGAAGAACAGGTGCAGACTACCGTTCCGGACTTAGAACGGGATGCCTTTGGCAAAAATCCCTTGTTTCATGTGCTTTTGGCAGAGAAGGAGGGTGAATTGGCAGGCATGGTATTTTATTATTACGGTTATTCCACCTGGAAGGGCAAGATGCTATACATAGATGATATCGTGGTAACCGAGAGATTTAGAAGATTTGGTGTGGGACAGGCGTTATTTGATTATATGCGAGGTGAAGCCAGGAGGGAAAGTGCAAATCAGATTAGATTTCATGTTCTCAATTGGAATGAACCAGCGGTGAAGTTTTACAAGAAAAACGGTGTTGGATTCGATGATGAGTGGATCCAGTGCAAGCTGGAAAAAGAGAATATTTGAGATTTGCTGCTTGTTTGATAATTAGCATAATTAGAAATTAGAAATTCACCCATGAGGGTATTTAAATTCGGAGGTGCTTCAGTCAAAGATGCGGAAGCAGTGCGCAACGTGGGGAAAGTCATGGGACTTTACCCCAACGAGGAGATCGTTGTGGTCGTTTCAGCAATGGGCAAGACTACCAATGCACTTGAAAAAATCACCAAGGAGTACATGACTAAGGAGGGAGACCTCAAGAAGTCAATACAAGAGCTGAAGGATTATCATAATGACATTTTAGCCGATCTATTTCCAGATCAAGGCCATAAGATTTACAATGAGGTAAACAATGTGCTGGTCGAGCTTGAATGGATAATTGAGGATGAGCCTATTGACGATTTCGATTTTGAATATGATCAAATCGTCTCCCTGGGCGAAATGATCTCGACAAGAATTGTGAGTGCCTGGCTCATGGAGTCAGGTATTGAAAACACGTGGGTGGATGTTCGGGATCTCATCAAAACGGACAACACGTACCGGGAAGCTGTGGTAGAGTGGGAGTCTACAGAATCAGCAATAAAGAAGAAATTAAGTCCCGTGATGAAAGGGGAAGGCTCCTCCGTCGTTGTAACACAGGGTTTTGTAGGAGTCACCACCGAAAATTACAATACTACGCTGGGGCGGGAGGGTTCTGACTACACAGCCTCTATCCTGGGAAGTGTGTTGGGCGCTGAGGATGTTACCATTTGGAAGGATGTGCCAGGAGTGCTGAATGCCGACCCTAAGTGGTTTGAAAAGACGAAAAAACTGGAGGCAATGTCTTACCATGACGCCATTGAACTGGCATTCTTCGGTGCTACGGTAATTCATCCCAAGACCTTGAAGCCCTTGCAGAACAATGCCATTCCATTGTATGTTAAATCGTTTTTTGATCCTGAGAAGGAAGGGACGCTGATCACCGGAGTGAAGAAACTGCCGAAGGAGTTGGAGTTGGTGCCTTCCTTTATTTTCAAGGTGAATCAGGTATTGATATCTATTTTGCCAAGAGATTATTCATTTATCGTAGAAGAGAATTTGAGTGAAATATTCAAGCTCTTTGCAGATATAGGGGTAAAAATAAACTTGATGCAGCATGCAGCACTGAGCTTCTCGGTTTGTGTTGACGAAGATGGTGGAAAGATCCCTGATTTGGTGGAGGCACTTCAAAAGGACTACAAGGTACTTTACAACGAAGATGTTGAGCTTGTGACCATACGGGATTACGATCAGGCAACAATCGATCGCGTTATCTCCGGAAAAAAGATCTACGTTGAACAAAAGAGCAGACAGACCGCTCGATTTGTGGTTAAGGATGTAGGTTGAGCTCTCGGATTCGATCGGCCAGTATCATTGAGATCTTCTTATAGGATTCGAAGGACCACCCGGCGATATGGGGAGATAGCACCACGTTTTCCGACTTTACAAGATATTGAACGGGATGCCGGTACTTCCACACACCCTTCTTCATCAACCAGGCACCGAGCTTATTGATATCACGCCCTCGATTATTCGTCCACATACCCAGTCCTTTCAACCGCTCAAATGAAGCACTTTCATATTCCAGTACATCAAGACAGGCGCCCAACACTTTTCCGGATTTCAGATTGGCAACTAAATCTTCAGTACTCACAACTTTACCTCTGGAAGTATTGATTAAATAGATGTTTTTCTTGAAGCGACTAAAAAACTCATCATTTACCATAAAATGAGTTTCGTCTGTCAGGGGTAAATGCAATGAAACGATATCTGCTTCTTCACACATCCGCTCCATGGTTGACTCAATGATGTTCTTATCAGAGAACCCCTTCTTGTACTTGTCATATCCCAATACTGTAACGTCAAAGCCGCTGAGTCTTTTAGCCACCTCGCCTCCCGTGAAGCCGCAACCAATAATTCCAAATGTTTTGCCCGTCAGCTCAACCCCACGATTGGATTCCCTGTGCCACAGTCCTCTTTTTACTTCTGAATCGGCGATATGCAATTTCTTAAATAGCGACAATATCATTCCCAGTACATGGTCTGCTACGGAGTCTTTGTTTCCTTCTGCCGCCCTGATGCAGGCAATGCCGTGGCTTTCGGCATATTCAACATCAATGCTTTCCATACCCGCCCCGGCTCTGGCTATGAACTTCAAGTTCCTGGCTTTATCCAAAATAGGCTTGTCTAAAGTAACCTTCGAGCGTATCACGACACCATGATAATCCGGTAATAGCTCTTCGAACGATTTGTCAGGAAAGTCGGTCAAATCTTCGCAGATGAAATTCATTGACACGAGCTCTTCCTTCAGGACAGGGTGTGTCCTGTCTATAAAAAGGACTTTCATCTGACCGTTATTTGGCTGCTCTACCATCCCACCGTGCTAAAAAGATAGGTACATATACCTCCCGATCATAAAGTACACTACCAGGCCGAGGATGTCGTTGAGCGTAGTGATAAAAGGGCCGGTTGCCAGGGCGGCGTCAATCTTGTATCGGTCCAGCAGCAAAGGTACCAGGGTGCCGAACAGACCGGCGATAATAATAACCGAGAGAAGTGCAACACTTACCGTAATACTCAATGCCAGGGAGTCTCCAAATATGAGATTATATCCGAGGATGATCGCTGAACAGATCAGGCCATTGATGAGCGCCACCCCGAATTCTTTCAGAAGCTTGGTGAAGATGTTCTCCATCCCCAGTGTATTATTCGCAAGCCCTTGTACAATGAGCGCCGAAGATTGTACACCCACATTACCTCCCATGGCAGCGATAAGTGGGATGAAGAAGGCCATCTCAGGGTAAATATGAATATCCTCTTCGTATATCCCAATAACCTTAGCTCCAAAGATGCCACCCACCAGGCCGATAAGAAGCCAAGGCAACCGTGCTTTAGACAAAATCCAAATCTTATCAGACGATTCAACATCGGCTGTAATACCAGATGCCATTTGATAGTCTTTCTCAGCTTCTTCCTTGATTACCTCTACCACGTCGTCAATGGTAATTCGCCCCTGTAAGACACCGTCTTCATCAACGACTGGCAGCACTACCAAATCGTATTTATCCATGATATTGCCAACTTCTTCCGCTTCTTCATCTGTCGTGACGGACTGCACCTCCTTGTCATATATATCAGAGATTATGGCGCCCGCTGGAGAGACCAGCATCTTACTCAGGGACAACAGTCCAAGTAGTTTGTGGTCATCATCTATTACATAAACCGCGTACACATCGTCAAACTCTTCAGCTTGCTTGCGCATTTCACGCAAACAATTGGTGATGGTCCAGTTCTGATTGACAACAACCATCTCCTTGGCCATCAATCCACCAGCTGTATCCTCATCATAGGTTAGCAGGTCAACGATATCATGTGCCTGCTCAGGGTCTTCCTCTTCTATTTTGGCAATTACCTTTTCTTGAATCTCTTCTGGAAGTTCTCCGATGACGTCAGCAGCATCATCTGAGTCAATGTTGTCAATGAGCTGATCTGCAATTTCATCTGACGAGAGCGCTTTTAAAAACCCCTCACGCACATCATCTTCCAACTCTACCAGTACATCAGCAGACTTTTCCTCCTCAATAAGTTCGAATATGAATTTGGCCTCATGCAGATTGACCTCATCGAGAATTTCTGCGATGTCAGCGGGATGCAGCTTTTCCAGCTCGGCCGTTAAAAACGCCTTGTCCGAGCGTGTAATGGCTTCCTTTAAGGAGGTGAGGTGCTCTTTGGTCAGTTCGAACTGCATCCTGTCTTAATTGTGCTGTTTTTACGGGAGTAAAATTGGGCGCAAAGCTACGATTTATCTAGCATATTGGTCAATGCTATGAAATCGTCTACGGACAGCTGTTCTGCCCTCATTTTAAGATAGTGAGAGTCAATCTCGATCGGCATACTGAGAGTTAGTTTCAAGGAATTTCTGAGGGTCTTTCTACGATGGTTAAAGCCGCCCTTAACCACTCTTCTAAACAACTGAGCATCGCAACCCAGGGATTCCCTGTCATTTCTCACCAATCTTATCACAGCTGATTCCACTTTC
This sequence comes from Flavobacteriales bacterium, assembly GCA_012965955.1. Taxonomy (GTDB): domain Bacteria; phylum Bacteroidota; class Bacteroidia; order NORP154; family NORP154. Next base: position 5,702 of record DTRK01000208.1, read on the forward strand.
GGCGGTGGCTTGAACTTATCTGCTCCCACTGTAAAGAGGTACTCAATATCGAAATAGGCCTGTAACAGAACGCTCAATATTCCGTACTTCTTCGACCCAGGATCAGATGCCAGGCGTTCCGCAACTTCTTTCTGAAACATTCCAACAAGGAGGTTGACCTTTGGAAGATTATCAAGGACTTTAAAGAGGATCTGCGATGAAATATTATAAGGGAAGTTCCCAATGATTGCCAGGTTGGGATTGCCAAGACTGCTAAGGTCCAGTTTCAGGAAGTTGCCTGTGATCAAGTATTCATCTAGTTGAGGGAACTGTCCTTTTAAATAGTCGATCGACTCCTTGTCAATCTCAATAACATGCAATGATGACCATTCGAGCTGCAGAAGTGGAGCAGTAAGTATACCCATGCCCGGGCCTATTTCAAGGACCGCCTGATCGCCTATCTTTTCTTGCAATGCAGCCACGATGCTTGAGGCAATTTCCTGATCCTTTAGGAAGTGTTGGCCCAGTCCTTTTTTTGCGCGAACTGACCTCATATTACCTCTTCCAGTATGGTTCGGTAGGCCACAAACTTGTCTTTGTACTTTTCCGTGTGTTCATGCTGCAAGCGCGGAGCATGATTTTCAAAATAGTCTTTTAGCTTATATTCTGACTCACATCTGTATTGGATAGAGTAGGTATGTCCTTCATCATCCGCCAGCACTTTCAGCATCATATTTGACTTAAATAAGCCACACTTCATTACCTCTGGTATATGGTCGGACTTCATCCATTGCAGCCATTCTTCATGGACTTCATCGTCAATATTGACCGTTACATTGTATATCAGCATCTGGAGCAGGATTAGGAAACTACAAGGTTGTTTCCAGATCGAAAACAATTTTGGTAATGTTTTCCATTTCACGAAAGTAGTAAATACCTCCCCACGCGTGCTCAACTTTACGATAGGTAGTTATCAGTCCTTCACGTCTGATGATAACCTTAGTGATCTTACGGTTGCTCCGTTCGGCGAATTCTACCTTTCTTTCATTCGGCAGACCCTTGTCAACCAAACGTGTTCGTTGTTCGGTTACCAATTTAGCTCTGGCTGCTGCTCTTTTCCTGGCGTCTGCAGCCGACTTCATTCTCGCCGCATGCCGTGCACTGGCCCCTCCCTCGCTGCTGGTTGACGAATTAATTAGAGCCGCTTTTGCCTTAACTTCGGCCTCTTGCTTAGCCTTTTCCGCTGTTCTTCTGGCATCCTCTGCAGCCTTTGCTTGTTTCGCAGCCTTCTTCTCGGCCTTCTCGACAGATTTGTCAACTAAGTTGTAATCGTACTCACTTGCACCTTTATTACGAGCTGCTTCTTCCTCTCTATCCCTGGCTTCTGTTGCCGTCCCGGCTGCATCTGCAGTCTTTTCTTCCTCCGACGATATTCTTCTTGCTTCGGCCTCAGCAGCCTTTTTTGAGGCCGCCTTTGCCTTGGATTCATCCGCAGCCTTCTTTCGAGCAGCTTTGTCTGCTGCTGATTTAGCATTGGCCTTATTCTTTTCATCTTCAGCTGCTTCTTTTGCCGCAGCATTTGCTGCCTTTTCCGCTGCCTGCACCTTGTCTTTTGTTTCTTCCCCTGCCTTTTTGCGTGCTGCTTCCTGGGCTGTGGTTTCAGCATCCGCCTTCTTTTTTGCTTGTTCTTCCGCTTTTTTCTTGCGGGCCTCTTCTGCCTTGGCCTGCTCGGCCGCTGTCTTGAGTGCTTTTGCCTCTTCTTGTGCCTTCTTTTTTGCTTCTTCCCCTGCCTTTTTGCGTGCTGCTTCCTGGGCTGTGGTTTCAGCATCTGCCTTCTTTTTTGCTTCTTCCTCTGCTTTTTTACGGGCTGTTACCTGAGCTGCGGCTTCAGCATCCGCCTTCTTTTTTGCTTCTTCCTCAGCTTTTTTCTTCCTTGCTTCTGCTGCCTTGGCCTGCTCTGCCGCTGCCTTAAGCGCTGCTGCCTCTACTTTTTCTTCTGCCTTGCGTTTTTCTTCAATTTGCTCTTCTACTACTCTCAGCGCCGCCTGGATTGATTTGGTATAGTCAGTATCATAATCAAAATCATCAACTTCCAGATTGAATCCAATTTTTCCAACGGGTTGGTTGAAGACCACGGTATTTATATCATCGTACTGTTTAAACAGGGTGACGATAAATGGGAAAGGAACGAATCCCTCCGCAATTCTATCTCCGGGTACTTTGGTATTGAAAATGATCTTCTTGGTTATGTAACCTGGTTTGGTAAAAGTGAATAAATACTCATTTCCATAATCGAGATCAAACTCATACCTTGCCTTGCTGGGACTTACATTTTTCCAGTCTTTACCATTCTCGGTGATAATGATCTTAGCCCCTTCCAGATTTCCCTTGTCAATGTTCAGTTTAACGTACCCATAAAGGGGCTCTTGCGAATACGCTGAAAATCCGGAAAATAAAAGCACAAAGGAGGCAAGTGCAAGAACACGAACTATCCTTGCGAAGAATTTGGCATTATTTTTTACCTCCCCGATCAAAACTGATTCAATATGCCCTCAAATAGGCTGCCAAAAGTTAAAGGTAAAGTTAATCTTATATTCTTGGAATATGACCAACATTATAATACGAAGAATATCTGCAGAAGGATATCGTATTTCTTACTTATTTTTGAACTTTTAGATACTTTTACAAAACGTTATGCGCAAACTAATTATTTCTGTTCTAACAATCTTTATTTTTCTTGGCTCCTATGCCCACGCGCAACAAGCAGAAATAAAGGAAACTACCGATAAGATAAATAAATTGCTTGGTGGTAATATAATCGTTAGGTTCAAAAAGGAAGAGCTAATTGTGGAAGTTTACAAAAATGGAGAGCTCTTTAGACGAGATAGAGCCTATGTACGTTATTTGAATGCAGACGCCACTGAGTACTTACCAGATGAATGGTCCGTCGTCTTAAGGTGTACCAGGAAGGTTGATGATTGCGTGGATAGGCGCTTGTACGTCCATAAAAAACAACAACAATATTCCAGGCTAACGATCTTGATCAAAGGCAATGAAGGCGTAAAGGATGAACTTGTTGTCAACTTCAAGAAATTAATAAAGCTTTGTCAGGAGTAATCGGTATAATTCTTGCGAGCTCTTCTATGAATAAAATATTTATGACTGCCCTTAGGAAATCGCTTCTGTTCATTCCCTTGATAGTGCTCTCTACAGTGATAGTTGCCCAGAATGTAGGGCCTAATTTAAGAAAGGCGGAGATTAGATTCAAAATGAAGGATTACAAAGGAGCAATAGAGTATTACACAAAAGAATTAGCGGACAAGCCAGAGAATTTGAATGCCTACTACAGACGTGGATTCACTTATGGAAGGCAGGGGAATCACAAAGCCGCCATTAGAGATTATTCAATAATCGTAAAAAAGGATCCGGAGCACGTATGGGCCTATATAAGCAGGGGTAGCTCGAGGAATCAGTTGAAGCTGTTTGAAGAGGCGATAGCAGACTTTGACAAGGCAATTGAAATAGCACCGAAAAATCAAGAGGCGTACAATAACCGGGGCTGGGCCAAGCATGGCTTAGGTGATAAAAAGGGAGCATGCAAGGATTGGAAGTATTCGAAGAAAATGGGAAATGGTGAAGCCAAGATTATTTTGAGCAACACACATTGTAAGTAATTCATAGAAAGGAGGAACCATGTTAAAGAGTACGTTAGCCAGCTTGATGTCAGTATTTGTGTTGATTGCACTATTGTTTGTTATCTATCCAGTCAACAGCAAGGAAAGGGATTGGAATGAATGCCTGGAGGAATCTTATTCAAAATGGGGAAAAGAATGCGCCAATTGCATGGTTGCTAAGGATACTTACCTCGTAAGTCTAAGGAACATCTGTTCCGAAAAAATTGATTGCATGGTCTGCGTGCAGGAGAAGTATAAGAACTGGAGATGCTATACCCAACTCAATCTTGAACCCAAGGATACTATTTATGGCTATGCCTGTAAGGGTGCTGGAAGGTATCTCTACTGGGTAAAACAAGCTGGTGATGGTGCATTCCCGACGGTCGATGAGGTGAACGTCACTTATGCAGACTAGTTAAGCTTATCCCCCCTTAAACTTCTGAATCTCTTTCGCGATTCGACGACATATAGGCTGCCTTGATACTCCTTTAGCATTCGCTCATAAAGCTCCATGGCCTTTTCTTCATTACCCAGTTTATCTTGATAGATATTGGCCATCATGAACAGAGCGTCATCAGCGAGTATGTCCAGGGGATACTCTCCTATGACTAACTCTAAAGTTTCTATTGCTTCCGGATATTTTCGGGTTTCTGCAAATATTTCAGCCTTCATAAAATAAATGTCGTCAGTAAGAGTATGCCTGGGAAATGAATCCAGTATGGATGATAAAATGAACAAAGCACTGTCGTGTTTGTTCTGAAAGTCTTTTAATTCAGCCTTAGCGAAGAGTAGGAGGGCCTCAGTGGTGGTATCCATTATAGTGTTGTCAGTAATAAGCAGAGACAATTCCATAGCATCATTAGCAATCAACTTGGAGGTAGAAGCCTTTAACACATCCAGTTGCGTTTGGGCCCATTCGAATTCACCATTGTAATAAAACAAACGGGCGTTTCTGAATTTAGCCTCATGTCCGATAGGGTCATGTTTGAAAGCTTTATCAATTTGTGAGTAGTACAAAGAAGCATCCCAAACCAAACCTTTTAGCACTAAAATATCGGCCAACTCCAATTTACATCGTGCCTTTTCCTTGCTCTGAATACCCTGCATGCCGATTATTTCTTCGAGGAGTTCAACCGCACTTGCCGTTTTATACAGATAGAATGCCTGCAAGTGTGCCAAATCACGCATAAGCTTCATCGTCATTCGTGATTTGCCTAGCTCATCAATGGCGGAGATATAGCTAGCTTCAAGTTTGGCCAGATCCTCAACCGTATAATCCTGGCTGATGATCTTCTCATTAAATGCCGATAATAATTCCCGCCTCGCTCTAATATAGTAGCGGTTGTCGACCCCTTTACTAACTACATATTCAAAACACTGTATAGCCACGTCATAATTCTTACTCGCTATACTTAGCTGCCCTAGCTTAATAAGTCTATTTCCTTCTTCATTTCTCCTCCTATCAAGCGCCTTTGCCTGGTTAAAGGCCCCTGTAAAGTCCTCCCTTTGAACATAGTACCAGACCAACATTTCTCCAAGCACAACAGCCGTAGGATACTTTTGGACACGTTTAATCAACTCACCGTGCAGGTGTGTCAGTGCTTTTTCATCTACATCCTCAAATAGCCTTGATTGCAATATGTTTTGAACCTGTCCCTTGCGCTCTGGTGACTCTGACAATAAATCCAGGTACTCGTTGATCATTGAGTTGTTCTGGCCACTTCGGTAATACACATGCGCGATTTCGTAATGGAAAGAATAAGAATTCCTGAGCAACTTTCGGCCTTTGAGGTAGGTGTTGATCGAATAGTTGTCCTCCTCCCTCCCTAAAAAAGCATTGGCCAACTTAACTATTTGTTGCCTATCGGAATTCAATAACTTCAGTGCTTTATCAAATGATTGTGTGCTCTTAGCCGGCTCCTTGTTCGTCTTGTACACATAGCCAAGGTCAACCAGGTAGCTAAGGTTCTCGGGATTCTTCTTAACCTGCTTTTTTACGACCTTTTCAGCTTTGTTAAAGTCTTCAAGTTCAATAAGGCATTTTAAATAGTAATTGTAATAATAATCAAGGCGGGATTTGTTGAATAGATTCTCGTACACCACTGCAGCCTTATCGTACTCCTCATTCTGGAAGTACTGAAGTGCCAGCTGCTTGTCGGTATTTGTTTGCGCGATCGAGATGCGTCCAGGGTTGCACAAAAACATTACTACCGCACACAAAATGATGAAGTAAGTAGTCTTTCTCTTCATTTCTTGTTGACCTGGATTGAATCGAAGAATATATGCTTATACCCCTTCTTCAGTATTTTGTTCGGTTAGCAGCTCTTCTACTTTCGGCAGGTATTCCTTGTAGGTCTCCAAACTTCTCTTCGCTTTGTGCATCTCTTTCTTTATTAAACCCTCAAGCTCCTGAGTTGCCTTGCATTCCTTTTCAAAGTGTATATGAAACGTATCAGTTGTTATAATATTATTGTTTATATCAGCTTTCAGGTCGCTGAGTTGCGTATAAGAATAGGTAAGTTCATCCTTGACATATGAATGTTTGTCAATATACTTCCTAAAGGTTTTACTTGCCGTATAGTATTTGGTTAGTATTTTTGCCTTCTCCCATTCAATGGAGTCTCCATAGATACTTTTAACGAGCATGATCTGATTGCTCATTTGTTCTTGCAATGTCTTGACTTTGTCAATGTCTATTTCATCCAATTTTATCTCGTTGTTCCTGATAACAGTTGTCAGGCTATCAATCTGAGCCAGTTCTTTGTCGATATTGACCTGTTTGCAAGATGCAAAGGCAGCTATAATCAGGCCAAAAATGAAGAGTTGTTTCATGTGGATCAATTCAAAACGTCAAACCCAGTATAGGGCACCAGTGCTTTTGGGATTTTGATACCTTCAGGGCACTGGTTGTTCTCTAACAAGGCAGCCAATATACGCGGAAGGGCAAGAGCTGAACCATTCAATGTGTGGACCAACTGGTTCTTGCCTTCTTTATTCTTAAAACGCAATTTCAAACGGTTTGCCTGAAAGGTTTCAAAGTTGGAGATAGAACTCACCTCCAGCCATCTTTGTTGTGCAGCGGAGTATACTTCCATGTCGTAAGTCATAGCAGATGTGAACCCGATATCGCCTCCACATAGCCTGGCAATTCTAAATGGCAATTCCAACTCCTTGAGCAATCCGGCGACATACTCTACCATCTCTTCGAGCGCTTGATAAGATTGCCCAGGATCTCTGATCTCTACAATCTCTACTTTGTCAAATTGGTGCAATCTGTTCAGCCCCTTAACATCTTTCCCATAAGATCCCGCCTCACGCCTGAAACAAGGAGTATATGCCGTTATCTTAACGGGTAATTCCTCTGGATTCAAGATGGTGTCTCGGTACAAGTTTGTAAGCGGTACCTCCGCAGTAGGTGACAGATATAAATTGTCAATTCCGACATGGTACATTTGCCCCTCCTTGTCAGGGAGCTGTCCAGTACCATAACCTGAGTCTTCATTGATTAAAACCGGAGGTTGTATTTCTTGATATCCGCTCTCAGTTGCTTTATCAAGAAAAAAGTTAATCAAGGCGCGTTGGTAGCGCGCTCCTTTTCCTTTATATACAGGGAATCCGCTCCCCGTAATTTTACTGCCAAGTTCAAAATCAATAATATCGTACTGAGCAGCTAGGTCCCAATGCGGTTTGGCGTCCTTCCCCAAACCCGGAACACTGCCGTGTTCATCTATAATATCGTTGTCTTTAGAAGTTTCACCTGCTGGAACGAGTTCATGGGGGCAGTTGGGGATTTCAAGAAGGATTGATCTGATCTCGCCTTCTAGAATGTTAAGCTTATCTCCCAGTTCCTTTGAATTATCCTTAAGGGTCGGGATATTCCCCTTTAGCTTGTTCGCCTCTTCTGTTTTGCCCGCTTTAAAGAACTCGCCGATTTCTTTTGAGCTAGTATTAATTTGATAAAGTATTTCATCAAGCTCACCTTGTGTCGATTTTCTTCTGCCATCAAGTTCCAGTACTTTATCAATTAGCTTTTCGCCATCAAAGTTCCTCACTTTGAGGCGAGCTATGATCTCTTCCTTGCTTGATTTTAACTGGCTGACTTCTAGCATGACTGAGCGTAAATTTAGAAATAAAAAAATCCTGCTCCGGTTAATTGAAGCAGGATTATAAAAACCTCGGGTTAATAATTTATTTCGCCGCTCCCATTGGAATCACTGAAACGAACGATCTGTTATCTTTCTTCTTGGCGAATTGTACCGTACCATCAACAAGAGCAAATAGGGTGTGGTCTTTGCCGATGCCTACATTCTTGTCTGGATGATGCTTTGTCCCTCTTTGCCGAACGATGATGTTTCCCGCAGTAGCCAGCTGTCCTCCAAAAATCTTTACTCCCAGTCGTTTGCTTTCAGACTCTCTACCGTTTCTCGAACTTCCAGCTCCTTTTTTGTGTGCCATGGTTTCTAATTATTTCGATCCTTATTTCTTAAGATCTTTTTTTGTAGTCTTTTTAACTGCTGGCTTTTTCTTTGGCGATGGAGCTTTAGGTTTTGCCGCCACTTTGGACTTGGTTGCTGCCTTTTTAGGAGCAGTTTTAACCTTAGCTTTTACTTCTTTCTCTGCCTCTGCAGCGACCGGGGTATCCTCAGCCTTAGCACTTGCTCTTTTTCCGCCTTTTTCCTGGATCTTTTCAATCTGGATCTGTGTGAAGAGCTGGCGATGGCCGTTTAATGTCTGATAACCCTTTCTTCGTTTCTTCTTAAATACCAAGACTTTATCGCCCTTGACATGTGAAAGAATCTTGGCAGATACACTGGCACCATCAATAATAGGCTTACCTAGTGTTACCTTGCCATCATTGTCAATCAACAAAACACTGTCAAAGCTCACGTTTGAGTCCTCATCACCAGGTAACCTGTGAACAAACAATTTTTGTTCTTTTTCTACCTTGAATTGTTGCCCTGCTATATCTACAATTGCGTACATCGTTCTAATATTGTTTTTCTAAAGGGGTGCAAAGATATAAAAAAGGAACAAAACCAACAATGGAAAGAAATTTCATTCACGCTAATTTCTTGTTTTTGAAATGAACAACGAGCACCTTCTTACACTGACCAGTTTATTGGCGACAACCCCTGCTCCTGGAGCAACTTATTTGTATTTGAGAAAGGTGCAGATCCGAAGAATCCCGACTGGGCAGAGAAGGGAGAGGGGTGAGGGGATTCGAGTATGGCATGACGGGTTACATCAATCAATGCCCTTTTTTCCCTGGCAAATTTACCCCAAAGCAGGAATATAATTCCTGTTCTACCTGATGACAACTTCCGAATGACCGCATCCGTAAATTGTTCCCACCCCAGATCACGGTGAGAAGCGGGTTTATGAGCCTCGACGGTAAGTATGGCATTGAGCAGAAATACACCTTGCTCTGCCCATGCTTGCAAACTCCCGGAAGTGGGTATGGGTAAGTTAATGTCTGTGTTCAGTTCTTTGTAGATGTTCACCAGGGACGGTGGTGGGTTAATGCCATCCTTGACCGAGAAACACAGCCCATGTGCCTGGCCAGGCCCGTGGTATGGGTCCTGCCCGATAATGACCACTTTTACCTTGTCAAATGGTGTGGAATTGAATGCATTGAAGATCAGCGATCCAGGTGGATAAATCACCTTGCCTTCTTCTTTCGCACTGATCAATTTTGCTTTGATTTCAGAAAAATATGGCTTGGAAAACTCTTCTTTCAATTGAGTTTTCCATGATTCATGTATGACTGGATCTATTTTTGATCCAGCCAACTCAACGTTCTCTTGTGTTGTGTCTTGCATCAATTTGGCGGAAATTTTCTTCTTTGAGAAACGCAATTTTTCTATAGGCCTTAAAGTTAGTATTTATGATAAAGATTTGCTTATAATTGGATATTATTAAGTATTTTTGCCCCCGTTGGAGGGAAAGTCAGTTGCAATAATTAGTAACTATTTTTTGTTTTAGTCGTTCAACACCAATCAGTTCTGTAGATTAAGGTATGGATAGAATAAAAAAAATTGCCTTATTTGTCTTTGCTTGTGTGGTAATCGGAATGGTTGTTACTTCTTGCAGGAGTATGGGGTATTGCCCGGCATATGCAATCGAATTGATCGTAAAATAGGTTGTTAGGATGAAAAAAGTGCTTTATATCGTTTGTGCAGTATTCCTGATCGGAGTTTTTTCTTCTTGTAGAAGTCATGAGCGATGTCCTGCGTATGGAAAAATTGATCAGGAAAAAGCAGAGAAGTCAGTATAGTACATGAACTGGCAAGCGCTGAACGACACCGGGCAGCTAGAAAAGATCAAGACCTCCTCCAATAATCCCGACTTTCTAGGTATTCTCATTTTCAAGCACAGCACACGTTGTGCAACCAGTGCAATGGTGCTTGAGCGTCTTGAACGGGGATGGAGCTATAGTGATTCTCAATTACCTGTTTACTTTCTGGATCTTTTATGTTTTCCCAGTGTATCTGATGAAATTGCATCGGTGTTTGGAGTTCAACATGAATCTCCGCAAGTACTAGTGATAAAAGATGGAATTTGCGTCTACACAGATTCGCACACTGCAATCTCTGTAAAGAGGTTAACAGATTCTATCCAATCAGATAACAAGTAAGCACTTTCTTCGTTAAAGAGTTTGGCTGACGAAAGCAGAACGGAATAGCAAAAATCGTATCTTTGGTTTAATATGAAAGGTTTGATAAAACTCATTTACTGTGCTGTGGTACTTCTATTCTTAGCCCATGGAGCATTTGCACAAGATGACAGGGAGAAGAAAGAAGAAATCATTGGGAATACACCGCTGGTAGAAACCAATGTTGTAGGGGTACTATACGAGCACATGATGTCAGTGGGCTTCTTCTCTCACTCTAACGGGTTTGGTATGAATTATCGGAGGGGCAAGAATACCAGTGGTTATTCCAAACGAATCTTTGAAATTGAGGCCGCGACGATCAAACATTCCAAGGAGTATAAAGTTTATAGTCCAACGCAGGAAAGCAAGGGGTATATATTTGGTAAATCCAATGCACTGCTGGCATTGAGAGGTTCTATCGGGCAGCAGAGGGTGATAGCGAGCAAGACGGATATGGGAGGAATAGAGATTCGCTATATTTATATGGCAGGTGCTTCAATGGGTATTCTAAAGCCGGTGTACTTAAAAATTGAAAAAGATGTACCCCATTCTTCATTGCCTAAAATCAGCATTGAAAAGTATGACCCCGCTAAGCATGGCATCCACAATATTAATGGCAAGGCGCCAACGTTAAGAGGCATTGACGAACTGAAGCTAATACCCGGTGGATTCGCAAAGTTCGGATTGAGTTTTGAATATGGGAATGATCCTACAAGTGTCAGAACTTTGGAAGCAGGAATGATGTTAGATGCCTATTATAAGACTGTTCCTATAATGTATGACATCAACGATTCTGACGGATACAACCCCAATAATCAGTTTTTCTTCGGCTTCTATGTGAGTTTGAACTACGGTAGAAGATGGTAATGCTGAATTCCTATTTTCGGTAATTTCGCACTATTATATAGGCTTTTCAAAGGTGAGTGAAATATTTACAACCGAACGTCCCGTAAGAGCTAAGAAGCCACCCTGGTTGAAGGTGAAGCTTCCAACCGGCAAGGCCTATACGCACCTTAAAGGAGTGGTTGAAAAGAACAACCTTCACACTATATGTCAAAGTGGGAACTGCCCCAATATGGGTGAATGCTGGGGTGCTGGTACGGCAACTTTCATGATTCTTGGAAATATTTGTACCAGATCCTGCGGCTTTTGTTCAGTTGAGACGGGAAGACCATTGCCTGTTGACCGAAATGAACCTGAACGCGTTGCTGAATCCGTGAAACTTATGGATGTAAAGCATTGTGTGATAACCTCGGTTGACCGGGATGAACTGCCTGATGGCGGTTCAATAATATGGGCAGAAACGGTCAACGCGATTCGAAGGGTGAATCCAAACACTACATTGGAAACGTTAATTCCAGATTTTAAAGGTGATCTGGATGCTATCCAGCGCATTATTGATGTGGCACCGGAGGTCGTATCTCACAATATGGAAACGGTTCCCAGATTGACGAAAAAAGTGCGCATACAGGCGAAATATGAGCGCAGCCTTAATGTTCTTAAGGTATTGAAGGAAGGTGGAATGCGAACGAAGTCGGGAATCATGGTTGGTTTAGGGGAAACCGAAGATGAAGTGTTGGGAACTATGGATGACTTGCGCAGGATTGGAGTTGATGTATTGACCGTAGGACAATATTTGCAGCCAACGCCCAAGCACTTACCAGTAGTGGAGTTTGTTGACCTACAGGTTTTTGAACGTTATAAGATTGCGGGATTACAAAAAGGCTTCAGGTTTGTTGAGAGCAGTCCTCTCGTGAGGTCATCCTACCATGCAGAGAGGCATATTCTCTGATTGAGAATATACCCCCACCAAATTCTCCTCGATTCTCACCGTATTCTAAGTGAAACCAGCCGCATAGTAAGTCGTTGTTTCAGATAGCTTCAACAAGTGCGTATTTAGTATAACGAAAGATCAAAGAAACTAGTGTGGCACTTGTTGGCCGGTTTGTATGAGTTTGCCCCATTTTTCTGAGGGCCATATTAACCCGAGAAGAGTCAAACATTCGACATAGTTATAGTATTTTCACATGTTGGTTTCGTATTTTTGTAAATAGTCGTAAATTGTGCCTCCTATTAGAAGGCTCATTACCCGATTAATAGAACAATACAAATTCGCAAAGATGAAATTGAATAAAGTCCTGTTTGGATCCCTAATCGTAGCTGCCTGTGCAGTTCTAATCGGAATTAACTTTTCTTCAACAGATAAGACAGTCCAATATTCTCCTAGGGTAAAGCAAATTGACCAAACGTATTTCAGTAACGTGTATGGAATTGCTGGGGCAATTGAATATTATAACGAGAGGCGAAAAAACATCAAAACCGGTAAGATTGAAATTGCCGACATGTTGAAGGCTGAGAAAGCGGTTTACAATTTTGGAAAGATGAGTAAGCAATCATCACTTAATCTCAATTGGATCGAGATGGGGCCTGATAACGTCGGTGGGAGAACGCGATCTCTCCTGATTGATAATACCAATCCCAATAAGATGTGGGCTGGCTCTGTTGGAGGCGGTCTTTTCGTTACGCATAATGGTGGTTTTACCTGGTCAACAGTTAATGATAAGATGAATAACCTGTCGATTGGATGTATCTGCCAGTCTGGTAATGGTGATATATATGTAGGAACTGGAGAGAGTTTCACTACAGCTGATGGGTTGGGTACACTGACTACTCCAGGGTTTGTTGGCCGTGGAATGTTTAAGTCCACGGACAATGGTTTAACATTCGATTCTCTGGATTTTACCGTACCTACTAACACGAATAGTAGTGGGGCGGCATGGGCATTTATCAACCGATGTGCTGCAGACCCAACTGATGTTACAGGGCAGACCATATATGCTGCCACCAATAACGGGTTGCTTTATACAACAGATGGTGGAACTAGTTGGACGAATGCTATTTGTTTGAATTGTCCTTCAAGCATGCCTATTTTCAATACTGGAAATTTTCAAGATGTGAAGATAGGGTCCAATGGGGTTCTGGTGGCCTCTAACGGAGGTACGACATATATTAAGAAGCCTGGCTCAAGTGATTTTATTAATATTTCTAACAATTTCAATTCTGCCGGCAGGTATGAGTTCGCAATTGCTCCTTCAAATCCGGATTACATCTATGTGGTTTGCGGAAATGGTAGCGGAATGCGAGGCGTATACCAGTCAACAGACGGCGGTGACTCCTGGACACTACAGGTGCCAGCAGGGCCATCAGAGCTGTTCAGGAACCAGGCAGAATATGATATGGCACTTGCAGTATTCCCAGATGATCCTGAGCATATATTGGTTGGTGGTGTTGAACTCTACGCTTGGTCTGGCACGGATAACACATGGGATATTGTGGCCCTTACACAGCCATTCGCCCCGGGATTGTATGTCCATGCTGACAAGCATGCTTTCGCCTTTCATCCAAATTATAATGGCACTTCGATTCAGACGTTTTATGTCGGTACTGATGGGGGTGTTTATGGTTCATTTGATGCGGGCGCATCTTATTTAGAGCTAAATACTGGTTATAACGTAACACAGTTTTATGCAATGGGTGTTTCCAGGGAAGGATGGATAGCAGGTGGCACACAAGATAATGGAAATCCGTTCATTGATTTTAGTGGAAACACTAAAAGATCGGAAGTGAGGAATCTGCCTAGTGGTGATGGGGGATACATGCAATTCTCAATCATCAACCCGGAAGCATTTTTCTGGGAATCACAAGGTGGTGACGCAAAGAGATCTCCTGAGAAAGGTGATGGCGCCGGCTCTTTCTTTGCCAATGTTATGTGTAATGGCCCTTGCGATGAGGATTACAATGAAGGGCCTTGGGTTACACCAATGGTGATTTGGGAGAGCTTTAATGATCTTGCCAGTACAGACTCAGTTCGGTTCATTGCAGATCAGGCTTACAACGCAGGTTCTACGATATTTATAGAATCTTCAAATGACAATTTCCCATTTGAGTATATCACACCGGTTCCACTATCTGTTAATGACACTATGATGATTCAGGATCTTGTTCAGAATAAATTCCTGGTAAGTACAAATTCGGGCACCTGGATGTGTAAGAATGTGTTGGACTTTTCAGTGGATGCGGCCTGGTATAAGCTAACCACTCAGCCTAATCAAGAAGGAGCAACGTGCGCTGCATTTTCGGCAGATGGCGATATAGCATATATTAGCACCGGCAATCAGTTTGGTTCTCTTTTGTTTAGAATCTCTGGTTTATTGGGTATTAATTCCAATGATAATACTACTGAAGATGTGGCAAGTCCGCAGCCGCCTGCGTCGGTAACAACTACGCAACTTTTTTCATCGTCTCAATTTATTACTGGTATTGGGGTAGATCCTAATAATGCAGAAAATGTGGTGATAACGCTTGGCAACTATGGTAATACGAACCATGTATATGTGAGCAGTACTGCTGCATCGGCTACTGGTACAGGCTCCTTTAGCTCTATACAGGGAGATCTGCCTCCTATGCCGTGCTATGACGCGATTATTGAAATGGGTGACTCAAACACGATCATAGTTGCTACGGAGTATGGTGTCTGGGCAACTGACAATCCGTGGAGCGGTAGTCCAACATGGACAAATGAAAACCTGAACTTTCCAAGGGTACCTAGCTTCATGATTGTTCAGCAAACGATGCCAAATAGCAATTGCACAGGCGTGAGTGTCTCAGGTAACATATACGTAGCCACCCATGGAAGAGGAATCTGGAGATGCGAAACCTACAAAGCGCCTCCCGATACCACTAGCTGTTCGTTACCGATTGGAATTGCTGAAGGATCGAGTACGGGTAACTTCCAAATGCGTTTGAACGTCTACCCAAATCCGGTAACAAATGGAAATGCAAAGATTGCGTATACATTAAACGAACATGCTGATATTCAGATAACAGTTTATGACATAAGCGGAAAGCAGGTGCAGTACATGGCTCTGAACAAACAACCGAGCGGAACAAGCACTATAGATTTGGATTTGCGTAACCTTAACGCTGGAACTTACCTGGTTAGCATGACTGCCAATGGTGTTCGTGAGACCAAGCGCCTGGTGGTGCTATAAGATATCCAATTACCTAAATAAAAAACCCCGCTCATCTTTGATGAACGGGGTTTTCTTTTGCTTGTAAATTAGTCTGATTAGAAGCAATATTCATTAACCTCTAGCAGCTCAGTAGCGATACGTCGTCTTGCATCTTTCGTATTGAATGGCTCTACCTTGGTAAATCGCTTCATTCCCATCAGCATTACCCTGAGCTCATCACCTTCAGCAAACGCATTGAGCGCATCCTTTCCATTCTTGTTGATGCGATCAGCAGCGTCGTTGATGAACACCCTGGCTATATCCCACTGACGTGCGCAGGCATCTTCACCATTGATGCCAACCATTTTCTCTACTCTGAGCAAACAAGACTCCGCAGCATATACATCAATGATCATATCAGCAATGTTCATGAGTATCTCTTGTTCATTAGCCAGTTCCATCATCAGCTTCTGCGCCGCTGCTCCAGCAACCATTAGAACTGCTTTCTTGAACTTGGCAACATATTGCTTCTCCTGGGCAAATAGAGAAGTGTCGGGATCATCAAATGATGGAACAGACATCAGCTCATCAGCCACGGCCTTAGCTGGCCCCATGAGATCGAGTTCGTTTTTCATAGCGCGCTTCATGATCATATCCACAATGAGCATCCTATTGATCTCGTTCGTTCCTTCGAAGATTCTATTAATTCTGGAGTCCCTGTAGGCCCTTTCCATAGGCGCATCGGCCGAATAACCCATTCCGCCATAGATCTGTACTCCTTCATCAACAACGTAATCAATCACTTCTGAACCGAAAACTTTGAGCATAGCAGCTTCTATAGCGAATTGCTCAACACCTTTAAGCATTGCTTCCGCTTTCTCCATACCTTCATCTTCATAGCCTTTAATTGCGTCTTCGATATTTTGACCACAACGGTATGTAGCAGTTTCACAGGCGAAGGTTCTAATAGCTTGTTCAGCTAATTTGTACTGGATTGCACCGTATTTGCCGATTTTCTTTCCAAACTGCTCTCTTTCATTGGCATATCTTGTAGCCAGCGTGATTGCATTCTTACAACCGCCCACACATGCCGCAGCAAGCTTAATCCTTCCGATGTTCAGGATGTTCAGGGCAATCTTGAATCCCTGCTCACGATCTCCCAATAAGTTCTCAGCTGGAACTTTGCAGTCGTTAAAGAATACCTGGCGAGTTGAAGATCCCTTAATACCCATCTTATGTTCCTCCGGGTTGAGGTCAATGCCGCCGAAATCCTTCTCTACAATAAATGCAGACAAGTTCTCGTCGTCTTCGATCTTGGCAAAGACAATGAAAACGTAGGCAAATCCACCGTTCGTAATCCACATTTTCTGTCCGTTGATAGAATAGCTTTTGCCGTCACTTGATGGTTTAGCTTGCGTTTTGCCTGAGTTGGCATCAGATCCAGAACCTGGTTCCGTTAGGCAATAAGCCGCTTTCCATTCACCAGAAGCCAATTTTGGAAGGTACTTTTCCTTCTGCTCCTGATTCCCATAATAGTAAATTGGCAAGGTGCCAATTCCTGTGTGGGCTGCCATGGATACGGTAAAGGAGTGTCCTGCACCATTGGCTTCAGTAGCCAGCAGAGAGGTCGTAAAGTCCTTGCCAAATCCACCAAATTCTTCCGGTAGAGATATACCCAAGAGACCTAGTTCACCAGCCTTATCGAGTAAAGAAGGTACCAATCCTTCTTCCTGACTGTCTATTCTATCCAGTATAGGCCAGATTTCTTGTTTGATGAAATCTATATTGGTTTGAGCAATCATTTGCTGCTCTTCATCCCATTCTTCTGGAATAAGAATATCGTTTGCATCTGTTTCAGCAATGAGGAATTCTCCTCCTTTAAGTGCTTTTTTAGCTGTTGTTTCTTCAGTTGCCATTGTGATTATTGGTTTTGGTTTTATGAAATCTTAATCAATTGAATATTTCTAATTCAGGAATTCATATATGCCAGCGGCACCTTGTCCTGTTCCTACGCACATGGTTACCATGCCGTACTTTTTCTGCTGGTCACGCATCTCATTGAATAGCTGAACACTCAACTTTGCCCCAGTGCACCCCAGGGGATGACCTAGTGCTATTGCTCCGCCATTTACGTTAACTGTATCAGGATTTACACCTGTTTCACGGATCACCGCCAGCGATTGTGAAGCAAATGCTTCGTTCAATTCAATAAGGTCGATCTGCTCTTTTTTCATTCCGGCTTTTTCCAGGGCTAGCGGAATCGCTTTAACCGGGCCGATACCCATAACTTTGGGTTCAACGCCTGCCACTGCATAGGTGACCATTCTGGCAATTGGCTTCAGGTTTAATTCGTTGACCATCTTTTCCGACATTACCAGGCAGAACGAAGCTCCATCAGACATTTGCGATGAATTTCCAGCTGTTACTGAGCCCTTGTCTGCAAAAACGGGTTTAAGCTTTGACAGTGCCTCTATCGAAGTACCCGCCCTGGGCCCCTCATCTGCATCTACCACATATTCCCTGGATTGTCTCTTCTCATTTTCGTCAAGGTATTCTTCGGTAACCGTAATTGGGACAATGCCCTTTGTAAACTTGCCTGCCTCTGTTGCCGCTAATGCTTTTTCATGGGACTTGAACGCAAATTCGTCCTGGTCCTCACGCTTGATGTCAAATTGTTTAGCCACCTCCTCTGCTGTAAGTCCCATTCCCCAGTACCAATCGGGGTGTATGGCTGAAATGTCTGGATTAGGTACGATCCTCCATCCACCCATGGGTATTGGAGACATGGTCTCTACACCGCCAGCAATGATGCAATCCGAAAGGCCGGCGTGTATTTTTGCAGATGCAATCGCGATAGTTTCCAATCCTGAAGAGCAATAGCGATTTACAGTCATGCCAGGAACCTTCTCTGTATCAAGACTCATTAGCGAGATTATTCGACCCACATTTAGCCCCTGCTCTGCTTCGGGCATTGCATTTCCAACGATTACGTCTTCAATTCTCTCCTTGTCCAATTCTGGTACAGAAGCCACCAAGTGTTTAATCACACTGGTTGCCAAGTCATCAGCGCGGGTGAATCTGAATTTTCCCCTGGGTGCTTTTCCTACTGCTGATCTGAACCCTGCTACGATATATGCGTCCATCAATTTAAGGTTTACGATTTTTGAATTTAGATATTAGTTCCTGAGAACTTTACCCGTTTTAATTATACTCTGTAATCGTTCAAGCGTCTTTCGCTCGCCACATAGCGACAAGAAAGCCTCTCTTTCGAGGTCGAGTAAATATTTTTCGGACACTTTAGTTGGTGCTGAAAGATTACCTCCGCATAAAACACTACCTAGCTTTTGAGAGATCAACTGATCATGCTCGGAGATATAGTTACCCGCTTTCATAGTATCTGAACCTACGTAAACGATTCCCATTCCGGATTTGCCGAGAACTTTAATGTCAGTTCTCTCAATTGGCTGCGTATATCCAGCTTCTGCCATTTGTATAGCGCTTTCTTTCGCATCAACTATCAGTCTATCCCGGCTTACCGTTACCGTATCGTGGCCTTTCTTCAGATGGCCAAGATCGAATGCTTCATAGGCTGATGTACTGACCTTAGCCTGACCTATTGTCAGGAACTTGTCAGTTAGGGTATTTATTTCAACATCACCTTCTTGCAGCTCATCTGAGAACCTTACAGCAAATTCCTTGGTTCCGCCACCTCCCGGGATGAGTCCCACGCCGAATTCTACCAATCCCATGTATGCTTCGGCATGTGCTACTACCTTGTCAGCATGCAGGCAAATTTCGCATCCTCCTCCCAGTGTTAAGTTGTGTGGGGCCGCTACCACTGGTATGGAAGAATATCTCAACCGCATTGTTGTATTTTGGAACATGCGCACTGCCATGTCGAGCTCATCGTATTCTTGCTCTATGGCGAACATAAATATCATTCCGACATTGGCACCGGCTGAAAAGTGTGCTCCGTCGTTGGCTACAACCAAACCACGGAAATCCTTTTCTGCCAGGTCAACGGCTTTTTGGATTCCCTGAATCACCTCACCGCCGATGGTGTTCATCTTGGTGTGAAATTCAACGTTTAGAATACCGTCACCTATATCTGTTATTGTAGAGCCGCTATTTTTCCAAACGGTTTTTGTGGCTTTAACATTTTCAAGGATGATGAAATCTTCTTTTCCTGGAATCGACCCATAGGCTTTCTCCCCAGGCTTGAAGTAGTTCTTAACTCCTGCATCCAACTTATAGAATGAATCAGTGCCTGACTCTACCATGTCATATACCCATTGGGCAGCTTTCATACCCTCGTCTTCCATTGCCTTTAGCGTCTCTTTCACACCAACGGCATCCCAGGCCTCAAAGGGCCCTAGCTCCCATGCAAATCCAGCTTTTAACGCATCGTCTATTTTATAGATGTCATCAGAAATTTCCGGCACTCTGTTGGATACGTATTGAAACAGGCCATAGAAAGCCTTGCGGTAGAAGTCACCAGCTTTGTCCTTGCCGCTTAATAGTACCTTATATCGCTCTTTCAGGTCGTCAATGCTTTTGGTTTGTTCCAACGTGGCGTATTTCACCTTTTGCTTCGGTTCGTATTTGAGTGTCTTGAGGTTTAGCGATAAAATAGTGCTCTTCCCTTTATCGTCCTTTTCCTTTTTATAGAACCCCTGACCTGATTTCGAACCAAGCCAGTCGTTTTCTACCATTTTGGCAATGTAACCCGGCATGGTAAACAAATGATGGGCTTCATCATCTTTGCAATTTTCATCGAGGCCATTGGCTACATGAACCAGTGTATCCAGACCTACCACATCACATGTTCGGAAGGTTGCAGACTTAGGTCGTCCAAGAACGGGCCCCGTGAGCTTGTCAACTTCATCAACGGTCAATTCCATTTCCTCTACCAAATGGAAGAGCGCCATGATACCATAAACTCCTATTCGATTGGCGATAAAAGCTGGAGTATCTTTACATAATACCGTTGTTTTACCCAGATACAGATCACCATAGTGCATCAAGAAATCGATTACTGAAGAATCCGTTTTTGGACTTGGGATAATCTCCAGCAATTTCAGGTAGCGTGGAGGGTTGAAGAAGTGCGTTCCACAAAAGTGCTTTTGGAAATCCTCACTTCTGTCCTTTAGCATTGTGTGAATCGGGATACCTGAGGTATTCGAAGTAATCAAAGTTCCTGGCTTTCTGTATTTCTCAACGTTGGCGAATACCTGTTGTTTAATATCCAATCGCTCTACCACAACTTCAATTACCCAATCACATTCTGAGATCTTTTCAAGGTCATCATCAAAATTTCCCGTTGTTATCCGAGAAACCATGCTTTTCTCATATATAGGAGAGGGGTTTGATTTTAAAGTTGACTGCAGTGCGGCATTTACGATACGATTTCGGACTGCCTTATCTTCCAGGGATTTGCCTGCAGCTTTTTCCTTTTCTTCCAGCTCATTGGGAACAATGTCAAGGAGCAATACCTTCACACCAATATTTGCGAAATGGCATGCGATCCTGGATCCCATTACTCCTGATCCCAATACGGCAACGTTATTTATTGTTCTTCTTCTTGTAAGTGCTTTCTCCATCTTGATAATTATCTGCTATTTTTTTGCTTTTTCCTTAGCCCTTCCATTCTTGTGCAGGGCTTGTTCGTCAAGTAAATGATTGATCTTTTTTATTACCTTAAAGAAGGTCTGTAAGTTTGTTTTGCCAATTTTCTCGTGAATCGCTATATTCAGATTGATCACGGCCTCTTTAGATACTTCTCTCTTTTCCCTTCCTGCTTCAGTAAGATAAATCCTTACCATTCGCTTATCCTTAGCATCTGCCTTCTTGTAGATGAGTCCTTTTTCCTCCATGGATTTGAGAATCCTGGTAAGGCTTCTTGATTCCATTCCCATTTTAGGGCCTAGTTTGGTCGACGGGGTTCCTTCTGCATCAATATTGAGGAGCGTTTGTCCAACCGACATCGTCGTGTCGTATTTGGCCGCTTCGATGTTGTACATTCTGGCAATTCCGTGCCATGCCCATCGTATGTGAAAATCAATTGTTTCTTCTGGTTTCATGACTTATTAGATGTTAACCCTCCTTCGTGTTCTGCCCTGCCTGCCGGCGGGCAGGAAGGAATTGCTGTAGCCTGTGTTTGCAATCCACTTTTCTGGTTTTGGAGCAGGACTTTGTGCCCATATCCTAGATTACGACAAATA
>DTRK01000209.1 GCA_012965955.1 Flavobacteriales bacterium
TCTGTTGATCCGCAGGTAGCTGTCCCTGTATCGGTGATTGTCAATACCAGGGCTGGAGTTTCGGTGATTATAGCGGTATCTGACCCGGGACATCCTGCGGAGTCAGTCACAGAAACCACAAAAGTGCCAGCTGTTAAACCTGTAGCTATGGAATCTGTTTGAGAACTCGGATCATTCCACACAAAGGCATATGGCAGTGTTCCTCCGGAAGTAGATGCCGTTGCAGAACCCGTTGAATTTCCATTACAAAGGACATTGGTAACGGAGGAAATATTCACCGACAAGGGCGTTGAAGCAATCTGAACTATAGTAATGCTAGCAGAATCTGTACAAGAGCGATTATCGGTCACCAGGACGGTGTAAGTACCCGCAATTAAACCCGTAGCAGTAACAGTGGTTTGCCCATTCAAATCGTTCCATAAGTATGTGTAAGGGGCCATTCCTCCTGATGTGCTCACTGTGGCAAATCCTGAAGAGTCGCCACTGCAGGAAATTGTTGATGAATCGGAGAATGTGGCGTCTAGGACGGGGGGATCTGTTAGTACAACACTTTCAACTAAAGATGTGCCGGTGCTATCTGTAAATGTGAAAGTATAGGTACCGGGGCACAAACCCGTTGCGGTCAAGGTAGTTTGAGAGCTTGGATCATTCCATTGATAAGTGAAAGGTGGCGAACCACCTGCTATTGTGGCAGTGGCAGACCCGTCGCAATCCCCGTTACAGGTGACTTCAGTTTGGGTTGTTGACAGCGCCATCACATTGGGATACGTGATCAATAAGTCTATCACAACGGGCAAGTGGTCTGACATATAGTAAAGGGCAGAAATTACGCTGTCAGGTAAAGAGCTGTTAGGTGGGTTGTTTATTGACTGGTTGAAGCGGCTGCCATCATTTCCCAGGGCAGCGTAGGTGCCGTTGATATACTGAACCTTGTCACCACCATTTACTACGCTATCCGAAATTAGGATGAAGTCAAACCGGTCATCCATACCACCAGGAGCGCCGCATTCTATACTTTGGGAGCTTCTTGTGCTTTGCGTATGGATATCTGCAAATGAGGAATTATTGTTCCAGTTCCCAGGAGTATTAATTGGATCGTTGAACTTATTAACTCCCCCAGCCGTTAATATTTGATAACCAGGTTCAGAACTTGTGTAGAAATTGAAATCGCCCCCAAAAATGAAGTTACCCGTTGATGAGATTCCATCTACATGAGAGCGCAGGGAATCACATTCAAGTGCCCGTCGGTTCTCTTCCACAGGTGCGTTGGTATTGCCGGCTTTGAGGTGTCCTACATAAAAATGAATGAAGTTCGTGTCGTTATAAAAACTCAAATTTGGGTCATTGGCATAGACGACATATTCACCAATATCACGTAAATCAGTAAGCACTTCAGATTGGCTATACAGCGTTACCTTCTGTGTGTTGTAGAAAAACATATTGTTGAGGCCGTCGAACCCTGACTGGTTTACCACAAAACTGGCCCTGGCATAGTAGTTAATGATGCCCACATTCAATGCGCGGTTCAAGATGCTGTCTGCGCCCGCTTCTGTTTGCAGTTCGCACACCATCAATATATCGGGTTTCTGGTATTGAACAATCTTGCGCAAGGTATCCCACCTGGCGGGCACGCTAAGGTTGCTGCCGCAATCATCTCTTCCATTGGGGAAATTCAGCAGGTTATATGACATAACCTTCAAGGTGTCCTGACTCCTTGATGGCGTTGCCAGCAGTACAAGAACCAAAACTGTTAAGATAAGATTTACCTTCCGAATCAACATATTCACCCTCAACCTATTCGCCGTAAATGCAGGGCAGAGATTAAGGTAAATATACTGATATTGGATTAAATCTTGTTCCTGGAGTCTATCACAATTGTTACGGGCCCATCATTGATTAGGCGTACATCCATCATGGCACCGAACTCACCGGTCTGGATTGGTTTCCCTAGATCGGCTTCCATTTGGGAAATGAACTTTTCATAAAGTGGTATTGCTGTGGCTGGCCCTGCCGCTTTGATATATGAGGGCCGGTTACCCTTCCTGGTGCTCGCATGCAAAGTGAACTGACTGACCACCAGGAGCTCGCCTCCAATGTCTCCTATGCTGAGATTCATAACCCCTCCGTCATCTGCGAACAAGCGCATTCTAGCGATCTTGCCACTTAACCAGGCAATGTCGTCATCTGTGTCTGACTCTTCAATACCGAGGAGTACCAATAATCCCTTGCCAATCTCCGACTTGGTTTTCTCTTCGATGGTTACCGATGCGCTTTTAACTCTTTGAATTACCGCTTTCATCTACTTGGAGTGAATGTTGTGTCGATACGGGTCATCTTCGTCACCCTCCAACATTTGCACGTAATTGTTGTACCTCGATTGGGGAATGATGCCATTATCCACCGCAACTCTAACCGCGCATTTTGGCTCATTGATATGCAGGCAATTGTTGAATTCGCAGTCATCCATTACCCGCCGTATTTCGGGAAATCGATGCGCCAGCTCCTCCTTAAGATCTGCCAGTCCGAAGCTCCTGATGCCAGGAGTGTCGATGATGAATCCGCCAAAGGAGAGTTCGTGCATTTCGGCGAAGGTGGTGGTATGCTTACCGGTCTTGTGGTAATCTGATATTTCGCCAACTTTCAACTCGAGGCGCTCATCAACCATATTGATCAAGGTTGATTTTCCAACGCCTGATAAACCTGCGATCAGGGAATTCTTATCCTTCAACAATTTGACCAGCGGTTCGCTATTCTCATTCTTTACTGCCGAAACTTCCAATAGGCGGTAACCGGCACTCTTATAGATCGCTTTGAATTCAGCGAGTTCTTCTTTCCGTTTGCCGGTGTACAAATCTGTCTTATTAACAATGATGGCAGCTGGAATGTGGTAGGCTTCGGCTGTTACCAGAAATCGGTCGATGAACATTTTAGGGGTTTCAGGCTCCTGTAGCGTTACCACCAGGAGGGCCTGGTCAATATTCGCGGCTATTATATGTGTCCTTTTGGAGAGTTTTGTGGCTCTTCGAATGATGTAGTTGTCTCTCTTCTCAATATTGTGTATTACGCCTGTTCCATCTTGTTCCTGGGAAAAGCTTACCCGATCACCGACAGTCACAGGGTTGGTAGAATCAATACCTTTAATGCGAAAGGTGCCTTTGATTTTACACTGAACAGCGTTCCCATCGGGTTCTCTTACCGTGTACCAGCTGCCTGTCGATTTGGTGACTACGCCATTCTGTTTGTCGGGATTTTCCGTGGATGCCATCGATCTGATATTGGTTCAAAAGTATATATTTTTAACTTTGTGGGGTCCTGAATTAATCTGGGAAAATCATGTCTATTTCGGTAAAGGGTGTAACCAAACTGTATGGAAGCCAGAAGGCGCTTGACGGCGTAAGTTTTGAAATAGCCAAAGGTGAGATCATAGGATTTATCGGTCCTAACGGTGCGGGGAAGTCCACAATGATGAAGATCATCACGTGTTATCTTCCGCAGACAGAGGGGGAAGTGGTTGTCTGTGGCCACGATGTAGTGGAGGATTCGATGGCTGTGAGGAGAACAGTTGGTTACCTGCCAGAGCACAATCCCCTTTACCTGGAGATGTACGTGAAGGAATATCTTGGCTTTATCGCAGAGATACACAAAGTTGCCAACGCCAGGGATCGGGTGGCGGAAATGGTAGAGATGACGGGGTTGCAGCTTGAACAAAAAAAGAAAATTGGCACCCTTTCTAAAGGTTATCGGCAGAGGGTAGGCCTGGCACAGGCGCTCATTCACGATCCGGAAGTACTCATACTCGATGAGCCAACATCTGGCCTGGATCCAAATCAGCTGGAAGAGATAAGAAGGCTGATCAAGAAGGTTGGTGAAGAAAAGACGGTCATGTTATCAACTCATATCATGCAGGAAGTTGAAGCAGTGTGCGATAGGGCCATCATCATCGATCAAGGCAAAATTGTGGCAGATGACCGGGTTTCTGAGATGCAAAGCAAAGGCATTGATGAAACGGTGATTAAGGTGGAGTTTGATCAGAATGTTGAGGAAAAGGAACTACTGGGTATTGAAGGTGTGCAATCTGTGCGGCGGGTTGATGGAAATGTGTGGATTTTAGGCGCTGTCACTGACACGGATATACGCCCTGGGGTGAATCAGTTGGCAAAGGAAATGGGTGTCGCCATTCTCACGATGCAAAAAGAGGAAAGGAGCCTCGAAGATGTCTTCAAAGAACTCACAAACTCCTGAGTTTTAAATAAGGGTTCAAATACGTACCTTTGCATTCCTGTTTAATGTAATCGAGAAAATGGCATATTATTTTACATCTGAATCTGTTTCTGAAGGACATCCGGACAAAGTGTCTGACCAGATATCTGACGCATTATTAGATGCGTTTTTGAAGATTGACCCAAACTCTAAGGTGGCTTGTGAGACGTTGGTAACCACTGGGTTGACTGTCCTTTCAGGCGAGGTTAAGACTAAAGGGTATATCGATGCGCAGCAGATTGCACGCAATGTCATCAATGAGATTGGGTATAATAAATCTGATTACCAATTTGACGGGGATTCCTGTGGAGTAGTCTCCGCTATACATGAGCAGTCTCCAGAAATTCGCCAGGGAGTTGAGGAAGGTTCTGGACTTCATGCTGAGCAGGGAGCAGGGGATCAGGGAATGATGTTCGGTTATGCTACCAAGGAAACCGACAACTTCATGCCTTTGGCACTGGATCTTTCCCACTTATTACTTGTGGAAATGGCAGCCATCAGAAGAGAAAATAAGGAGATTACTTACCTGAGGCCTGATTCAAAGTCACAGGTGACCATTGAGTACGATGATCATGGCAACCCAAGTAGAATTGACACGATTGTACTCTCGACCCAACACGATGATTTCGATGAGGAAGCGGCTATGCTCAACAAGATCAAGTCAGATATGATCTCGGTTCTGATTCCAAGGGTAAAAGCCAAGCTTCCAGAGCGAATCCAGGCATTGTTCAATGATGAGATCACTTATCATGTGAATCCAACGGGAAAGTTTGTAATCGGTGGGCCTCATGGCGATACAGGACTTACAGGAAGAAAGATCATTGTTGATACCTATGGAGGTAAAGGCGCACACGGTGGAGGTGCATTTTCGGGTAAAGACTCATCAAAGGTAGATAGATCGGCAGCGTATGCTACCAGGCACATAGCCAAAAACCTGGTTGCTGCAGGAGTAGCTGATGAGGTATTGGTACAGGTTGCCTATGCAATTGGTGTTGCGGAACCAGTCGGTTTGTATGTAAACACTTATGGCAAATCCAATGTCAGTATTTCTGATGGAGAGATCGCCATCAAGGTGTCTGATATTTTCGACATGAAGCCAGCGGCTATCATTGAACGGTTCGGACTTAAAAATCCAATTTTTCAACCAACTGCAGCATATGGCCACATGGGAAGAACTCCAGAGACCATTGAGGTTGAGGTCAACTACAATGGAAAACCTGAAACTATCTCTGTTGACTTGTTCGGATGGGAAAAGCTGGACTATGTAGAAAAAGTACAAGCTGCATTCTTTCTGGAGGGTGCTGCGGTCACTGAGTCAATATAAGATCAGCACGTTTGTTAAATTTGGAAGGACTTCGGCAAAAGCTGAAGTCCTTTTTTTGTGAACATCTACGGACATATCAGCAATCCTCAATCATTTAGACGATAAAGGTACTTGAAACTACATTTCAGCAAAGATTCTTCAATCCGGTCATTTCTGCTTTTCTGAGGTAATGCCACCAGTTGCAACTTTACGGCTGCTCCCATTATCAGGTAAACTATCAGGTGGTTCCATTTGTCATGCAATGATCAAATAATCAGCATTGTGATCCTGCAATTGGTTCATTGATGGTTCCCGGTATACTGCCTGATAGGCGTAATAATGACCTTTCGGTTGACCAATTCCCAGCAAATCTTACACGTGTATGGTTAATGGCGCATTAGGTTATTAAAATAATTGAGGCAACACGATATTTGTTCTAATTATAATAATAATGAAAGCTAATAATACGATAATGCAACCCGGACAAGAAGAACCATTGACACAATTCAAGCACGATTTCGTTATGCTGGTCGATGATGATGAAACAGTGAACTTCATCAACCTTACGTTGTTGGAAAAGCAAAAGTTTGCACGTAAGATATTGGTTTATTCCAATCCCGTGGAAGCTTTTTCCCACATTGAGCGAGCCGCCAGTGAACGCGATTACAGTGCCATCCCAGACTTGCTCTTTCTCGACCTAACAATGCCCGTGCTTTCAGGCCACGAATTCATTGATAAGTTCGATGCACTGCCTCTATTGGTACAAAAGCGTTGCTCCATTATCATACTATCTTCCTATATCAGCGCATTCAAGATCCGGCCTCTTGTTAACGCACACCCTTATATCGCTGGCACCTATAGCAAGCCGTTGATGCCGAGCAACCTACACAGTATTCAGCAGGATATTGAACGAGTAGCAACGTGGGGTGCCTAATTATCTCCAGTACCTTTGTCATCTTAATGCTTCCTTTGCGATCTAATGTCGTATCTTGAAGAAGCCCGGATACCTATCTAATGTAGTCCAACCCTGCCTTTTTGGACCACTAAAACCCCTTGATTGAGTTTTCTGATAGCAGCGTTGATGTCCACTACGTCGCCAATCTTATTTGCTTCTACAAATTCTGAAGTCACTCTAAATTCTGAAGCGATCATAATAGTGGTAGAATTCAGTTGATCCGCGGTAATGGTATAAGCTCCGAAAGAGTTTGAAATAGCTACATCCAGTTCGTCTTTGTTAAGCAGCTTAACGGAGTCGCTGAAAACGAAGAAGTACTTGATAAGATCCTGTGATTGGAAGTCTGGATAATAGCGTAGTTCTCTATACGCCTCGTCCAACTCATTCTCCACAATATGAGGGAACAGATCGTCTAAAGAGAGCTGATATCTTGAATCGTTTCGCACCATGCGGTCCGCGGATGAGTAGTTCATGCGAAAGTTGGTCTTGAACGGGTACACGGCACTTTTTGAATATGGCGTCAGGGTATCATTATCCTGTGGCTGGAACGCATAATTTATCTTACGGCCGTAGAGCGGATTCAATGTTGAATCCATATAATTAAACACATACAGATTTCTGGTCATCGTCGAAAATTGGCCTGAGAGGGAAACCTTGGCTTCGCAATCGAGCGTTTGCTGATTGAGATCAACGTCGGCTTTAATATTGCACACGCGAATATTCTCACTTGCATTGCTCGCATGCGTTTTGATGAAGTTTAGGCCTGCTATCTTATCGGCCCAAAGGCTGTAAAATTCGATATAAAGCGCAGGGGTGTTCTCCCAGTAGAATGGCAGCTCATTTCCATAATATCCACATCTGCTCTGCTTCGGGTAGAGGTAATATTGTTGATTGACTCTCGGGACGGCAAAGGCGTATTCGTTATCAACTACTGAAGAGATAAAGTTCAGGCCCATTTGAGCCACTCTTTTGTCCATGAAATACATCGTATTGTAGGGAATGTTCAGGTGGTTGAGTAATTTCACATAGAGTTTAAACCGGCTTATTTCACGAAGTGTCTCGTTCTCAGTATAATCACCCAAACGTTCCAATTTTTTGTCCTTACCGGCGAAAAAAGCACCATCCTTTTGGTACTTAAAATCATCAACGATCTTATTGTGTAGGGTGTTCAGTCTTGTGAAGATATTGGCGTTCGGAATGCCTGCTGTTGTAACAATCATGAAAGACTGAACTTTCTTCCATTGCTTGTCTTTTATCAAAGGGTCTGCTCTTCTCTGTTCGTATTCTGTATACTGTTCTCGCAATCTGAGCAGATAGATCCAAAATGGCAGTGGTGCTTCTTCCATATTATAGGGAGAGGTATAATAAAACCGGGCATCCATGGGATTTAAGTTGTAAACGAAATATGGAAGCTCCAGATGAGGCCTTGCGTTGATTTCATCCAGGCATCCTGGCAGGTTTTCAGCTTTGAATATGTATGTCACGTTCTCCTTCTCCTGAAAACGCTTATCGGGGTTTGCGCCGTTGTTGTAAAGAAATGTGGTGCCTACCTTTTTATTGAAATTGAAAGTGAATGAATAAGCCTGTTTTGGATAGACGCCATTATAAAACACCCGATTGGAATTGAACAAATACCAATTTTGGGCATATGGGATCTCATATTTGTAATGTACTTCCAGCTCATCTCCGGGTTCGAGGTTTTGAATTTGAAATACATAGGTATAGGTATTGTTGTTCTCCAAACGTGAACCTCCAAAACGGAGGGAATGAGCGTAGGCCCTATGCGACTTCAATTGATAGGAGCGATCGTCCAGTACTACCTCATCATCAATATCTGCATTTACAACGGTTCCATTACGTTTCTTGATTCTAGCCGCGAAGAACAGGACTTTGACATCAAATAATTTGGGCCGCTGTGCGGTGTCGGCACTTCCCCGCGGAACATCACTTCTGTCGAGAATTGGATCAAAGGAAGAGGGCAGGTCAAAGCGTGCACCAGATAGCACCCCCTCGGCGTTAGTGTATTTTATATGCTGCTTGCTCTCCACATAGATCTTCATAAATCCAGATTTCACACCAGATACCTTGAAGAAATTTTCTTCATTCAAAATGACTAGCGGTGCCCCTTCAAATTTAGAGTTGAGAGCTACAGGTTTGGGAAACGCGGCAGCCCATTTATAGTCGTACTTGCGATAATTGTTGAACTGCCCATATGCTTCAATACTGAGTGACAATATCAAAGGCAGAACGGCTAAAAAACGAATCAAGGGCATTTTATTTTTTCCTGAAGAAGATTTTGATAGGAACACCTGTGAAAACGAACTCCTCCCTCAACCGGTTTTCAATGTACCGCTTATAGGGTTCTTTCACGTATTGGGGAAGGTTGCAGAAAAAGGCAAATGCCGGGGAATGCGTTGGCAATTGGGTAGCATACTTGATCTTGACGTACTTTCCCTTGGTAGCCGGTGGAGGACTTGCCGCAGTTGCCTTTTCCATGAACTTGTTCATCTTGGATGTAGAGACCCGTCGCGTGCGATTTTTATATACCTCCACTGCCGCTTCCAGGCCTTTCAAAAGTCTCTGTTTTGTGAGTACTGACGTAAAAACGATGGGAACATCAGTGAACGGAGCAATTTTCTCATGTACTTTCCTGGTGTACTCTTTAATGGTATTTGTTTCCTTTTTATCCATAGTATCCCATTTATTCACCAGAATTACGACTCCTTTGCTGTTGCGTTCTGCCAGGTGAAAGATGTTCATATA
>DTRK01000210.1 GCA_012965955.1 Flavobacteriales bacterium
CGATCACAGACCCAGGAGGTCACTAGTGCAGACCAGATAGGATATCGTCGATGGAGCCATAGGTATTGGTCCTGACTTCTTTAATTTGTTCCAGATTCATCCATTCAACCTTCTCAATTCCCTCATCTGTTTGAGGCTTCAACGTTGCTGAGCCAGTGTAACCCATATTGTACCACTGACTGACCTTCAGTACTTTAACGCCATTCATCTCGTAGGTGTGGAAGGTGGTTTGGAGTTTAGCTCCCAATGTCAAATTGGCAAGCCCACATTCCTCCTCGACTTCCCGTAGAGCAGCATCTTCCAGTTTTTCATTCACTTCCAATTTGCCTTTGGGAAGGTCCCATCTCCCATTTCTGAAGATCAGGAGGTATTCGTTCTTTTCATTTTTGACCAACCCTCCTGCCGCTTGAATTAATGTGTATCCGTTGCAGAAGGCATTCCATAGGGCATCCAGGTCTGAATGGAAGATCATAAGGCTCAAAATATGCTCCTCTTCCTCCAGTGCCTGAACCCCGTAGTATATTTGTTCTTCACTATGGAATTTCAACAAGAGGCTGGTTTCATACTCTTGATATTTGGCGAAATTGTCGACCAGGTACAGGGGCTTATCCTTAACGAATATTTTATACATTTGCCGCATGATTTTCAGTGAGAAGGTAGCGTCGGAAGTAGCCAGGTCACTACTACAAATTAAGGCAATAAAACTTCAACCTACAAACCCCTTCACATGGGCGTCAGGCGTGAAATCCCCGATATACTGTGACAATAGGAAGATCCTTTCCTATCCCGACATCCGCAGCTATGTTAAAAGCCAATTAGCGGTTTCCATCAACGAGAAATTTGAAAAACCAGACGTCATTGCCGGCGTGGCAACTGGAGGTATCGCACATGGCGCACTCGTCGCTGAAGAAATGGGACTTCCGTTCGTGTACATCCGTTCAAATGTTAAGGCCCACGGCTTGAACAATATGATTGAAGGAGAACTCGTGCAAGGCAAGAAGGTTGTTGTTGTTGAAGATCTGGTATCCACAGGTGGCAGTAGCCTGAAAGCAGTTGATGCTATCAGGGCAGAAAACTGCCAGGTGCTGGGAATGACTGCTATATTCACATACGGGTTTGATATAGCAAAAGAAAATTTCGAAAAATCTGATTGTGAGCTGGTAACCCTGTCTCACTATGATATCCTTATCCAAGAGGCATTAAAGGAGAACTATATTGAAGAAAAGGATTTCGAGTTGCTCCAAACCTGGAGGAAGAACCCGGGTTGGATTAAACTCGAGAGTTAAAGTGTAATAAAAGCTAGTTATGGTAACTATAGAAAGCGATAGAGTAGAAGTAAGTAATTCCGTGGCAGATACATTTGTGTTTTTATCAGATTTCAATAATTATGAGGGTTTGATGCCAGATCAAATTACAGGATGGGAATCAACTGAAGATGAGTGTTCATTCAATATTAAGGGAATGGCAAGTATCGGTATGAAAATCGATGAAAAAGTGGATGGTAAGGAAATTCGCATTAAATCAACCAATAAGTCACCTTTCCGATTTGATTTGACCTGCTTTCTGGAAGGAGAAGGAGATACGTGTAGCGCTTACATGGTTTTTGAATCAGATTTGAACCCCATGTTACAGATGATGGTCGAAAAGCCATTGGAAAGTCTTTTTAATCACATTGTCCAAAGGTTGAAGGCGAATTTTGAAGGAGCCTGAATACCCCACCTACTATTTCTAGAATATTAAAGCACTCCTGCTTTAATTTCCAGATATATTTCTTACCTTTGCGCCCCGAATAACACAATATGTTGTTCTTGGGGTATCGGCGCTCCTGAAATATGTTTAACCTCTTCCGTGAAAGCCGGCAAAGTCACGGAATACAAAAGTGCACCCGGGTGCATACTTAAAATGACAGCAAAGAAAGACGAGACCACTGACGTGTCCTCGGAAGCCATTGAGAAAGAGAAGGCTACTGACAGCGTCAAGACAACTGCTGAGACTGCAGTAGAAGAAAAAGTCAGTACTGATACCGACTCCACGGATCAGGAAGCCACAAGTGAATCTAAAGAAGAAGCACCAACTGATATTACTGAGGAGGTAGTGGAAGAGAATGCCAACGCGTCTGCAGAAGAATCAACAGACGTAGAAAAGAACAAAGATGACGCTCCAAAGAAGTCATCGCAGAAAACAACAGCTAAGGAGAATAAGGAAAAGGACGCTGCACCTGATAGCAATGGCAAACCAGTAGACCTGAAGAATTTCGACTGGGGAGCTGTTGATTCCAATATAGACGATTACTCTCCTGAAGAGAGGAAAAAGCTTGAATCAGTTTACGAGGCGACATTAAGCTCCATCTCTGATCAGGAAGTCCTGGATGGAACAATCGTTTCTATCAGCAAAAGGGAAGTTGTGATCAACATTGGCTACAAATCTGAAGGTGTCATCTCAATTTCAGAATTCAGGTACAATCCTGACTTGAAGGTGGGTGATGTAGTTCAGGTTTATGTTGACATTCAGGAAGACAGACTCGGCCAACTGATTCTTTCTCACAAGAAAGCACGAATTCTCCAAGCCTGGGAGCAGGTGAACGCAGCATTGGGAACCGACGAAGTAATACAGGGTTATGTGAAATGCAGAACCAAAGGTGGTTTGATCGTCGATGTTCTTGGACTTGAAGCATTCTTACCTGGAAGCCAGATCGATGTTAAGCCTGTTAGAGATTACGATATGTACGTCGGTAAACAAATGGAATTCCGTGTAGTGAAGATCAACAAGGAATTCAAGAATGTTGTGGTTTCTCACAAAGCGCTTATCGAATCAGAGCTTAAAGAGCAGAGAAAGGAGATTATTTCGAAACTTGAGAAAGGACAAGTATTGGAGGGGATTGTTAAAAACATTACTTCTTACGGTGTCTTTATGGATCTTGGAGGTGTTGATGGATTGGTTCACATTACAGACCTGTCATGGAGCAGAATTTCACATCCTGAAGAGATCGTCAAGCTAGATGAAAAGCTCAACGTTGTGATCCTTGATTTCGACGAAGGTAAAACAAGAATTCAACTGGGACTTAAGCAACTTACTGAACATCCATGGGAATCACTTGGCAAGAAGTTAGAGCCCGGGATTAAGGTGGACGGAAAAGTTGTGGTTGTTGCAGATTACGGTGCATTTGTAGAAGTTGCACCTGGTGTGGAAGGATTGATCCACGTCTCTGAAATGTCATGGTCACAGCACTTGCGAAGTGCCCAGGACTTCCTTAAGGTAGGAGATAAGGTGAAAGTGGAGATCCTGACAATGGACAAGGAAGACCGAAAGATGTCCTTAGGCATGAAACAACTTGTTGACGACCCTTGGAAAGGCGTAGACAAGAAGTACCAGGTAGGCTCTAAACACAAAGGAATAATCAGGAACTTCACCAACTACGGGATCTTTGTTGAGCTTGAAGAAGGAGTTGATGGTTTGATCCACAAATCGGATCTATCATGGTCTAAGAAGATCAACCATCCTGCTGAGTTTGCCAACCTCGGTGACGAAGTCGAGATCATTATTCTAGAATTGGACATGGATGAGAGAAAAGTAAGTCTTGGCCATAAGCAACTGGAAGAGAATCCTTGGGAGGCATTTGAAACGGTGTTCACTATTGATTCGGTGCACAAAGGTACTGTCATCAGCATTCACGATAAGGGTACCATTGTCACACTGCCGCACGGTGTGGAGGCATTTACTCCTGGACGTCATGCGATAAAAGAGGATGGCAGCAAGCTACAGATGGAAGATACCGTTGAGTTCAAGGTGCTTGAATTCTCAAAAGAGAGCAAGCGTATCCTGGTATCACATACCGCAACGTATAAAAGTGATGTCGGTGAGCCTAAAAGGCCAAAGAAAAGCAAAGCAAGGTCTATTCGTAAATCAGTGAGTGAGGTACGCCAGAATCTTGAAAAGACAACGCTCGGAGATATCGATGCATTGTCAGCTTTGAAGAGTGATTTGGAGGCCGTAGAAAAGGGCAAAACCCCGGATGAACCAGATGGAAACGACGAATAAATTGAAAGGCAATCAAGAAAGAGTCCCGAAACGTTCCGGGACTTTTTTTTTGGCTTTTTTTGGCGTTGGACTGCCTGCAGTTCGAGAAGAATGGAAAATAAATACTTACTTTCACCCTGCAAATTCCGGGTACTAACAAGATGAAGTCCAAGTCAATTCTTGATAAGAGAAGCTTCGAACTTACCATCAGTAGGTTGTGTCACCAGCTTATTGAAAATCACGGCGATTTTTCTGATACTGCTCTTGTAGGAATACAGCCCCGCGGCATTCCATTTGCCAAGAGAATAAGTCGGCAGCTCCAGCAGATTCTCGGCAAAAATGATCTGGTAGTAGGAAATATTGATGTTACATTTTCCCGCGATGATTTTCGACGCAGGGAAACGCCTATCCTTCCCAAAAGCACTAAGATGGACTTCATTGTCGAAGACAAGAAGGTGGTGCTAATCGACGATGTGCTCTTTACAGGCAGAACGGTTCGTGCAGCTTTAGATGAGATACTTTGTTATGGGAGGCCGAGAGAGGTAGAATTACTTGTCCTCATTGACAGGAGATTCTCCAGGCATCTACCAATTGAACCGAACTATGTAGGAAGGACCATTGACACCATTGAAACAGAGAAGGTCAAGGTGGAATGGGAGGAAATAGAGGGGCAGGATCGCGTATTGGTTCAGAAAAAATAACGGCAGAATTGATGAATAAATGGAAGATCAAGCGACTATAACAGACCATCTGAGTACCACCCATTTATTGGGAATAAAACAGATTAATGTAGCCGATATCAATTTGATTTTTAAAACGGCCGATCAGTTCAAGGAAATATTGAGCAGGTCTATAAAAAAGGTCCCCTCCCTCAGGGATATCACTGTGGCTAACTTGTTCTTTGAGAATTCGACAAGGACTAGAATTTCCTTTGAGCTGGCAGAAAAGAGGTTAGGTGCTGACGTAGTAAATTTTTCTGCTTCCTCTTCCTCCCTAAAGAAAGGGGAGACACTGATTGACACTGTGAATAATATTTTGGCGATGAAGGTGGACATGGTGGTTATGAGACATCCCAAACCGGGTTCGTGCATATTCCTTTCAAGACATATAGATGTGCCAATAATAAATGCAGGTGACGGTGCTCATGAACATCCTACACAGGCGCTATTGGATGCCTATTCTATCCGGGAGCGGCACGGTTCTCTTCAGGGAAAGAAGGTGGTTATTGTGGGTGATATTCTGCACTCGCGAGTCGCTTTGTCAAATATCTCGTGCCTACACAAATTGGGAGCTGAAGTTATGGTTTGCGGTCCTACTACGTTGATGCCGAAGTATATTAGGTCCTTGGGGGTAAAAGTTGAGCACAATTTAAGAAGAGCATTGGAATGGTGCGACGTAGCCAATATGTTGAGGATTCAGCTGGAGCGCCAGGAAATAATGTACTTTCCATCTCTTCGGGAATACGCGATGATGTATGGGTTGACGAAGGAGATTCTAGATTCTCTGGGTAAAAAGATTACGGTTATGCATCCTGGACCGATAAATCGGGGGGTGGAGGTAACCAGTGATGTTGCTGATTCTGAAGCTTCAATTATACTCGATCAGGTGGAAAATGGGGTTGCGGTGCGAATGGCAATTCTCTACCTCCTTGCAGGCAAGATTAAAAGGGAGGAATAGAAATAAATTTTTATACATTTGCGTGTTACCAATGACATAGGGTAATAGCAGATAAATACTTTCGATGGCGAATTTCTCAGTAGAAAAAAAGGATCGATATTCAGTGGTAACTCCCTTTGTGGAGAAGCTGGATAGTAGAGTTTCTCCGGAATTGAAGTCAGAATTGGTGATGATCAATAGTACCGGAGATAGGAACATCATTGTTGATCTGATCAATTGCAAGTATTGTGATTCCTCTGGACTCAGTGCGATACTGATCGGCAGCCGCCTCTGCAGAGATTCTGACGGGAGTTTTATCCTGGCTAACTTACAGGAATCTGTAAAGAAGTTGGTAGCCATTTCTCAATTAGATACCGTTCTGACGATCACGCCTACGCTTGACGAAGCGGAGCAGATGCTCATGATGGATGAGATTGAAAGAGGCATTGATGAAGATGAAGAATAGCCTATCGTGCTATTTTCTTTTATTCCCTACCGCTTTACCTATCAGATCATATCGGCTTTAGCTGTTCTTTTAATTTCAGCTAATTTGTTAAACGCCCAGGTGGCTTCTATAATAAGGAGCGACGTGCCAGCATCTAATAACCGAGCCCTTACATCACGTGGCAGTTTAAAACTGCTTACCTGGAACCTGCACTTACTTCCAGCTGTTGTAATCAACAAAAATCAAAAGGCCAGGGCCAGGGGAATTGCAAAGGTCTTATCTGATTCTAAGTACGATGTCATTGTATTTCAGGAGGCGTTGCATAGGAGAGCGAGAAAAATAATATGGAAAGTGCTATCAGGGGAATTCCCCAACCAATACGGACCCCGGAAAGGTGGGTTTATTAAGTACTCCAGTGGTCTGTGGATTGTCAGCAAGCTTGAGCTAAAGAGACAGCAGCACATTGCTTATAGCAGATGCAGCAAAGGAACCTTAGACTGCAGGGCGCGAAAAGGTGCCCTTTTGGTAGAAGTTGAAAAAGGTGGAATCACGTTTCAAATTATTGGAACTCATTTACAGTCAAAAGAGGGAAGCCAATATCAAGACGTCCGTAATTCGCAACTGAAAGAGCTGAAGGACTTACTCATCACTAATAAAGCGGAATCGACACCGTTTATTGTTATTGGGGATTTAAATATTGCCATGAACATGACAACTGATTATCAACAAATGTTAAGTATCTTGGATGTTCAAAATGGTGAACTTTCTGGAGATTATAAGTTTACTGCCGACCGTAAAACAAATGATATGTACCCCTCGGAGGAAGCCAAAGGTAAAGTCATTGATTACATACTCATTAACTCAATGGGAGTTGAAATTGAGCAGGTGAACAGGGCGGTTAAGATATTTAGAACGAATTGGCGAAAAAAAAATAAAGATTTATCCGATCACTACGCGGTGGAGGCAGAAATAGTTTATTGATTATGAGATCTTACAGGAAGGAATCGTTAGGATTGTTGATTGGGTTTCTGTTGCTTACCAACGTAAGTTTAGCACAACAGAAGCCGGAATGCAGAAAAGTAGTTGACGAGATGATTCGGACAATAGGCACTATTAAGTCGTTGCGCTATACATTGACGCAAGCTGAACGCGTGGATGGTAAACTGGGCTCAACGAAACAGGATTTCAAGATTATTTTTCACCCTTTGAAGCTATATATCTATAGTTATGAACCTAATGATGGAGCAGAGGTTTTATATATAGAAGGCCAAAACGATGGAGATGCCCTTGTAAATCCGGGGTCTTTCCCCTACATCAACTTAAATCTGGATCCCATGGGGTCCCTGCTCCGCAGGGGACAGCACCACACCATGTTCGAATCGGGTTTCAATTATTTGAGCAACATCATCAAATTTGCTATCGATACTGCTGGTGCCGATTTTGACAAGTATTTTAAACTTGATGGCACTGTTTTTCACGATGGAAGAGCATGTCATAAAGTGGTTATTACATTTGATGACTTTAAGTATGTGGATTACAAGGTCAAAAAGGGCCAAACCGTATTGGATATTGCTACCGAAAGGATGGTTTCGGAATATATGATCGTGCAGGTAAATGACGACATAGATAATTATTATGATGTTAAGGAAGGACAAGTGATTAAAATACCTATTCTATATGCCAAGAGAACAGTATTGTACATTGATAAGGTCAAACACCTACCGATAAAACAAGAGATGTCAGATGACAAAGGTTTGTTTGAGCGTTACTCGATGACGAATCTGAAAGTAAATCCAACTATTGCTCCTGAGGAATTTCAAGAGGATTACAAGGATTATGATTTCTAATTTTAGGAAATTCCTACTTTTATAGCCAAACCAAACGGATTCACAATGAAAACACTTCAAAACTGGCTCGACGAATATGGGGAGAGTCACCAAAACCCAACAAACAAGGCGGTACATTGGATCTGTGTTCCCGCTATTTTCTTTAGTGTGGTAGGCTTGATTTGGTCCATTCCGTTCCCTGACTTCCTTGAATGGAAGGTGATGGGCCAAGACTTGAATTGGGCATTCATTGCTTTGAGCTTGGTCTTTCTGTATTATTTAACACTGTCATTTTCACTTTCGGTTGGACTTTTCCTCTTTGGCGCCCTTTGCCTGGCAGGAAACAGCTATTTGGATGGCCTCGAGCTAATGCCGCTCTGGGGAATCTCACTCATAATATTCGCAGTCGCCTGGGTCGGACAGTTTTGGGGGCACAAGATCGAGGGGAAAAAGCCGTCCTTTTTCAAGGATATTCAGTTTCTCATGATCGGGCCCGCCTGGCTGATGCACTTTATATACAAGAAGATAGGGATACCGTATTAACGCTGGGGTTAAATGAGTAGGGCCTTGTGTACGTAACACTAGTGTCTACTCAAACGGCCTTTCCCAATCAAATACCCGCCAATATCTTTAATAGAAGCAACATTCAACGGGAACTCAAATACAATGTGCAATATGGCGACTCCGAAGAGCACAGTGTACCCAACTCCGTAATCATAAATCGTCAATCCAACCATGCCCGCCCAAATAAGCAGGATAACTGACAATTGGGGTTTTGATACATTTTGATACCACCCGATTAAAGAAGTCTTCGAAAACCAATTCAGATAATGATAGGTATAGCTGAATGCAATAAAGATTTGCAGCTTAACTGCACCTGCCGTTAATGGAATGAACTGTTTGTTTTGCATAACATTAAAGTATTCCCCTAGAAACTGTATGAACTCAAAATTCCTGACTGTTGACATTATTTCCTCCGTATTCGTGCTGAGATAATCGGTGGGGTCAATTGGGAAACGCAGGATGATTAACGGACTCAGCAGAAGTAAGACAATTGAAGCAATGCCCAACTTGCTTTTGGATTTAATCGTTCCCACTATCATGAATAACATGGTGAATATATACACATGGATAATAGTAGGAAGGAATATCCCAATAATGAATGAGAAAAATATGTATTTCGCAATCAGCTTGCTCAGGATTACACTGATTAGCAGAAATGGCAGCAGGTGACTCAGTTTCTTGAAGTGAATTAACCCAATAGCC
>DTRK01000211.1 GCA_012965955.1 Flavobacteriales bacterium
CGTGGGACAGAATTTGCAACCACCTTTTTATTTACCATTTATAACCGATGGGGTGAAAAGGTGTTTGAGACCACAAACCCGCAGGAGGGTTGGGATGGAACATACCGCTTCAAGCCTTTAAACACTGCAGTATTTGCCTATGTGGTGTCGACCACATTTATGGATGGCAGTGAGACAAGTTTAAGCGGAACGATCACTTTGGTTAAATAAGAGTTTAATATTATTAAGAACATGGTTCCATGCAGTTTTTTCTTTAAACCACTATTTAAAAAATCCAGATCATCAGCAGGGTCATTTAGTTGTATGGTGTTCTTCATGCTGTTGCTTTTTTACTCAAATTCTGTAGCACAATTTTGGTCCGTTGCTGATTCAGCCTTTCTTACACGCCACTCATCAACTACTATCTTGCTTCAGGATGGAAGGGTATTAAAGGTGGGTGGATTTATCGTTGGAGGTGGATGCACAGGGACAGTTCAGTGTGAAATATTTGATCCATCAACCAATTCCTGGTCATACACTGATTCCATGGACAACGTCAGGAATTTACACAGTGCCGTGCTTTTACAAAGTGGCGAAGTGCTTGTTATGGGCGGTGGATGTTTGTTTGGAGGTAGTGCCACAGCTTCTGTCGAAAAATACGATCCAAATACTGGTAACTGGTCACCAATGGCCCCTATGAATTATGCTCGTTATCGGCACACCTCTACGCTGCTCAAAGACGGAAGCGTACTGGTAATTGGAGGATCGTGGGATGGAACAGGAGCAGGTACCTCTTGTGAAATTTATGATCCTGATTCCAACACCTGGACCCTGAAAGACCCGATGGCATTGGAACGACGGTGGCATACTGCCACTTTGCTACCTAATGGGAAGATACTGGTAGATGGGGGTATGCAATTTATAGGACAAACTCCAAGAACTGAAATTTTTAATCCCTTAGATTGCACCTGGTCACCTGCTGATCCTGACCCCGTTGAGCGTATAGCACATGGGGCCACTTTATTACCCAACGGATTGGTTTTGGTGGTAGGTGGGAACACCCCAGGTATTATAAATACACTTTCCGATTGTGCTTTATATGATTACAATGCTGATACCTGGTTTGAACCAAGTCCGCTTAACTTTCCACGTGATCAACACGGGCAGGTATTACTTCCTAATGGAACTGTCCTTGTGATGGGTGGCGATGATATAGCCCAGTGTGAAATTTTTGATCCTGGTGATTCAACATGGACGGTAACCGATTCCCTTTCTTCATGGGGCAATCAAAAATCGAATGTTCTACTGCCTGATGGAAGGGTGCTGGATGTAAGTGGGTACAATAGCTCTGTTACAGAGATCTACGATTACAAAATCGGATCCTGGTCAAATGTTGGCTCCATGGCAGTTACCAGGAACGAATATAGCTTAACATCATTGCCTACCGGGGATGTGCTTATTTCCGGTGGGGCTACAACCATGCCGTTGTCAGGTTCGCCAGTTGCTACCTGTGAACTATTCAATTCATCAACGGAAATATGGAATCCTACTGGGGCACTGGATACTGCACGGGCTTTTCATGCATCCGTTTTACTACCCAATGGAAAGGTGCTGGCCATTGGGGGTGCCGTTTCAAATCTGTCTAATTTTGGTGGTATTCCAACCGCTTCCTGCGAAATTTATGACCCTTTAACTGGAAATTGGGATCAAACTGGGGCTTTGAATTTTGCACGGGCAAACCACACTGCCACCTTGCTTTACAATGGAAAGGTACTTGTAGTTGGGGGGTTGTTTAAAATCCCTGCTGAATTATATAATCCGGCAACAGGAATTTGGACGGCCATATCAACCCCTGCCCATTCCTTCTATCAACACACAGCAACCTTGATGCCCACTGGTGATGTACTGTTGGCCCAAGCTGGGGCTACTGAGCTATACAATCCGTGCAGTGATTCCTTCCTTGTTACTGACACCCTCCCTGCTTCAGCAGGAGCTTATCGGGCCCAGGCCCATTTGCTTCACAATAACAAGGTCATTTACATTGGAGGTGCCATAAGCATCAATAACGCATCAACGGATTGCTATTTATATGAAGCAGGAACCTGGACCGCAACAGGACCATTAAACACTGGAAGAACTTCATTTGGCAGCACAATACTACCAACAGGTGAAGTGATTGTTTGCTCTGGTTATAACGCATCTCACATCACGAGTAGCGAAATATATGATCCTATTACTGAAACATGGACAGTGAGCGGAACCGTAGCTACTCCAAGAACCCGAAGCCACAGCGTATTGCTCCCTGATGGGAAAGTACTAATGCCAGGAGGCAACGGCTTCTCATCAATGTTCAATTCAACAGAAGTATTCGATCCGGGAATGGGGTATGACACAGCTTCAGTTCCTGTGATAACCAATATTACTCCAAGTTCAATTGTGATCTCTCCCTCCACGGTTGGCTATACCGCATTAACTATAACTGGAACTGGATTTCAAGACAACAATAACAGGAAGGGTGGTGAAGCCAGCAACAGTG
>DTRK01000212.1 GCA_012965955.1 Flavobacteriales bacterium
ACCGAGAAGGGCTTGAATTCTGGAACAATTTCCAAAACTGAAACATCGTATTCGAAACCGATGAGTAAAGGAAGAGGGGATATAACCAGCCAAAGCGGAATGAGGATAAAGGGATCTCCAGACATGATCGCATAAACCATTACAATGGTGAAGATCATCATATAAGCAGATTCACGATCAGCGAAACGCATCACCAGACTATTGATTAAATAGATTCCAATTGCAGCTACCAGGAGGATGGGTACGATGTTGTGCAGCAGGTAATACCCGAGAATGAATTGACCTGTTAGCAACAAGAAATACAGTTCACCAATTCCTAAATTGAGCCCTTTGCTCTTGCGCTTATATTTCGCCTTTTTCCTGGAAAATCCAATGGCTTTCAGTACCGATCCGACTATGCTTGAACCCTCTTCGGATTTGATAAATAGGAAGGGATAGAAATGCGTGAGTAGCTTTATACACCCTGGCATCGCAGACAGAAATGGAATGAATGAAAGTGTGTACAGTGATAGGAATGAGAGCAGTAATGTTGAGATGAACACGACTGTAAAGCTCCCAAAGCTTGCCAGAAAAACTGAAGCACCTACGATGTACCAGTTTTCGATAGTCATCCCCAAAATCATCGTTGGAAAGAACAACCAACCCAGAATATTGTAATTCTGCGATTTGAAAGCATTCATGTAAAACAGCGTGCTTATCAGCCCGCAGCCCATTACCATTAAGAGCCAGTTTACATCCACAATTGACTTCCACAGATAGAAGGAAGCAAGCCAACCAAAGGCGCCAATGAGCAGAACAACTGTTCCCGCCTTCCAAAATGAAAATAGGGAAGCCAGGGAATAATGAAAACACCTAGATAGGTTAAATGCTCCTAGTCCCAGATAAGGACTTATTCCACGTCGCCCAAACCGATATAAGTTCAGTGCTCTGGTCCAATAGAACAGCGTTGTAAAGCTTGCATTGGCGTTGAAGTGAGGGTAGCGGCTCCAGTGCCCTCTTAAAAGAACCAGGCAGTTCCATAAGGTCTGATAAAGCCGAATAGGGGTGGCAATAGCGGTGGTGATAGGATAGAGCGCTAGTCTAACAAGGCCAAATTGGCCAAATCTGTCTATAAACTTCTGAACTGACCCCATTCGCTATGAATGCTTGAGGATATAATTTTTGATCTTCTCCGCCTCCTCTGGACTTATTTTGATTCTGTTCGAAACGCTAAGATGTACATTTAAGGGATTCATGCGAGGTGCTATAGCATTTTGTTCAAACAATCGATTGAGTAAATCTTGCATCATTTTTTCGGGAGCGGAACAGAACTCTTCATAGGTCCACCGGATAACATTGTCCGCAGAGACGGATTCCAATTGCTTTTCAATGTTCTTTTCAATACCCAGCAAATGCAAAACTGTAAATTCAATTGGGTCTTCTGTATCATG
This sequence comes from Flavobacteriales bacterium, assembly GCA_012965955.1. GTDB lineage: Bacteria > Bacteroidota > Bacteroidia > NORP154 > NORP154. The sequence continues at coordinate 1,431 of DTRK01000212.1, forward strand.
AGCTTTCACCTCATCGGGTGTTGAATAAAAATATCCGAGCTCGTGGTAGGCACGTAACATGGATTGGGCGACCTTTTCTGTACTTCTGCTTATTCGGAGAAACATAAGTTCAGGCACTGCTTCGTGTAGTCTGGATAGATGATGATACGACTGAACATTCTTGAATATTAGCGGACGTTCTGATGATGCACCTATGTGAATCAGAAAATCAATAAATCGTTTTCGTATTTCTCCCACTTTCGGATTATGCTCAAATATTTTCTCCAATATCTCATTGCCTTCAGACACATCGTATAGGGAAGAAGTGTATCCATAGAAGTTGTTAAGGTTGTCGCCATCCTTTCCAAATAGGTCGCGCTTAGTCATCTTAGCAGAGGCGGAGCCTGGATACAGGTTATGATAGTTGCTGATATAGACACAGGGAATTGTTCTGGTTAGAACTTGATATATAATCGTGCTCCCTGATCTGGAAGGACTAACCAACATGATGCAGGGAGGGATTTTGAAATTATTTCGTTGCTCTTCGGTAATCTTGTTTGTTTTTATGCTGTCGAGCATCATCGTGAACGGCCGCAACACCTTCACAAGCATCCCAAGATACGCAGCTTTGTTCCCTGAAAACAAAGCACTGGTTATTCGCTTGTACATGATATAAAGGCCGCCCTGATTCATTTCTTTCCCCAAATCGCAATAGGGTTATTCTTGTCATTACTTGTGATTTCCAGATTGAAATCCTTAAACCAGGCTTCAATTTCTTCAGGTTCAGGGAAGAAAAGTTGTTCTGGTGCTATATTCACAAGTACCACTTCCTTACACTGCTTCCATGAGGCATTAGCCAGGCTTAATTTTGACTGGGTAGGTAGCAGGCCGAGTACTGGAACAATCATGTTGGATATGAGACTCGTTCCGATGGATCCCGTGAGTTTGCATAAGCCTCTTACCATTCCGAATACCCATCCTCCTAATCCTCCTGATTTAGGGTAGATCCAAATTCCAATCTTACCTCCTGGCTTCGTAACCCGCACCAATTCCGAAAAAGACTTCTTGGGATCTGGAGTATAAGCAAGAACACCAAATGAGAAGGAGGCGTCAAAGCTATCCGAAGCAAAGGGTAACATCCCTACATCACCGTGGATGAACTCCCAATTCTTTGCGTCTCTTTTTCGAGCGGTGAGCAATGCGCTCGTCGATATATCTAAGGCAACATTATTTCCTTCTCTGGAGGGCGTCACATCGTTTAGTACTTTCAGGTGTACGCCATCACCGCATCCTGCATCCAGATAAAGGGAATTACTTGAAGCATCGTCTTTCAGTATTGGTTGAAGAAATCTCTCCGCAGCATTGAGCTTCATTTCCGGGATTGACTCATAGTAATTATCCTCCCAGTGGCTATCAAAATGATCCTGGTCTGTGAACGAAAGTATGCCATCCACAATATTGTATGCCTCATGATTTTTACACACGTATTGCCCTCGTTCCTGATGAATTAGTTCCCCATTACATTCAGGGCAACGAATTATTGCACTTATATGTTCGTTCGCAATCTTCAGGTCACCTTAAGTTTACTCCCGGCCACACGGGGATGTTAATACAATGCTCAGAATAGTATTCAGATATAGGGTAGCTACCTCTTTTATATGGTTGATAGGAGGGCATTTCGGGTACCGAGTATTCGATGAGGATCCCTAATTCAATCCCCTTCTTCATGTAGGTTTGTACCCACTCTTCTCTGTTTTCAACTGTTACGACGAAGTGGCTGTATGTTGCTCCTTTGTCTGCTTTGGGTAAATGGAATTCTGAGAAGTTCAGGAACCTGGCCAAATGATTTTCTGCATTCCCTTTCCGCATTTCTATGATCTTGTCATATTTGGACAGCTGTACCAATCCCACCCTGGCCTCGAGTTCCACCGGCATTTCGTTCCAACCATTTGGAAATTCTATAGTTGATTCGTCAAAATATTTGACCAATTTTCCCAAGAGGCCCATTCTCTCCATCCAGTTGGTGAAACTGTACACTACCTGATTGAACGCCACCATAACGCTCACCAGGTAAATTAAGCGGTGGACGGTTTTTATGGCACCTGCTGGTTTGATTTCTTTCTCCCTGAATTCAATCAGCTTATTGTAGGTGTCTTCAGAGTTTGTCGTAGCCATCCCGCCGAAGATGGAATTCATGATCTTTGAAATATTCAGACCAAAGATGGCCGCATCTCCGAAGCCGGTAACAAGCTCATCATCCCATTTAGCACCATAGGAATGTGCTGCGTCTTGTATAACATAGATCTTATTCCCGTATTTCTCTTCGGCATCAGATACAATAGACTGAATTTTGTGAACATCCATTGGATATCCGAACAAATGCGTGACCACGATCGCCCTGGTTTTGTCCGTAATGGCATCCGTTATGCCGTCATAGCTCATGTTGAAGCTGCCTTCTTCACAATCGACAAATACGGGAGTGTTGCCAGAGATCACAATTGCATGCTGCACAACAACACAGGTATATGCAGGACAAATGACCTCGTCTTTTTCAAGTCCCCATGCCTTGAGAAGAGCATACAAAGCTGTTCTTCCGAACGAGAACATTACGCCATGTTCACATCCGAATTTTGTGGAGAACTCATTTTCGAATTGAACTATTTTACCTGATGAGGGGCTAAGAGCGGCAAATAACTCTCGAAGACTAAAATATGGTTTCAGTCGTGGGATCACGCTTCCTGGAATTCTACAATTTTAGACGTAGACGGTTGGTCCACGTCCTGATGGTGATAGTAGCCTGAAGAAGCCATGTGAATGGCTTTGAATTTACCAATATGCCCAATTTGCACCGTATTTCTCGGCGTCTCAATTTTTTCAGTAATTACAATCTTAGTCTCCAGAAACTCAAATTTTCGATTCGCATTCCCGGCGATCTTATTTTTCCCTGTCATCAGCTTTTTTACCACCAACTTTTTGAATGCATTTCCCAGTCTGGTTGATTTGAACATTGTGGCAGATAATATTCTAAGGAGAATCATCCTGGTTGGTGTGAATGCCGTTTGATCAATGAGATAAAAGGATGGTTGTATTTCCTGATCGTTGAACGATAAGTTTGAATCGTGTTGCTGAGTAGAATATGATAATCCGCTTTTCGTCTTGCCAAATATCCCTCCGTCTACCAGATCAATCTTGCCAGTTGATTTGTCAAAAACCTTTAATGTTCCACCCTTCTTATAATTTACGATACAGTAGTAAGCGTCAGTGGATTTGATATAAATTCCTGCATCGTCGAAGTCCTTTTCAAAAATTCCCCGGTGCTTGGCTTGCAGCTCATTCGGCATTTCTGACTCATTCATTGCAGCATAGGCATAGGAGTTCAAACAAGGCACGTAATTTCCTGTGTCTATGTGCTGAGGCAGGATATGCTCACCTTTATCTACACCTTGTTTCATCTCTTCAGCTATCAAGGCGGCAGTAGAGGAGTCTTTGGAAAAGTAGACGATGCCGCCAGGGTAATATACTTCTGTATTTCGCGATCCATAGAGGCCACCGATTGTTCCATCAGGATGGATAAAATACTCAAGGAACGCTTCGGATTTTCGAATACTCTCTCTTAACTTTTCATCTTGAAGATCATCGTACGCCGACGAAAGATAGTAGAGACACAAGGTCTGATATCCAGGGTCCGCGCTTTCATATTCTTTGTACCATCCCTCATCACTCTGATGCTCGTAGATGACATTCAACAGTTCTTGATATCTCTGATTGCTTTCACCAGTGAGTCTATTCCACAAAGTAATGGCAGCTACACCAGTAGCCAGATGATTCGATATAATAGCATGCACTTCGTCATTATTGGTAATGAAGTTGATCAATGGACGGACTATTTCCAGATAGTCACGTTTTGCATCAACGGATATTTTTTCATCCAGGTATTTAATAGAAGAGAGAACATCGAATGCTACCAGTGCGGAAACACAGAAGGAGTGCTCATTTGGATAGGCTTCCTGAAGAGCGCCTTTTCCATCCTGTATCACAGGAAGCGCCCTTATTACATTGTCAATTACTTTCAGGTAAAAAGGATCGTTGTCAGCCAATCCAAGTTTAACAGCTGCAGCTAAACTGTGTACACCACCTTGCATCGTAGCGTTGGGAAAGTCGGAAACCTTCCAGCCCCAGTATAAGCGATCACCATACCCGAGGGTGGGAGAGGAGGGATCTAAATCGTAAAGATTTAGCAGCTTATCCAGATTTTCAGCCAGAATTTCCTTGTAGATACTCACTTAGATTTTAATTAAATCTTCATACGTTTCGTGCCATTTGTAATCAGATGAGCATACTCGTTGATGCCAGGAAATGGACACATAAGCATTCTTGTAGTTCTTTAGATTCTCTAACAATTTTCGGCTCAGTTTCTTTTGCTCTTCAAGCTTTTGACTTCCGTAATCGTAAATGTTGGAGTCCATTATCACCTGAGGAATCTCAAAGTAAGAGAAAGCCCTTTCAGTTTCGTGGTCGTAGGGTCTAAATTTACTAACACAGCCGGCTCGATAACCCATGCGATCATTCCATGCTAATGTTGAATCCAGCTCGAACAATTCACTATGTGCGTGAGGTGTGATTGACTCTTGGTAGTTCAGCCAATGTTGCCTCGTCCTGGTGACCGATGTTCCAATGGCCTTCTCTAACATTTCTTTCTCTTCCTTCAATAGATCAGGGTTAGTGGCAGAAAAGTAGCTTCCGTGAAGTCCGATTTCACATCCATCGGCGAGTAATTCTTTTAGTTTGTCCTGAAGCTTAACGTTCGTCGCAACATCGTAGGAGGGGTCAATCAACCAGCTTTTAAAATTTTTCTTCCCCGTGTTTGCATATACATAGTACACCGACTTTCTGTTGTGTGATTTCTCAATATCTGCCCAATAATCAAAACACCAATAAGATGGAGAGCTGAACATGAAGGATAAAGATTTTGCCAAATGTTTGAAAAATTGGGCTGGCTTGAAAATGGACTTGATAGCGTTGTAGGCATTGAACACAGTCTGTTTACCTCGTAGCTGAATGGTTTTATTGATGTAGTCGAGATCGTGGGAAAGTTCAATATACGGCTGCTTGCCTTCTTCAAATTTGAGATTAGGAAACTCTTTCGTGATAAGTTGTTCCAACTCTTGAAAAAGATGCGTGACAATGGGAATGTCAAAACTCGACTTATCCGTTCTGGGATGATTGCTGCTGTACCCTTGAATCAATGCACCGGCCCTTTCCAACTCGTATTCCTCTTTTCTTGATAAAAATACAAACGCGTTCCAAAAGAGATCGTAATTACATGTGTATTCGCCTTCCTTGGTTCGAGTATTTCCAAGTACAAATAGCCGGTCATCGATATACTCGATATCACCGGATGGATATTGTTCGCGGGAACAGTAAACGGATACGCCTTCGGTGGTGTTGTAGGCGTACATGAGATTATTCTCCCCCTGAATTCCATCCAAAGGAATTATGTTAATATCAAATTGAGCGCCCTGGATTCGCTTGAATTCCTCCATGAGGTAAGTTAGCCAGGAGGTGTTCTCTAAGTCAGTCTTGATAGAAAGCATCAGTCGATAAACTTTCTGTACCAGGTTTCAAGATTCATAGCACCCCATAATCCCCTGCTGAACTTATTTCCTGATACTATGTGGTTTTCAATGTTTTTGGTATTGTAAATCCCCCTATTCTTGGCCGTTGAGCCTGTAAGAAGGTCAAGTGCGTATTCTTTCAATGGTCCTGCAATCCAGTCATTAAAAGGCGTTGGGAACCCCATTTTATCTTTGCGGTCTATAATCTCCTTTGGAACAATATCCTTAACTGCTTTTAGTAGCATGTACTTGGTTTTACCTCCGGCAAACTTCATGGTAGGTGGCATTTTAGCCGCCAGTTCAATAAGCCGTTTATCCAATAGTGGTACTCTGGATTCTAAGGATACTGCCATGCTTACTCTATCTTCTACATGAAGTAGAGCAGGTAGCAATGTCCTCATATCATAATGGGTCATTTTATTGAAGTATGACACCGTGTCGGGATGATTAAATATGGAAGAAAATTTATTGAAGATATCATCTTCATCTCTTTCTGATAGTAACTCCTTGCTGAAAATAAGATCCAGATTTGGAGATCTGTCAATGAGATTATAGTACCTCTTGTCCATCGCGTCAAACATCCCGCTTTTGAATTGATCTTTGATCATCGGAGTATATTCCTTTAGCACTGACATGTGAGGAATAATTGAGGAAAGAGTCACCACGTGCTGACCTTCTTCCTGCGTTTCAAAGATGGCCCCTTTTAAACACTGTTCCAGATAAGCTACTGCGTAGCGTGCATACCCTCCGAATACCTCATCACCACCCTGACCCCCTAAAACAACCTTCACCTCCTCTGAGGCGAGCTTCGACACCATATATTGAGGAAACAATCCTGGTCCGGCGGCTGGTTCGTCCATGTGATAAACGAGTTTTTCAAATAACCCTGCAAAGTCAGTAGAGGTCGGGAATATCTCATAATGCTTGCTGCCAATGGCATCACTTACCAATCTGGCATAATTGGTTTCATCGTAGATCTTATCTTCTTTGAAACCTCCAGTGAATGTTTTGAATTCGCCATCCTGGTATTTGCACGCTAATGTTGAGACTATACTTGAGTCCAGACCACCACTAAGGTGTGCACCAAAAGGAACGTCAGACCTGGTTTGAATGGAGATTGAATCTTCGATAAGAGAAAGTAATTCATCCGCATAGTCTTCTTCTTTGGTCTCTGTATCTATTGTGAAGTTCACATCCCAATATCTTTTCTTTTCAACGACCTTCCCATCTTTTATTATCAGATAGCTGGCAGGATTTAGTTTTTGAATATTCTGAAATAGGGTATGCCGGTTTAACACCATTTGGAAAGTCAGGTATTCATAAAGACTTTTCTGATCGACTTCCGCTTTAACACCAGGGAACTGTAATAGGGACTTGATTTCAGATGCGAATACGAAGACTCCTTCGCTTTGGTGAAAGTAGAACGGTTTCACTCCGAAGTGATCTCGTGCTACAAAGAGCTCCTTGTCTTGCTTGTCATATATCGCCAGGGCAAACATGCCATTAAGCTGATCAAGCATCTCGGCACCATATTCCATATACATATGCAGGAGCACTTCTGTATCAGATGATGTGGATATAGCATGACCCTTCCCAACTAACTCTTGCTTGAGCTCCACATAGTTATATATTTCTCCATTAAAGATGAGCGTATAGCGCCCATCAGGGGATACCATGGGTTGTTTACCATTTGCAAGATCAATGATCGACAACCTGAGGTGTCCGAAGGTTACCTGATCAATATCTGCCGTATTCCGGTCATCTGGTCCCCGATAGGCCATAACGTCCAGCATAGAGCCTATGGTAGCTCCTCTATCCAGATCAGATTTGGTGTAAAAACCTGCTATTCCGCACATTACTTCTTAATTAGGTTTAAATGTATCATAAAACCCAAATTGCGGGATAATAAACGATGAATTGCCTTAGGTATTTTAAAGGGCAATGATCTGGCAGGGAAAAAGTACTTAAATGTTTGTTCAACTTTGAAATAAGGTTTCATCATTGCAACGATGTCCTTTTTTAAATATGACTTGCCAATTGGGTTGTCACTTCCGTCATAAAGACGAGTAATTTCGTCAGGATCCTCCTCATTGAAAATGTCCTCTCGTCCCCGTCCTTTCAGTCCGCCACCTGATTTGGATAGGACCTTTCCAATTG
>DTRK01000213.1 GCA_012965955.1 Flavobacteriales bacterium
AACGTTCAGGATGCACCGAAAGCAAAGTTTCAATTACTCACTACCAGCGGGTGCTCTCCCTTTGTTGCAAAATTGAAAAATAAGTCCACAAATGCCAGTTCCTGGTATTGGGATTTTGGAGATGGCAATACTTCAACTCTCATGGATCCGGCCCCTGTTTATACAGAGCCGGGTGATTATACGGTAACGTTGATAGCCTTTTCAAACAACGCCTGTTCAGATACGGTGACTAAAACCAATCTCATTAAGATACTGAACCCAACTGCTAACTTCAGTGTTGATAACGAGCAGGGGTGTACGCCTTTGCAAGTTCAGTTCTCAGATTCCAGCATAAACGCAATAGAGTGGTTATGGTCCTTTGATGATGGCAGTTATTCAACTCAGCAAAACCCTACGCATCAGTACCAGCAGGCAGGAAGCTTTGATGTTTCACTTGTGGTTAAAAACAGCTACGGTTGCGTGGATACGGCAACCTTGGATAATCCAATTGTTTCGACTTTGCAAGCAACTCCTTATACCCCTCCGCCTCCTTATGTGGGTTGTGCCCCATTCTCTATAGGGTTCGAAGATCATTCTCCAGGAGCCATCGGTTGGATTTGGGATTTCGGAGATAGCAGTGATGTGGATACCAATAGAGTAGCGTCACATGTGTACACGGAAACTGGCACCTATACCGTTTCCCTGCAAATAACATCTGGTTTTGGATGTGATCAGTTTATTCCCAATCATTCAACATTTATAATTGAACCAGGTGAGGCAGATTTTAGTTATCAACTGGACATTTGCAACCCTAAAGTGGTTTCATTTACGGACAGCTCCAGTAATGCCGTGGCATGGAACTGGGATTTTGGTGATAGTGCCACCTCTACTTTGGAAGATCCAATTCATACATATGATGCCTATGGCCGGTATCTTGTAAAGCTGGAGATCACCACGGCTGCAGGGTGTACTTACAATATCGCACAGATGGTCTTAGTGGAACCTCGGGAACCAATCGGCACACCGTTCCTGGTCCCTTCTGATTCCATATTTCCGATGACCGTTAACTTCTATGCCAACTCCAATACTGCGGTATCCTGGTTCTGGATGTTCGGGGATAACACAACCTCTTCTTTAGAGAATCCTGTCCATACATATAACGCAGCGCCCAATGGGTATATATCTTTAATCATGACCGATGGCATTTGCACTGATAGTATGTGGGTATTGTTTCCGTCAGAGCCGACCATAGGAATAGCCTTTGGATTCGAGCTAGAGCCAGAGCCCGTGGATTCTGCTTTTTATAGTCCTCCGGTCATGGGTTGCATCCCCTTTAACATTCATTTTCAAAGCACGTTCTCTAATTCCACGTGGGATTTTGGAGATGGCACTACCTCAACATCACCAAATCCGATACACACGTATTCGCAATCTGGAATCTATGATGTTAGTGAAATTGGGGTGAACGATAGCGGAATTGTTGATACCCTAATTCTCACGAATTATATCATCTTAGGTGGAGTTGAAGTGAACTTCACATCTGCAAGAATTCCATCCTGCGACAGTATTAGCATCACTTTTACCGACAACTCGGTAAATGCTTTCCAATGGAGCTGGGATTTCGGGGATGGTAACTATTCATCCTCACAAAATGCCACAAATAAATATCCCCCGGTAAATACTACCTACTCCGTTGCCTTGACAGTTTATGATTCGCTTGGATGTGCAAATTCCAAAATGAAGGGCATCTATGTAGGGTACAACGAAATTCAATTCTCGCTTCCCACCTCAGTTTGCCTGGGAGACACAGTACTATATCAATCTACTGCAACAGATGTATCTTCTTGGGCCTGGGATTTCGGCGATGGGGTTTACAGTACCGATTCAGTGCCAACTCATGCTTATCAATCAGGTGGAACCTTTGGAGTGTCCTTAACCACAATGGATTCAAATGGATGCGAGATGAATTTTGTGATAGGCGACTCAATAGTGGTGCATAACCCAATTGCCAATTTTACTACCATGAGCAATGTGGTGGGGTGTGACACACTTAATATAGTGCTTGACAACACTTCAACGGATGCTGCCTCCTATTCATGGAATTTCGGAGATGGAACCACCTCCACCATCATGTCTCCTGTCAAACAATACACTTCGCCAGGACAATATTCAATAACGCTAACAGCCTACGCTAGTGACTGTCGCAGTGAACTCACCTTTAATAATATTGTTGAAGTGAACAGTGCAGAAGTCGATTTTGACTTTACCCAAAATACGCTCTGTCTCCCTATCACGGTTAGTGTTGTTGATTCAAGTACTGCTGCTGTGGATTGGCTTTGGGACTTTGGTGACAGCACGACCTACGAAACTTCTCAATCACCGCAGCACACCTTTACCACTGTGCCCCCGAATGATATCACGCTGACAATTGTTGACTTAAACGGTTGTACAGGAAGCATTTCCAAGCCCAATATCAGTATCTTACAGGCTGATTTTACCGTGGCTGAAGCTATAGGCTGTGCTCCTCACACAAATGCGTTCAGTGATCAATCTTCAAATGCGGTATCCTGGTTGTGGGAATTTGGAGATGGATTCAATTCCACGGAGATTTCCCCGATACACATTTATCAGGACACAGGTGTGTTTGACGTACAGCTTGTAGTAGAATCGTCAGATGGGTGCTTCGACACATTGTATTTGGAAAAGGCCGTATCTGTCTATAAACCATTTGCGGCTTTCTCCTCAGTGACCCCTCCTGCATGTGCTCCTTCTTTGGTATCCCTTCAGGACCAGTCTATTGATGCTGTTACCTATGAATGGAATTTTGGAGATAATACTGGATCTTCCAAAAACAATCCAGATCACATTTATGTCTTTCCCGGAAACTACACTGTTGAACTGATCGTTACCGATTCGTTTGGATGCAGTGATACGGCAATACAACAATCCTTTGTAATAGTACTAGGGCCAATCGCAGATGCCAGTAGTTCAGTAATGGAAGGATGTGAAGGTATGGAAGTGACATTCACAGACCAATCCACTAACTCCACCTCATGGAGCTGGGGTTTTGGTGATGGCTCTGTCTCTACGCTTGCCAACCCTACCAATGCTTTCAACGAACCAGGTACTTATGCCGTTTCTCTTATCACAGAAGATTCTCTTGGATGCACTTCACTTTATGTATTCACAGATTCCATCCAGGTTCATCCCTATCCGAAAGCTAGTTTCACAGGTGGCGATTCTTTGGCCTGTTCGCCATATCTATACGACTTTGTCAATACATCTATCGGTGCTGACACCTATCTCTGGTCATTTGATGACGGGGCAACTTCCACAATGGAACTGCCCCAGCACGAATTTGAAGCAGGTAACTATGCAATAAATCTAATTGTATCCAGCAGTTTCGGATGTACAGACACTGCTGAAGTGGATCTAATCGTTCACCAATCTCCAACAGTAGATTTTACTGCGAGTCCACAAGACGGATGTTACCCGCTGACCGTTGATCTCCTCAGTGCCGTTCAGGATACTATAGCACCAAGTTTCACATGGGTTGCAGGAAGTCTTACAAGTAACGATATCAACCCCACACTAACATTACCGGATATTGGTTATGCTGATGTATCATTGATCGTTATAAATTCCAATGGTTGTAAGTCGGATCTCTCTAAACCTAACTTGCTCTATATCTTTGACACATTGGCACCAGAAGCACCCAATGTGAATCTTGTAACCGTTGTCTCCAATACAGCCATACGAATTGTGTGGGACGAAGTGGCCGTCGAGGACTTTGCCGCATATCGAATTATTCGACGAGAGAGTGGTGGTGGCTCGTATATCAAGGTGGTCCAACTTGCGGCACGAACGACCACTCAGTTTATTGATGAGAGTGTAAATACTTTAACAACCTCCTACTGCTACGTAATTCAAACAGTGGATCAATGCGGAAATGTGAGTAACGCGAAGGAGCTTATCAGCCATTGTACTATCGAGCTCTCTTCTACAACCTATAGTGACAAAGTAGAACTGAATTGGACACCTTACCAGGGTTGCAAAATTGCTTCCTATGAAATATTCCGCTCAAAGCAAGGTACAACTTCACAAGTATTCATCGGATCTGTCAAAGCGGGGCAGCTCACCTTCACGGACACTTCAATAGTCTGTCCCGATCTCTTTAGCTACAGAATACTGGCAACCTCTATATGTGGTAAGCAACTTGGTTCTCTTAGTGATACGACGATAGCAGGTCCAATCGATAACAAGTTTATAGGGCAGGTTGTCAATGTAATTCGATCTACTGTTCAAGAGAATTCTTACATACTCACTGAATGGGCTCCTCCAGTCATAGCTCCAGAATATGTCGCACAGTACAAAATATTCCGCGCCGAGGAGAGTGGCACATATCAATTCAAAGCCACTGTTAGCCCCTATAGCACCTCGTATATTGATGAAGATGTCAACATTAATGAAGCTACATATCAGTATAAGATTGAAGTGCAAAACATCTGTGAGCTACTCAATGATGCTGGGTCGCCAGGAACTTCAATTCTATTGCAAAGTGAGGTCATTGAAGACCTGCCAGTCCTCTATTGGACACCCTATGATGAGTGGGACGCGGGCGTCCACCACTACGAGATTGAACGCAAAAACGCGGACGGTGAGTGGGAAGTAATCAAGAAGGTTGGCCCAGGCGAAAAGCGGGTGATCATCAAAAAGTAAGCGCTAAAGGATCATGCCTGGTACAATACTAAAGATTTGCTTTCCCCAACCCGCGGGTCATATTATAGTAAGTTAACCTATCCCCTGATATATCATATCTTTCAATGCGTACAAAAAGCACCATTTTCTTGCATATGTACTTTCAAGGTGAATCTTGGATTGCTTACCCCTACTCATGTTGCTATATTTGTATTAGACAAGGCAAGTAAAATATGATTAGTTAGTAAGAATCTCAAAACTTGCGGCATGAAAACAACAGACTATAACACCAGGCAAAATACATCTGACGAAATGATGGTTTATTTCACATCATTTGGCAATTATGACCCAACGAATCATGCTGGTCCGGAAAAGGGCGTTGAGATAACTACTGAATCTTTTATTGAATCCAAGGCCAAAAAGATTGACGACAAGGTGTTTCTCAATTGGCGAATCACCGGCCTGACCAAGAACTGCATGTTCCTCATACAACGGTCTGTTAATGCAGGTGAATTTGAGACCATTGAAGTAAAAAAAGGAATTTGTGGGGATCCCGGGTTAACAGTACTATACTGCTTTCTTGATAATGAACAAATTGAAGGAGTTGTAAAGTACCAGGTTAAACAAATCGAATTTGATCCCTCCCTGGTAGATGTTTCGACCAACCAGGAGTGATCGTGTGCAATTTTTGCTAATGTTTAAATAAACTCAGATACCTAAACTACCACTTAATAATATATGATATTATCTACCACAAAAATCAAACTAATGGAAACTAGAAACGACGGTGACACTGATAGAATTAATTAGAAAATAGAGCAATAGACAACATTGTTCTTGCTCAAAGGGTCATAACATAGAAATTATGAGCAACAACCAGGAGTATAGTAAGGAACTGGTGAACAATACAGCTACCCAAAGGATGCTTTGGGCTTCTGTGTATGGACCCGTTAGGGATGGGCTTCCCCAACGCCCTCTTACTGCAGATCAGACAGTAAAGGATGTTAATACCCTGGAACACGTCATAGATATTATTAGTAAAGATCACACACAGGATGCAGAAGATGTGTGCCGGCTGAACGCAGTAGCTTCACAGACAAACCAATTTACTATTAAGCGAACTAAATCTGTAACAAGGTTAAAAGGGTCAGAAACAAGCTCAGGCATGAGTGAAGTGAATGTGAAAATCTTTTTAACAGGCCATGCATTGATTTCCCGAACCAAATCATTTTACCACTTCTCGAAAGGCAATTAAACGTTTAAATACCTTTAGAGATATGAGCAGAGACGAACAAGATAAGCGCCTTACAAGGATTCGGTCGCTGATCGCTATAGTAAATATGCTGTCTGAAGAACTGCAGGAGTCAACGGTTGAACGTGATGAATTCGGTTCAATCCTGGATGCGGCCAATGACGGCATCTTTGTAATTGATATAGGGACGAAAGAGATAGTAAGCGTTAACAAAGCAGGCAGAGAACAACTTGGATATAATGAGACGGAGCTTATAGGGCGACCTTTCACAGAGCTATATGCGCCGGAAGATCTCGATAGTATCAAAATGCATATTGGCGAATTGATGATCAGTGGGAGCGTTATTTTTGAGGCCAGGCAACTGCACAAGGATGGTTCCTTTGTGTATGTAGAGGTGAGCAGCAAAGTGTTCACTTACAAGGGCCAACATGTAATTCAAAGCTTTGTACGCGATATAAGAGCTCGCAAGAGCGCCGAGCAGCAAGTTCTAAGACAGGCGGAGCAACTAGCAAAAACGAACCAGGCGCTACAGCAGTTCAATTATGTTGCAACGCACGACTTAAAGGAGCCTTTAAGGAACCTGAACAGCCTATTCGCTTACCTTAAGGAGGAAGGTTCGCTATCAGAGGATCAAAGCTTGATCGTAAATAAGATGACTGGAGTTACAAAGAGATTAGAGCAAACGATTACGGACCTCAATGAGGTTATTCAGTTGACACAGAAGAACAAAGACAGCCAGGAAACGGTTGATATTCAATCTGTCATAGATGATATTAATGCTGATATGGAGGCACAAATTCAAAAGTCTGGCACCAAACTGGAAGTAGATTTACATGCATTTAAGACGGTAACCTACTCAACCGTACAATTGAAGAGCATCATTCAAAACTTAGTAAGTAATGCGATCAAGTATCGAAAGGATGATGTGAATCCTGCAGTTAAGATCACTGCGGGAATAAAAGATGGATGGAAGTTTCTGGAAGTGAAAGATAATGGGAAGGGGATCGACCTTCAAAAGTACGGCAAAAAGTTATTTGGCCTTTTCCAACGTTTTGACTTAGATGCCCAAGGTAAAGGAATCGGCCTTTATACCGTAAAACAAATTGTAGAGCAACGAGGCGGCTGGATTGAAGTTCAAAGTGAGCCAAATGTTGGAAGCGTATTTACGGTATTTCTACACAATGGGGTAAATCCTATACAGGCATAGGGTTCTACATTCCGTTGTGCCGCATTCGCTCGCCGGTCATGATGACCCCTGGTATTCTTCCGCGCTATAATTTAGATGATTTGGCACATAACTGCCACCTACAACCTCACATCGGTAATAAATTAATTGTATTTCTCAGCATGAGAGCGTCTATCACCTACTCCTATCACTGCATAGAGTATACTCAAGCAAGATGACAAGTGAGTTGTAAAGGACAATACTGGGGGCATCGGAAACCAGTTGTCATTCCACAAACAAGGTGAGTCATTTAGACCAGTTTATCTTGCATTTGGTTGACCGTATTCCGTATGGACCTTTCTTGTGAATAGGTGATTCGCTCATTGAGTTGCTCTATGAGCGAATTAGTTACTTTCTCTAAAGTGATGGGAAATACCCTTAGACGATGAGGTTGGGAGAACTGCAAATAAATAAGGGAGGCAGCGGTGCGTCTGCCTCCCCTATTTTCGAACCTACCACCTAACGAAAATCTTTGTTCAATGTCCTAGCTATCTTCCCCTGGTAAACAAAGGAGGCAGCGGTGCGTCTGCCTCCCCTATTTTCAAACCTACCACCTAACGAAAAATCTTTGTTTAATGTCTTAGCTATCTTCCCCTGGTAAACAAAGGAGGCAGCGGTGTGTCTGCCTCCCCTATTTTCGAACCTACCACCTAACGAAAAATCTTTGTCTTGCATCTCTTTATAAAGAAACCCAAGTAGTAAAGGGCGTCGAAACATAATTCCTTGGTTGGCAGTTCTCATAATTTGTAGTTTTAGGCAATAAGTTAATTCGGTTCATCCCATGTATTGTAAACACTATGCCATAGCACCTATGTGGCTGAATGCCAATTAGTTACTTATTGAATATGGTGGGAATATGTTCCTTATTGGGACGAAAGTCCCATTATGGGACTATACGCGATGGAGACAATTATCCAATAGGCCTATGAAGGGAAACTGACCAATAAACGCAGTACAGAATTGCCAAAATTGAGGGCAAAATCATGATAAGCCCAGGGTGATGATACACAGCTACATATTAACAGCTCTGAATCAGCGTACGAGAAAGTCAACTTGAACTAGAATATGTAAGTAGAGAATTATGACAAACAGAATTACAAGCAAATGCGAGAAATGCGCTGGAGAAAGAAGTGATCTGTACAATATTAATTGGCCACAAAATTTACAGAACAGAAAATAAATAAGGGGGGCAGTGATGCACTGCCCCCCCTATTCACGAACCTGCCACCTAAAATAGGTTTGTCAAATTCCGATGTGTGTCATATTATAGCTTAAGCCTACATTGATAATCTTGACTCAACAGGTGTTATAAAATTGTCCATTCTGTGTATTGTATAATCTTTTGTCAAGCTATTCTTTCACAAATTTTCCCGCACCCAGTTGCTTCCTGTTCTTTGATTTAACAATATAAATTCCTGGGACGAGCGCATCCACATTTATACTATAGTTTTTAAGTACCCCTATCAGGTTATTGTGAAGTACCATATTGCCTTTAACATCATAGATCCTAATAATGTTCAAGTCATTATGCACCATTCCATCCGTAGTTATTCTTATTGCATCTGTCACCGGGTTGGGTGAGATAAGTAACTCTACCATATCAATATCATACAGAACAGCAACTGGCTCAAATATT
This sequence comes from Flavobacteriales bacterium, assembly GCA_012965955.1. Classification (GTDB taxonomy): domain Bacteria; phylum Bacteroidota; class Bacteroidia; order NORP154; family NORP154. Next base: position 8,791 of record DTRK01000213.1, read on the forward strand.
TCAAAGTTGCCATCATAATCAGTCTGCTTCAACCGGTAGTAGGAAACACCCAGGTACGGATCGGTGTCAACATAAGAGTAGCTCAGCATCTGGCTGGAACTACCAGCTCCCGCAACATTGGCAATATCCTCCCAATCAAACCCGTCAATGCTTCTTTGGATATTGAAATAGTCATTGTTGGTTTGGGAAGCTACGGTCCAGTCAACATGAACATCACTGTTGTCGAGATCAGCAGTGAAAGAAACCAAATCAATGGGCAAGGGCCCACCTCCATTTCCTGCACCGTGATCACTGAAACCCGTAAATCCTAGCCTTTGAGCATACCCACTGGCAATGGTTCTTCCTGGCTGACCACCTTCTGGTCAGTTTCCCTTCAT
>DTRK01000214.1 GCA_012965955.1 Flavobacteriales bacterium
GTAGGGTTGGGATATAGGTTAAAGGAATGGCCGTATTCTGCTATGCCTGTGGTAGATGATGAGCAGGGGTTGTTGCAATTGTTGCTGAAGGAAGGAGTCCCATCAATGCTTCCATTGGCAACTGTCCAGTTTGCTGCTGACCAAGCCATATCGTCTACTTCTATGCAGATTAAACTGGGGTTGTTTAAAGCGTTAAAAGAAGGCCAAAACCCCCAGCCATTGAAACTGCTTTCCATATTTATATTATTACCATTTTTGACATTTAAACAGGTGAGTTGGTTATTATTACAAAACAAAGAATCTAACACAATATTATTACTCACATCTAAGCTAGTGAGTTGATTGTTCCCACAAGCCAAATAAGTTAAAGCTGTATTTTGAGATACATCTAAACTGGTGAGTTGATTTTCCCAACAAAACAATTCAACTAATGAAGTATTTTGAGATACATCTAAACTGGCTAGTTGATTATCATGACAATACAAATAAATTAAAGCCGTAAAATCTTCAATTCCTGTTAAGTCACTTATGGATTTACTATGAACATTTAAAAAAGTAACCATGTCAATATTAGCCGTTAGCACAGACCCATTGGGTGTTCCTGTATCGTACCCCCGGTCTATCAAGGCCTGCTCAAAGTTAGCATCGGGTATTAGCGTTGTTTGTGCCGTTATTGCCTGGCTCAAAAGAACCGCAGTAAATAATGTGATCAGAGTTTTCATGGTTATTGATTTAATCTTTGCTTAAGTAGTTAACGGTTTTCAACATAACCTTTGCTTTCGTGGCCGTTTGTACAAGTTTTCATCTCAACGTTCAATAACAAAAGTATTTACTAATGCTTCTGAAAACAATACTAAAAGAAGCATACTTGTACGTTTCTTGCAGGATCAAGACAAAGGCAAATGATCAATTAAAATGAAGGCCAACCCTTATTGCAATACGATTGTAGAAATTATACACCTGTACTACCTGATCATCTATCCCCCAAACCCACTCAGTTCTTGTTGATCGCAGCTGCTGATGCCTGAACCCAACAGAAAGTACGAGGGCAGCATTGTCGGTTATATAGTTTTTTATGCCAATAACAGATCCCACCATGTATCCGCCTTGGTACCTTGGTTCATAACCATTTTCATAGTAATTGACCAGAGGAAATGAATATCCCCCTCTAACAGCGACAAAGGGAGAGAGTTTTCCTTTGAATATGGTATGCCGAACATCTATAAACGCAGGGGCAAGTGGAATATCCATAAACTCAAGCCCTGTCCCCAAACCAAATGCCAACCTGTTCTTTAGCTGGTACCCATTGATCAGTAAGAAGCTGAACGAATACTTGTTTTGGTATAAATCCCTGCCCGCCAGTACACCGACGTCTGTAATGTTGAAATAGCCCTTCTCTTTGATATTCAGGTCCCATTTTTTGGGTGGAAGATGGTCTTCTTTTACGATCCTGTCTATATCCTTCGAGCTAAACACCCACACATTGTGTCCAGTGGATTCAATTTTTACAAAATCCCCAAATTTCTGTTCCAATATTTGCCCCCGGATTACTGAACCGTTTTTTAAATAGATAACATCTTCTGTATTTCCCTGGGAGAAAGCATTTGACACAATGAGGTTTAGAAGTATCAGCAGGCTAAATAGTTTTACAAAGCTCGAAGTTCTCATATCTTATGATTTATAGATTAGGATCATTTTCAGTTAACCGGTATTACGCTCAATAGCACCAGGTTGCTAATGTCTGAATAGTCGTATTGATACAGGCCGTCATCGCCTATCATCATCAGGACATCGTTAAAGGGAATCACATCAAAAGTGTTTATGTCCGCCTGGTGGCTCAGCAGGTTCTGGTCAATAGCATAAGGATCAGCTACCGAATACACCTTTAAGCCATCATCACCATCACAAATAAAAAGCTGCCCGTTGTCCACTCCAAGCCCATAGGGCTCTGTCATAGGATACGATTTGATCAGCTGCGGACTTGAGAGCGTACTGATATCAATCACATCCAGCTGGTTGTTGAATCCGCCACAGAAATTCCCTGACCTTAAGGTAACGTATGCATAATCGCCTTCAACAACTACAGGATCGCAGCTTCTCACATGTGCAAACTGTGCAATGAAGGATGGGTCTGAAGGGTTTACGAGGTCATAAATGAACATTCCTGTTTGTGAGCCGATAAACAATTTGTCATTATAAGGAAATATCGTTTCAATATCCCATCCAATGGCTATTGTGGATGAACTTTCAGGGTCAGAAGGATTGGCAATATTGAACAGCTTCAGATCTGAACTGTTAATGGCATATAAGTAATCATCATAAACTGCAAAACGGGCCATAGAGCCCCCAAGACCAGATGAGCGTGGGGTTAGTGCACTTGGAGTATAGACGGCGAAAAATATGTTATCCATGCTGCCGGTACTTTCCGCCCAGGCCCAATTGGGATAGCTGGAGCCACAATCAGCATCCTTGCAGATATCTGTGGTTTCTTCAATTTTCCATCCAATCACAACACCGAGACTCTCATCGATCTTAGCAAGAGGGTAGGATGGGTCATGGGCTGGTAAAGAATAAGGAAAGACACCAGATATTCTTTTTGTGACAATACCATTGGTAATGTTATTCAGGTCAATAGCGACTAAGTCTGTATAATTATCAGCATACAGTACATTCCCTTTAATTGCAATATCCACATTGCCCGGAATATTTATAAAGGAGATCTTTTGTGGTGATGCAGGAATGCTGTTGTCAAATATGTGTATTCCTTTGCTTACCTCGTTTACAAAGAGGTAATTATCCTTAAAATATATTTTCCCCGGACTTACAAGCGCTCTGGGCTGCTCTGAAGCAACAGAGACATTTAGCTGTTCATAGGTCATATATATTGGGACATTGGCCATATAGGTTCGTTTTTCTATTAAACGGTCTTTGCATCCTGTGACGAGGAGAATTCCAATGATAAAAAGTGCTTTTGTACCTATTTTTAGATATTGCATGGTCTTATTTTTTGGTTATTGGATTTAGTAATCAATACCACCATTATGGTGTCTAACAAGAAGATGCAATGGAACCGCAAAAGGTTGCACGGCTTATTAAATCTTATAAAATAATAATGGAGAAGGTCCTAGAAATGAATACGAAGCCCGGTTTGTATATTGGGCCAGACCGAGCGAGATACCCTGGGGTTGTATGGGGAGCCATCAGTGACAAAATAAGCTGACAAGCCCGGCTGCAAATAATAGCTCAACAACTTATTAATTCTATAATCCAGCCCCATGCCAAATAATGCTGAAACATCAATACCCTGCAATGGATTGGATTCAATAAGTTTATCGATGGTTTCACCATTGGATAGGTGGATCGTTGTGATTTTCGAATTCAGGCCTTTTTCTGCCATGGCTCCCAGGGAAGTGTACCAGGTAAACTTTTTCCCTGATACGATATTGAAATTCACCAATAAGGGTATGCCCAGGTATTGTAATTTTACATTTTGTTTTTTCTGCTCCTGGTTGAACAATGGTGTTTCCCTGTTTGAAAGAAGCACGGTATAGGACAATCCGCTTTCCAGGCTCCATCTCTTACTAAGCCTGTGGTTGACAGTGATGCTGGTTATTATAGGTGGTAAATACCGAGTTTCTCCATACTCTAATATTTTTTGAGTGATAAGCATAATGGGGGTGCCAGCAGTATCAAAAGTGGTAAATGTGGTTGAAAATATTAGTGGAGCTGAGTTCATATCCATAGATTCTGTTGTTGCTTGGTTGGAGGGTATACTGCCTGACCCTCCGGCTGATAAGAAATTAGCGGCCAGCAGCCATTTACTTTCATCTTGTTCCGGGAGTAAAATGGGTTCATTTATTATTGCCATATCAGTATCAATAAGGAGTGCTGTAAGCGCTGAGTCTGAGAGGACTATCGGTATATCATTGGACTCAGGCACTGACATTTCTGTCATGGCCAGGGTAGCTGCCGAATCTGCTTTTGTTGTATCCTCATCAATTATCGCTGCAATGTCTGTAACAGTATCATCAATTAACGTTGAGATAACCAGGCTTTCATTCACATTAATTGAAAGCTCAACAGGTGTATGGGCAACGATGGTATTTCCAGCATCTGTTGGAACAGATGAAATGGCAAGGCTTGTTTTGGAAGATCCGGAATATTCAATTTCCTTACGACCGGCAAGTTCTTTTTCTTTAGCAGCGTCGATCCCCTGACTTCCCGGCGGCTCTTCTTCAATCTTCTCATTGCGTGCTTCCCCCTCAGCTATTTGATCTGTTTGAAGTGTTTCAGGCTCCACTATATCCTCTTGGGATTTAATAATCTCTCCAGGCGCCACTTTTTGCTCAGCCAAGGGCTCTTTATCAGCAGGCAGGTTGAGCAAGGCAAAGATTGATATCCCGCCAATGATCACAGCTGCTGCGGCCCATCGCCACCAGACAAACCGTCTCTCAGACTCCGGATGAAGCTCCTTTTCAATATTCATCCAAACCTTATCATCCACATCGGCCTCAAAATCCTTAAAGGCTGAGTTGAACAAGTCTTTTATTTCATCTTTTTCTTCTGACATAAACTATGATGCTTCTTCTGATTGAATCATTTTCTGCAAAAGGCTTCTTGCCCTTGAATACTGCGATTTTGATGTGCTTTCTGTTATATTCAATTGGGCAGCTATCTCTTTATGGCTGTATCCCTCGATGGCATAGAGGTTAAAAACAATACGGTATCCTGCAGGCAGTTTTCTTATTATGTTCAAGAGGTCCTTTACTGATATGGAACCAATAATATTACTATCTGAAGCAGGTATGAGTTCTAATTCTTCTATGCCTTTACTAAGTCTCAGCGGGTTTGATGTTCTGTATACAGCTAATGCTGTATTGGTAATTATTCTGCGTATCCATCCTTCCAGAGAGCCGGTACCTTTAAAACTATGTATATTCTTAAAAATCTTTATAAACCCCTCTTGCAGGATGTCTTGTGCATCTTCGTAATTATCAGCATATCTTAGGCAAACACCCATCATCTTTTTTGAGAATTGCTCATATAACTTTTTTTGAGATACAAGATCGCCGTCTGCACAGCCTTGAACAAGCTGCGGATCATTGTCACTATTGCAAAGTTCCTGATCCTTATTATTAAACACTGCTCATATATTATAGATGCAAGATATTAACAAAAGGTTGCATCTTTAGACAATTTGCGATGATTAAATATTTAACTTCAATAGCTAATAAAAAGTATCTGCTTACTGGACTACACGCCAAGGAATGGGTTCAAGGCACACCCCACTAGCCAGGTAATAATGAGATTGTTATTATCCTGAAAGAAGGTGAGCATTTTCTCTTTGAGCCACTTTGTGCACTGCCCAATCTTAAAAACACCTTCCTGTTCCTTGCAGATTGGCATTCCTCATACTTTTCCCAATAGACAAATCACCATGGCCTTCCAAATTTTGTTGACCTTTTTTTTCCTGCCTTGTGGGCTTTTAACCGTGATGATGGTTCATCATGTTTAACGGAATATGAAATCCAGACGTTTGAATATGTAAAAACACCTTAACTTTACATTTCAGCTTATATATTATGAATACACAATCCTGCTGGCTAACAATTCTGCTTTGTGCCTTTGCCTTAACTGCTTCTGGCCAAGCCCTGGAGGCATCCTACTCCAAAGCGCTGTTCCTCCATCCTCAGGGTGGCCCATTTGTGGAATCATACCTGGCCATCAATGGCACGAGTGTAATTTATAAACTCAATGAAGACGGTGACCTGCAGGCAAAGGTAGAGGTGACCTCAATCTACTTTCAACAGGATTCAGTAATCTTCTTTGACAAATATGAGGTGCGCAGTCCTCTTCTCAGCAGTAAAAAATCAGAGAAGGAAAACTTCCTTGACATCCAACGTGTTCCCCTCCCCAATGGGGTGTACCAGTTTGAGATGAAGGTAAAAGACCTCAATGCAGAAGAGAAGGAGTCCGTATTCAAGCATAGAGATGTAATTGTACTGGATTTCAAAACAGACAGTGTTGCTCTATCTGACATTGAGCTCATAGAGTCATTTCAAAGGACAGAAGAAAAGAGCAACTTCATAAAAGGAGGCGTAAAACTGGTACCATACACTTCCAATTTCTATCCGGAAGATGTCAGTACAATGATTTTTTATGCAGAGATCTACAACAGTGCTAAGTTCCTGGGTGCTGATCAGGCTTTCCTGGTGAATTTTTATTTAGAATCACAGGACTCTTACCAACAACTCGGACAATACACGAAATTCAAAAGAGAACAAGCCAAAGAGGTCAACGTTCTTTTTAATCAGTTTTCAATTGAGAGTCTTCCCTCCGGCAATTACAACCTGGTAGTTGAGGTAAAAGATCGCTCTAATCAACTCCTGGTCAGGAAGAAATTGTTCTTTCAAAGGAGCAACCCCAATCTTCCGGTTAAGCCCGAAAACCTGGCTGCAGTAGACTTGAGTCGTTCATTCGCAATGAAAATTCCAAGCGACTCATTACGCGAATGTGTTGCGTGCCTGGGCCCCATATCGTCAAGTTCTGAAAGGCAATATGCAGCAACACAGTTATTGGTAGCGGATGCAGATTTAATGAGGCGTTATATTCAGCATTTTTGGGAGAAGCGCAGTCATCTAGAACCTGAGTCCTTTTGGCTTGCGTATAGTACCCAGGTAAAGAAAGTCCAGAGGGAATACGGTGGAATGATCATGAAGGGCTACGAAACAGACAGGGGAAGGGTGTACTTACAGTATGGACAGCCCAACTCAGTTGAAGCACGGAATATGGACCCAGCCTCCTACCCTTATGAGATTTGGCACTACTACAAGCTCGGCGAAATGAGCAACGCGAAGTTTGTCTTTTATGCTCCTGAGTTTGTGGATCAAACTTATGATTTACTGCACTCAAATGTTCCTGGTGAACCGTCAGACCCAGCCTGGCATTACAAGCTGCAAAACCTGAGTCCCATGAATATCGATCAGATGATGGAGCGCAATACCTACGATAGCCGCGCTACCGACTTTTGGTTCAATCCCAAATGATGGATCAACTAAACTCCGTTAAGTTTACAAGGATCATCAAACACACAATAGTCTAGTCTGCCGTTATGTACTATCTGGTTTTGGGAATCCTGTGGGTTATTGCATTACTGCCAATGCCTCTTCTCTATTTACTTTCACAATTCATCTATGTGCTGGGCTACCATGTAAAGGGCTACAGAAAGAAAGTGGTATTCGAAAATCTTCGCAATGCCTATCCTGACAAGGGCGAGGCGGAGCTTATTTTAATTGCCAAGGAGTTTTACCACAATTTCTGCGACTACTTAGTTGAAACCGTGAAGCTCATTTACTCCAATGAGAGGCGCACGCGCAATATGGTTTCCTTTATTAATACTGAACTGATCGACAGCCTGTATAAAGACGGTCGGGGTATAATGATGCTTCAGGGCCACTTTTTCAACTGGGAGCTGGCATTGATGCTGGGCCAGGATGGTGGAAAATATCAGAGATATGTGGTGTATCAAAAACTCACCAGCCAGATTGCTGAGAAGATGATTTACAGGCTCAGGGGACGCTATGGCACAAAGCTATTAGCCATGTATCAAACTGTTGACACAATAAAGGGCAATGAGTCAAATAAAACAGAGACAAGTGTCCCTTCAATGTACCTGTTTGGCGCGGACCAATCACCCATGCGTCACAAGATTGAGTATTGGTCCTGGTTCATGAACCAGGATGCAGCGATATTTCTAGCTCCGGAGCGGTTGTCAAAAGAGTATAACCTTGCCGTGGTGTATCTTGATTTACAAAAGGTGGAAAGAGGTAAGTACACCATCGAGTATTCCTTAATCACAGATGCTCCTGACACTACTGAACCTCACTTTATTACTGAGGCATACGTAAAAAAACTGGAAGAGGCTATTGAAAGAAACCCTTCCAATTGGCTTTGGTCCCACAAACGCTGGAAAAACAAGAAGCAAGCTCAGTGAACGGCCGTAGTCGACTTTAGAACAAGATCGTAATCTTCATATTTTAGAATGAATATGCGCTTGTTCTCATACCCGCTTCCGACACCTATCTTCTCATAGTGGCTCGTGTCTTTCAGGGAGCGAATCTTTGCCTCTGGCAGGTAGGAGCTAAATCTACAACCATATTCCTGAAGTATCTGGGTATAAAAATAGACTGCGTCAAATCCCTCAAAAGCATATTTACTGGGGTATACATTGTACTTTTTATAGAAACTGCTGATGAACATTTTCACTGCAGGGCTATGATAATCAACATACTCAGCTGATGCAATATGTACCTGTAGATCAAGCAGCACTTTTGCTTCTAGATTTCGAAAATGTTGCCAGACCGGCAGGCCAAATACCACGATCGAATAGTCCTCATACTTTCGGTGGAGCTTCGCGATAATCTTGTTGACAAATATCTGGTCTCTTGATAGGATCACTAAGATATTCGAATCCGCAACCGACAATGCTTCCTCAACTGCCTGCATCTCTCTATTCAGATAGTCAACAACTTTTATTTTTGGTTCAGTCATCATGCCTGTCCTGTCACTTGCGCCTAAGAACTGGGCCATCTTTTGCTTGAACAACTCGCACAACATCTTTTCGCCGGCATCACTGTTATGAACCAGAATCACATTTTTAGTTTCAAGAGACATATTATTATCCTTAATAAACTCAGCAAAAACATACCTTGCAATCTCTTCCACAGTGGACTGAACAGCAGGTTTTACCTTACTGATATACTCATTCCCAATGAGAATCCTGTTTGTGGCAATGAAAGGAGAGACCATGTGTATCTTATTCTCAATGGCGTATTGCCTGATCATCATCAAATTGGATCTATAAAGTGGCCCAATAATCAGATCTGTGTGAGGCAAATTAGGATCTTTCATGAATTCCTTAATCCTGCTGGTATCTTTCTCCGTATCATAAATAGTGGCCACAACCTTATGTCCCTGCCGCCCTAAGGAATCCAAAGCGAGCATCGCTCCCTGATAAAACTCCAGTCCAATAATTGACTTCGGATACACCTTTGGCGGGTCATCTTTTGCCCTTTTCTTCCTCATGATGTCGTTCTTATCCAGGTATAACGGGAGCATCAAAGCTATTCGGTAGGTATCCTTTAAGACGATACTGTCCCTAATGGCAATAAGTACTGAATCAGCCGAGCTGGTATCAGGTATTTGTGATAGCTGTGCGGTGTCTACACTTTCCAAAACCTCCTGTAGTAAGCTGGAATTGCTAGTAGCTTTTCTCAATACAGGAATACGGATGGTCGAACCAGCCCTGATCGTTCCCACAATCCCGGGATTCGCTAGATCTATGGTTTCAATACTAATCTCATATTTCCTTGAAAGTGAATAATAGGTCTCGCCGGGCTGTACTGTGTGGAATATATATTTTCCGTCTAAAACCATGGGATCCAAGACGATGATCGGCACTGGAATTTTAATAGTTTCGCCAACCTTTAATCCATTGATTGTCAAAGGGTTTTCAAAGACTATCTCTTTAACTTCTACATCATACCTTTTTGAAATACCATACAGGGTTTCTCCCTTTGCCACCGTGTGCGCATAGTACTTTCTGCCATCAATGATTTTGATGACATTCTTCGGCACGATATCGTCTTGAGCATAGGTACACAAGCACGAAAGCATTAAGCCCGTTAGTAATATGAGAATTCTGAAAGTGTTCATTCCCATTCAATAGTAGCGGGTGGCTTTGAGCTAATGTCGTACACTACCCGATTAACTCCCTTTACCTTATTAATAATCTCGTTTGAAACGTTGCTCAGGAATTCATAAGGCAAATGACACCAATCAGCAGTCATCCCATCGGTAGAGCTAACTGCTCTTAGCGCAACTATCTGTTCATAAGTCCGCTCATCCCCCATTACCCCTACTGATTGCACAGGCAGTAGCATCGCACCTGCCTGCCAAACCTCATCGTATAGTCCTTCTTTTTTCAAGCTATTAATAAAGATGTAATCGACCTCTTGCAAAATATGTACCTTTTCTGGGGTAATGTCTCCTAAAATCCTAATACCTAAGCCAGGTCCAGGAAAGGGATGTCGTCCCAATAAAGCAGGATCTATACCCAAAGACGCCCCTATGCGTCGTACTTCATCTTTGAACAGGGCCTTCAGCGGCTCCACCACTTTTAGATTCATGTAGTCCGGTAATCCACCAACATTGTGGTGCGATTTAATGGTGGCAGATGGGCCTTTTACTGATACAGATTCGATAACGTCTGGATAAATAGTCCCTTGCCCGAGCCATTTGACATCTCCCAACTTTTTTGATTCTTCATCAAATACATCAATAAACACTTTACCTATCGCCTTTCTCTTCTCTTCGGGATCGCTCAAGCCTTCCAACTCCCTATAGAACTTATCCTTGGCATTCACCCCTTTCACGTTCAGGCCCATCCCATGATACTGCCTTAGAACGTCTTCGAACTCGTTCTTCCTAAGCAGCCCATTGTCAACAAAAATGCAATTCAGATTATCGCCAATTGCCTTTTTAATCAGGACTGCCGCAACAGTGGAGTCCACGCCTCCAGATAAGCCCAAAACGACTTTATCACTGCCCAAGGTATCCTTTAGCTCAGAAACTGCTGTCGCCACAAACGCATCCGGCGTCCAGTCCTGGCTGCACTTGCAAATATCCACAAGAAAATTCTTCAGAAGCGTGGTCCCGTCAGTAGAGTGAAATACCTCCGGATGGAACTGTATGCCGAAACTCAGCTCATCTGAAATCTTAAACCCTGCTATTTCCACGTCTTTGGTACTTGCGATCTTCTCAAACGAATCTGGCAAAGACTTAATGGTATCACCATGAGACATCCAAACCTGACTTCCAGATGAAATGCCTTTAAAAAGGACAGAATTTGATTCAACAAATGATAGATTAGCACGTCCATACTCTCTGGTATCCGAAGGCCCTATCTCACCCTTACTGTTATTCGCCAATAACTGTGCTCCATAGCATACACCCAATATCGGATAAAACCCACTTATACCAGACAAGTCTGGATCTGGTGCATCTTTATCCTTTACTGAATAGGGGCTTCCAGATAAGATTACTCCTTTTACGGAGCCATTCAAGGATGGTATGGAATTGAAAGGGTGAATTTCACAATACACATTTAACTCTCGCAACCTCCTGGCAATCAGTTGGGTGTACTGTGAGCCAAAATCAATAACTATCACCATTTCTTGCATGCACAAAGATAAAAAATCTAATGCCTAAAGAGGCTTCAAAACAGTTATTTACTAACAGCGAAAATAGCAACCTTTCCCACCCCGTTCCGTCTGATAGTAAAGGGAAGTTTTTAATCCAAGATACGCGTAACAAACAGGCGTTAAATACGTAATAATTTGAATGCTTATATTAGAGCAATTCTATATCGATTTTAATAGGTAACATCATTTGAAAACTGCACTTAATCGTCCGGACAAGGTACTATACATTGCTTTCATAGCGGTCCTAATATTTCTCAATCCCTTAACCATTCGTGAAGCCAGGGCTACTCACGGGGTAGGTGCCGAACTTACTTATCGCTGCATGGGAGGGAATCTATACGAGTTTACCCTGAAATATTACAGAGATTGCCGGGGCGTTGCAATGCCGCAAACACAACTCATCACAATTGCATCAGTCTCTTGCGGCATAACGTCCACATTGACTTTAAACAAGGTAGGCGTTGGCGAGGACATCTCTCCACTTTGTACATCAGCACTTAGTGAATGTGCTGGTGGCACTGAACCCGGTGTTGAGAAGTATGTATATCAAAATACGTTTACACTGCCCTTGTGTCCTGATTGGGTGTTCAGCTTTGAGCAATGTTGCAGAAATGTGGATATCACCAACCTCGTGAACCCAAACGCTCAGTTCCTGTATATACGTTCAACTTTGGACAACTCTGGCGGAATCTGTAATACCTCGCCAATGTTCACCACCTCGCCCGTTCCTTATATCTGTGACAATCAATTGGTGAATTACAATATGGGTACGTTTGATCCGGACGGAGACTCACTACATTACACTTTAGTCAACGCGTTGGGTTCAAACGGTTTGGCCCTGACCTATGTTTCAGGTTATACCCCAACCTATCCTATATCAACCACAAGTGGATCCGTGAACTTTGACAGCAACTCCGGTAATCTCAAAATCAATCCGGATTCGATTCAGGTATGTATTATAACGGTTCTTGTTGAAGAATACCGAAATGGAACATTGATAGGCAGTGTGATGCGAGACATACAGGTTAGGGTGTTGGATTGTCCTACCAACCTTGTGCCTTTCATGAGTAGTCCCGGAATCAAGAATCATACTGGTGGGTCGTTGATTGACAGCAACACGGTTAGATTGTGTGCTGGCACAGCTGTGAATTTCGATATTGAAGGATCAGACTTAAACGCAAATGACACACTGACGATGACTACCAATCTTTCACTGGTAATTCCTGGCGCAACCTTTTCCACTACTGGTGTACTCCCGATCCAAGGAAGTTTTTCATGGGTTCCAACAGCGGCAGACTCAGGAATACACATTTTTACAGTTACCATTCAGGATGATGCCTGCCCTATTCTAGGTATGCAATCATATGATTTTGAGATCATTGTAGACCCCAGTACCGATGCTGGCCCTGATGATGTTTATTGTAGCGGTGGGGTTCCCGTACAATTAAATGCGGTAGGTGGATCTGATTTTATGTGGACACCAAATGCCGGATTAAGTTGTAGCAATTGCCCGAACCCTATCGCGGCACCTTCGGCTACGACCGTATATTTTGTCACAAGCAATCTAGGTGGTGCATGCCAAAAAAAGGATAGTCTAACCGTGACTGTTGTTGCAGATTTTAATATGACACTCACGCCGAAAAAAGACACAATTTGTGCTAACGAATCTGTTCAGTTGGACATCCTCACTGACTCTTTAGATGGACCTTTTACCTATGAGTGGCAAAATCCGAATGGAGATCTTTCAGACCCAAATATAGCCAACCCCATGGCCTCACCTACATCTACTACGGTCTATAGCGTTATGGTTACCGCCGGGTCTGGTTGTACACAAACAGACGCTTTGGAAATTCTAGTTTCGGGAATTGCCCCTATAGTTACTGTTACCCCGATGGACACCAGTATTTGCGCGGGCGAAAGTGTACAACTTGAGGCCGTAGCTACAGCAGATCCTTCATATTGTTTAGCGAATCTTGCGTTTGCCTGCAATGGGCCAGTGCAAGGGGGTCAAGTCGGGACTGGAACTCTCAGTGACGGGGAAATCAGTCCCTTTACAGGTGCTTTCTCTGGTGCCAGAAGCCAGTACCTTTACCTGGCAACTGATCTGAATAGTGCAGGTTTTAACGCCGGTACCATTCAAGAAATTGGTTGGAATATCCTGGCCAAGAACAGCGGGTCCTTCGATTCAGTGACAATTGCCTTAGGATGTACATCAATTGACAACCTGGATTCAAATAGCTGGCAGCCTACTACTCCAGTTTGTAGGCTGAATTCTTTCAACACGATCTTTGGAACAGGTATGATCCCACTGGATAATACGTACAATTGGGACGGAATAAGCAACCTGATTGTTGAAGTTTGTTTTAGCACATCTCCTTCAGCCGACGACAGCGTCGAATATGCCAACACGGCATATATTGCTACGGTGAATAGTTCATCTAGTTCGTTCGGAGGCTGTTCCCTCACGCCTGATGTTGCTTATAAAAAACTGCCCAATCTTTCTATGTCCATTTGTCAATCCACTATGAGCTTTCCATACTATGTATGGACACCTGACGGAGGTCTTTCCAATGACTCAATTGCCAATCCAATTGCATCGCCCTCTTCAACAACTACCTATACGGTAACGGTGGGTGATTCTAGTTCAACCTGTACCGGCACAGGAATAACGACCATAAATGTAGGCGCAGATTTTTCCCTGACCACCTCTAACAATACCACTATTTGCTTTGGAGACACTTTAGGCATTTCTTCTTCACCAGATATTCCAGGTGTTTACACCTATTACTGGTGGCCACCTGTTAGCATTTCCGATACTTCGATACGAAACCCAGCAGTGTATCCTACTGACAGTATTAGATATTACGTTAGCGTATCGAATGGAGCTTGTGTCAAAATAGACTCAGTGACCGTTAATGTGTCCGGCAGATCGTTGATTGCGGGTGCTGACCCACCGGTGATCTGTTCGGGCACACAAACAGTCTACCTGTCCGCCGTTGGACTGGGCAGCCCTAGTACTTGCGGGGCCTCTCCTGGCTTATGTGTTGATGGGATACAATTCGATGTTGGTAGCGGTTCTGTTTCAAACAGCTCAACTGCGTATCCCGCTCCGTACGGCAATTGGTACAAAAATGCCAAGCACCAAATATTGTATTTGGCAAGTGATCTGCAATCAGCGGGATTAGTGGCCGGTACTATCAACAGTCTGGCGTTTGATGTGGCCGCTATAAATGGGGCTACTCAGTACAAGAATTTTGCGCTGAAAATGGGATGTACATCCACATCTGATTTGTCAACGTGGAAGGCAGGACTGATACAAGTGTTTTCACCGCAAACCATAACCCTAACTACAGGCTGGAATGTGCACAGCTTCGACGCCAATTACGACTGGGACGGAATATCCAACATCGTTGTTGAAGTGTGCTTTGACAACAGGGATGATCTGACATCCACGCTTAATAGTTCAACTTTTTATACAGTTACTGGTTATAACTCCGTTATTTATTTCAGATCTGATGTAGCCGATGCTTGTTTAACATCTTCGATACCAGACACCAGCAGAAGCAGGCCGAACATCAGGTTCAACCTGTGCTATTCGGACACTAGCCTCCCTGTAGGGTATGCTTATAGTTGGACACCAATAGCTGGATTATCAGCTCCGACCACGCAGAGCCCTATAGCAACTATAAGTGGCCCCTCAACATACACCGTAGCGATAACGGATTTGAATGGGTGCGTTTACAATGAGTCTGTATTCATTGATCAGAACATTGTCTCTGCTAGTATTGTCAATGT
Source organism: Flavobacteriales bacterium (assembly GCA_012965955.1). Classification (GTDB taxonomy): domain Bacteria; phylum Bacteroidota; class Bacteroidia; order NORP154; family NORP154. Next base: position 15,057 of record DTRK01000214.1, read on the forward strand.
TAGCAACATAGGTTGCAGTGGGTCTGCTACCGGTTCTGCTACCGGGAGATTAACCGGCGGAACCCCACCTTATACCTATATCTGGAGTGATCCTTCTGCTCAGACAGACTCTACAGCTACAGGGCTGGTTGCTGGAGCTTACACAGTTAAAATTACAGACAAATACGGGTGTTCGGATAGTACTGGGGTAGTCCTGTTCGCCCCCTTAGCACCGCTATCTGGCACTTATACCATTGGTGGTCTTACGCCTACGCCTAATTTTACTGATTGGACACAGGCAGTTGACGCCTTAAACCAACAAGGAATTAGTGGACCTGTAATCTTTAATGTTAGGAGTGGAAACTATGTTGAGCAGATTGAGATAGACTCTATATGCGGAGCTTCCAGCGTAAACACTGTTACCTTTCAATCGGAAGCATTGGACAGTACTATGGTCACCCTAGGATTCTCTGCCACGACAGCCGATAATTTCACAGTCAGGCTCAACAATGCTGATTTCGTCACATTCAGATTAATCACACTCGCTGCTACCAATACCTCAAGCGGAAGGGTTGTTGAGCTGATCAACGGCGCTTCCAATATTCGTCTGGCGAACAATATTATTATGGGCGTGAACACCTCTTCGACATTAAATACTAGAGCGTTGGTTTATCAAGTTTCAGGCAGCGGGCAAAACAATGTATTCAGCAACAATGTTTTTCTGAACGGGAGCCATGGCATATACACAACTACCACCGAGCCCGGAATGTTGATTACAGACAACCAGTTGTCAGATCAATATTACGGGGGGCTTTGGTTACAAAACAAGAGTGCCGTTGAAGTCTCTAACAACGTTATCGAGACCAACTCTTCTGGGCCCAGTTATTACGGAATCTATTTATCCAACTGTGACGGTGCTATTGAGGTGGAGAGCAATAAGATTACTACTGCAACAACTAGTGGATACGGAATACTTCTTTACAACTGTGATGGCGTTACAGGAGACAGAGGCTTGATATCCAACAACTTTATTCAGCTGGGCACCTCTGGTAAAGCCTACGGAATCTATATGTCCACAGACAATAATCTTATCGATGTATACCACAATAGCATTCACATCACTTCAGCGAATTCAACCACTGCTCAGCCATTTTACAGCAGAGCGACCGGAGGCAATATAAATGTAATCAACAATATCTTCTCTAATACTGGGGGAGGTTATTGTGTATACATAAACAATGATGCTGTTATTTCTAATATGAATTTCAATGATCACTATACAACGGGCGGAATTCTCGGTTATAACGCAGGTATTACTTATGGCGATCTTGCTTCATGGCAAGCTGGAACAGGACGGGATTCGAACTCGGTGTCTGTTGATCCTATTTTCACAACGGTCTCAGACCTTCACCTAACAGTGAATTCGCCTGACACATTAAAGAGTGGCTTCAATTTATTGGCTGATGTTCCCAAAGACATAGATGATACGCTGCGGGATCCCACTCCATGGATGGGAGCTCATGAAAACAACTGCAATAAGATGAGTATCGTTTTTACCACCAATAACAATATGTGTGCTGGAGATTCAACTGGTTCAATAACAGTGACTGTTGCTGGCGGTGGCGTTCCTCCATACGGCTATTTGTGGGATGACCCTGCTGCCCAAACTAACAGCACAGCTTCAAATCTTAAAGCTGGGCTTTACCAGGTTATGATAACAGATTCCAGGGGATGTAAGGATTCTATAACAGATGCTGTTGCAGATCCTCTCCCTCTAGTTCCAACAATTATTGACAGCACCGGCCTTACATGCTTTGGCAGTAATGATGGCTCGGCAATTGTACAAATATCTGGTGGCACCATTCCGTATCAGTTCCTGTGGTCCCCATCAGGCATTGCCAATGATACTGCTATTGGTTTATCCAGTGGAGTTCATACTGTGACCATCACAGATAGCAATAACTGCAGTACTGCTGATTCCGTAACAATAGATGAACCCGCCTTACTAATAGTGACGATCGTGGACAGTGCAGATATTTCCTGCAATGGCCTTACAGATGGATTTGCGGTGGCTGATGCAATAGGTGGAACGTCACCTTATAATTTTGTTTGGTACCCGTCAGGAATCGTAGACGATACGGCTTCTGTGCTGGACACTGGTTCCAATTGGGTTATTGTCACAGATATAAGCGGATGTTCAGATTCGGTAGGGTTAACTGTTTTTGAACCTCCCCCTCTTGTCGCTGACGCTGGTAGTTCCGTTGTAATTTGCCCGGGAGAGAGCAGTCAGCTAGGTGCTGCTCCTACTGCCACTGGAGGCGTCGGCCCGTATAGTTATTTATGGGATCCAGGAAACTCATTGGACGATGCCGCCCTGGCCAACCCAACTGCCAGCCCGATCTTAACGACACTATATCAGCTCATTCTCACCGACAGTAATGGATGTGTCTCTACAGATTCCGTCCAGGTCTTTATTAGCCCTGACTACACCACCCCAGCGTCTGACACCATTTGCTCCAACGACAGCATTCTACTGGGGGGTGCTTATCAAAATACAGCTGGGACGTATACTGACACCCTCCAGGCAAGCAATGGTTGCGACAGCATCGTTACAACAACATTGATTGTGAATCCAGCATACGAGCAGCTACTGTATGACACCATCTGTGATGGTGACAGTGTTCAAATTGCAGGTATATGGCGAACAGCGTCTGGAGTTTATCCAGACTCGCTCATTTCAATTGAAGGATGCGACAGTGTTGAAATCACTGATTTATTGGTGGGTAATCCAATTACATTGTCAGTCACAGCTGTTAATGCTCAATGTGATAGCTCATGCGATGGGCAAGGATTCGCATCTGCATCAGGCGGAACAGGAGTATTTTCTTTCCTCTGGAGCACAGTTCCTGCGCAAACGGATTCCACGGCTGGCAGCTTGTGTGCCGGCACATATACGGTAACTGTTACCGATGCCAACGGATGTATTGCTACTGACAATATTACACTCACCGCCCCCACCCTACTTACTGCAAATATCACGGGAAGCAACAACCCATCTTGTAACGGTGCTGCTGACGGGGATGCAACGGTAACAGCTTCAGGAGGAACCGGAACACTGACTTATTCCTGGGCTCCTACGGGGGGGGCAGGTGCGACAGGTACCGGACTTTCTGCAGCGGTGGCATATACGGTAACCGTTACTGATGCCAATGGATGTTCTGCTACTGACAGTATTACGTTGACCAACCCACAGGCGATGAGCGTTACAATTAGTGGAACAGATTCCATATGCGCGGGCACTTGCACTGGAAGTGCGACAGCTACTCTGACAGGAGGAACTTCACCCTTTGTGTATTCCTGGAACACCGGGCCATCCACGCCAACAATCTCATCCCTTTGCACTAGTACTTATATCGTTACGATCGTAGACAGCTTGTTCTGTATGGTAACCGACACTATCGTAATATCAAATTACCCGCTTGAGGATGCCGCATTCTCTTACCTCGGAACAGCCTTTTGCCAAAGTGGTACTGACCCTACTCCAACTCTTGCTGGAGACAGTGGGGGGACCTTCTTTGCCCCTCCAGGTCTTTCTCTGGTTCCTTCCACTGGAGAAATTAACCTAAGCAGCTCGGGACCTGGAACATATGATGTATCGTACACAACAGGAGGACCATGTCCGGAATCTGATACCATACAAATCACGATTGAAGCGGAGCCTGTTGTTAATATTGACCCGGTGGCCTCACCACTGTGTGTGCTTGATACCAGCTTACATACATTAACCGCAACGCCTCCAGGCGGAACTTGGAACGGTTGGGGTATTAATCCAACAACCGGACAGTTTTCACCGTTCTACTTTGGCGAAGGAATATGGCAGGTAACATATACAGTGTCAAATTCAAGCTGTTCGAATACCGACACAGTTTTTATACGTGTCCTGCCAATCCCAAGCATGACCCTGTCGGGCATTCATACCATTTGTGAAGGAGATTCTACAACACTTCAAATGAACATTACAGGAATTGGACCGTTCGAGATAACATATACAGATGGCACGGATACCACTACTATACCTGACGTCAACAATGGAGATTCCCTGACCTTTAACCCAACAGACACCACCACATATACACTGATCGGTATCCAGGATACCGCTGGGTGCGATGGTGATGTTGGCGGAAGCATGATAATAAATGTTGTGGCCCTGCCTCCTGCTCCAATTGCAACGACCCCGGTATATCATTGCGAAGGAGACCCTGATCCCCAGCTTACGGCAACTGCCCAGGGAGGGGGGAATTTGGCCTGGTATGAGGATACTTTGAACGGTCCACTTGCAACTGGAACCACTTTTACTCCTTGGGTTTTCACCACTGGATCAAACTACTTCTACGTATTGGAGGATGTAGGAGGAGGGTGCAGAAGCCATGCGCAAGAAGTTGAACTGATTGTGTTTTCCCAGGGAACCGTAGATGCTGGGCCTGATGTGACAATTTGTTTTGGTAGTTCTGAGACCCTGCAAGCCACCGGCGGTATTGCATACTCCTGGTACCCGTCCAATGGATTGAGTGATACCAGCATCGCTAACCCAACTGCCAACCCAAGTACAACCACAACCTACTACGTAATAGCAACCGTTAATGACAGCTGTACCTATCGGGATTCCATCAGGATAATTGTTGATGTTACCCCTGATTGCGGCTGGTATATTTACAGTGGCTTTACACCCAATAATGATGGAGACAATGATACCTGGATAATTGATGGAATTGAAGGTTTTCCTGATAATAAAGTAACTATTTTCAACAGGTGGGAAGATGTGGTGAACGATTTCGACGGATATGACAATATCTCGATTGTCTGGAATGGACACAATAAAAACGGACAGGAGCTGCCGGAAGGCACTTATTTCTATACTATCAACACTGGCGAAGGGAAATTCTCTGGATGGGTACAAATCACCCGCTAAGGATTAATAATGGGAAGAGGTAAAGCAAATATCGGGGTAATTGTATCTGCTATACTGATCATGACGGTATCATTAACCACCGTCACGCAAGCACAGCAAACAGCCTTGTACAGTCAGTATATGTTTAATCCGTTCACCATTAATCCAGCATATGCTGGCAGCCGATCTGCCTTTTCAGCGGTAATGTTATATAGAAATCAGTGGGTGGGAATGGCAGGTGCTCCCCAAAGTTCGTCACTGAGTATTCATACACCGTTGGAAGGCAAAAACATAGGGCTTGGATTCAACGTTATCAACGACAAAATTGGCCCGACCAACAATTTGGGCATTTTTGGCACCTATGCCTATCATTTGAGGGCCGGTGATGGAAAACTCTCCATGGCACTGCGAGCTGGTACCTATCGTTTCCAGTTAGATGGCAACGCCATTGAATACAAGAACATAGATAAGTTCTCAGGAGCATCAGTTGCCGGCAGGTTTATTCCGAGCTTTGACTTTGGCTTGTATTACTACACCAAGACTCTCTATGGCGGACTGGCGATCACGCATTTAACAGGCAGTAAGGTTAATTTCGATAATATCTCAGATCTATCCACTCAACTCGTCAGGCATTATATGGTAAATTTTGGATACGCATATATCCTCAATCGAGACCTTATTGTAAAGCCTTCTACTTTAGTCAAATACACTGCTAATGCGCCCGTTAATGTTGATATAAACTTGAGCGTGCTCATCAAAGAGGTATTTTGGTTAGGTGCTTCATATCGCACATCAAAGGATCTGGTGCTTATAGCAGAATTTAATATTACCGACATACTTAGAGTGGGGTATTCCTATGACCTGGGACTAAACTCATTACAGGAGTTTAGTAGCGGATCGCACGAACTTTTTATTGGTGCTGATTTCACAATCGGAAAGCAGCCCCAGCAAATTACACCGAGATTACTATGATCTCACAACTATTTTCAAAATCTGAAAGGGGCTATTCCACGGTTTACATAAGAGCCATGATTATCACTCTGAGCGCCGTCTTAACGATGGCTTACCCGGTTAATGCGGGCGACGAAGGTGAAAAGGTGGTGCCTATATTTAAGGTTTATGAGATATCTGGATGTAATTCTAAGGGCCTGGATTTCTCTCCCGTTGTAATTGGTGACAAATTGGTATTCGTATCCGAGAGGGCGATAGATTTGATCAACTATGGAGAGACTGGATATAGTAAACGATCTTATCTCACCATTCAATATTCCACTATTAAAAATGCCAATGACACTATTACCTACTCGATGCCTAAGCTCTTTTCGGGGAGAATATGTCAACTGCAGCACAGTGGGCCTATATCATTCGATCTTTCAGGGGAGTTCGCCGTTTTTACCCGCGTAAAGTATTATAAAAGTGAAGGAGGTAGGATTTTCCGGCCACAGCTCTTCTCAACAAAGCTTCAAAAAAACAGGTGGCGGGAAATTGAGTTACTCAATATTAACAGTCCTAAATATTCTTTTGGGCATCCGGCGTTATCATCAGACGGAAAGACGCTCTACTTTGTCTCAGACATGGAAGGCGGATATGGCGGAAAGGACATATACCGGTCCGAGCACAAGGAAGGTGTGTGGTCAGATCCTGTAAATCTGGGCCCCAAGGTCAATACAGTTGGCAATGAAGCCTTTCCTTTCTTGTACAGAGACAGCTTGTTCTTTTTCTCATCAGATGGACACCCAGGTTATGGTGGTTTGGATCTCCATTATTCAGTTCTTGAAAATGGCAATATCACTACCGTCACACACTTAGACTCCTCTATAAACTCTACCGCCGACGATTTTGGATTTTTCCTCAATCAAGATCAAAACACAGGTTATTTCTCTTCAAACAGAAGCGGCGCTCAAAAGGACGATATCTATGGGTTTTCCATAAAATGGATGAAGCCCTCAGAAATGCCTAAAACCATCCGCGGAATCTTTAAGTACCAAATTCTTGCAGGTAAATCAGCAGACAGCCTAAGGGTTTATCTGGTTAACGACCTCGGTGAAATTGTATACACGGCTTATACCAATGAGGGAGGTGATTTTGAATTTACCAATCTGCCCTACAACCATGATTATATAATTCGAACTGATAGCTATAACAAGGGCCTCATTCTGATATTGCTTGATGATGGTGGAAACAGTATTGCTGAATTAGCGGTAAACGAGAAAGGTGAATTCTTATACAAAAAGCTTTCTTATAAGGAAATGGGAGGCCTTCAGTTTTTATATACAACTGACAGTATTCAACTGGTTGAGAATCAAAACACAAAATCTTTGTCTGGGAAATTAGCCTACCGAACACTTCCTTATAAATCTGCTGAGGGAATGAAGATTTTCTTGATTAATGAAGCTGGCGATATTGTCTACACAGCATTAGTGGGTAGAGATGGCTACTTTGAGTTTAAGAACCTGTCTTATGCTGCCAACTACATCATTATGACCGAGGAATATGATCCAGACTTAGCTTTACTTATTTTCAACGATGGCGAAACAGTAGCGGAACTGATCAGCACTCCAGCGGGAAAGTTTTTATATATAAAACTGCCTCACAGCTCTGCTACCACCCTGGCCCTCATCGACATATCAACGGGAGAAGACTTTAGATTTATCCGAGGTTTGGAATCTGACAATTGGTTGCAGGACAGGAACGCGGTGGCTATTGCTTCTCCGGACAATCTATCTGCATATGTTTATTACACGCTGGGGATCAAGAATGTAGGTGCATTAACATCTATGGTAGGTGCCGTTAGTGGGTTCTGTCCAGATACATATAATCAAACTGTTGAGGAAACGGCTGAGTGTATTGAAATGACGATTGACGAACTTCTGGGCGAGGTATCTGAGGTGAGTACCGAATCAGAAGTATCTGATATTGAGACGATTTATTTTGGTAAAAACTCTTCATATATTGCCCCGGAAGACTCGATTCTGCTGAAAAGAATAGTCAAGAAACTTCATTCTGATAACAACTTGCAAGTAGAATCTCATGGTTACTCTGATATTGATGGTACTAGTGATTACAACTTGTGGATATCCAAACAGCGAGCAGACCGTGTTGCAAATTATCTCATTTCCCGGGGTATTTCTCCAGACAGGATAACTACCAAGGGCTGGGGTGAAGCTAAACGAATGTCTAAATGTACGGTATGTACTGTCGAGGAGATGCGGGTGGATCGCCGTGCCGAGATAAAGATATATTGACCATCTCTATTCTTTCATTAACATTATATTAGCGGAAAGCATCACCCGATGAAAAGCGATCAATCGTTAGCTGTTCCTGTAAATTTTCTCTATTTCGCTGCACTTGTAGAAGGGTTCTCAGTGATGTCTCTGCAATTGCTGGGTTCACGAGCAGTTGCCCCTTATTTTGGCAGCTCCATTTATATGTGGACGTTAGTGCTTGGCAGTACAATGACTGCACTTGCTCTCGGCTATTACATTGGTGGATTTCTTTCAAAGCGGTCTGCCCATGCGTCAATACTGACCAGGCTTTTTGTTTTAGCATCATTAGCGTTTATTCTTGACGCATTCGTTTATGAAAAACTGCTGATAAGCAACCTCAGCCTCAGCCTTGATTCTCCCAAGATGCTGCTGCTGTTATTCGCAATTTTCTCCCCACTCATAATTTGCGGTATGCTGTCTCCGCTCATCATCAGGACTATCAATTTAGATGCTGATAACTCAGGAGTTGCTGTAGGAAACGTATTTACGACAATTTCCATCGGAGGGATTGTTGGGGCCTTTGTGGTGGGGTTCATCATTATACCTGAACTCGGTACCACTTTTGGGCTTAAACTGACCGCGGGTATTTTAGGCCTTTATCCAATACTAAACTATTTCCAAAGCAAGAAAATTCTAATAGGTACATCCATAGCATTGATCCTAACATTAGTCCTCATATTGAACCCCAAAGTTCAACTGCTGCAGGAAAGGGGGCAGATTGCAATTGTGCATAATTCGGATGCCTTGTCGGGTAATTTGGTTGTTCTTGATGATCTGGTTAAGGAAAACAGGATGCTTTATATGAACAATATGGCACAGACTAAAATGCACTTTACTGGAAGGTCAATTTGGCCGTACGTTTACCGAATCGCGACATTCGCTTCCACCAAACCGGTTGGCTCGGAAGCACTTGTTGCCGGTATAGGTGGGGGAAATTTGATCAATGAATTATACAGGCTGAACTTTAATATTGATGCCGTTGATATTGATCCTCGTATTGGCCCTATCGCAAAAGAGTATTTCAGGATGACAGATAAAGCCACGGTTATTGTGGACGATGCCCGTCACTTCATCAATACAAGTGAAAAACAATACGATGTTATTGTGATGGATTTAAGTGCCGGAGAAGTCATGCCTACAAATGTGTACACTATCGAGTGTTTTGAAAAACTACGGACCATGCTGAAGCCAAATGGTCTGCTCTTCCTTCATTACCTGTGTTCACTTGACAAGGATCAGGTGCCTGCATTAGAGTCAATAGGCAATACATTAAGAGCTTCAGGCCTAAAAGCCAATATATTAGATTCACATCCCAATGAGAATACAGACTTTACGCAAGAATTCATGTTCCTGGCCTCGAACGAAGAACTTATATTCCCTCCTTCCTCTTTTAGAATAGAGGCAGAAGTAGCGGAAAAGTTGAAGATAGCTCTTGAAGGTGACCTGTACTATGAAGGGGTTGACTTCACTAAAGGACTGGTCCTCTCTGACGATCAACCAATACTGGACCACCTGCAGCGAGCTGTTGTGTTTAAACTCAGAGAAAAGAGTAGATCAAAAGTAATCGCACCGCTAATTGAACTCGGCCATAAAATCTCTCATTGAGTCCACCTCTGTGCTGAGAACAATTCCTATCAGGTGTATATCTGGTATTATTTTTCGTTGAATCAGCTAAATAATTAGACGAAGCACTTTCCAGATAGGCAACCTGTTAGTAATTTTATGTGTCTTATTTAAGATATGCATGGTTATGCTCTTATAGATTGTGGATTACATTATGTTAACACAATCTTAATAAAGTGAATTAATCGTATATTGTAAAGGATATGCCTCAAACAGCTTACAATAGGGTCCGCCTTCTCAGATTTCTTCTTATTACAACTCTCGCCGCCAGCATATCCAACGCAATGTTGGCACAAGACCGTACGAAAGAATCTGCAAAGTCCAGGGAGTATGCTACAGAGCTGGACCGTGCAACTGGGACTACTGATGAGTCAGACACCCTGATAGTAAAGCAGCAACTGAAGACCACCTTGGAGCAAAACACCTTGGGAAAGAGGCTTTTCACTATTGATAAGCAGATCAAGGATATCCAGGATGGCAGGCTCCAGTCTTCAGCTCGATTGACGGTCACTGGCAACGCACCACCTGTAACGCTTAAGGAGCTTCAAAAAAGCAGAAAGCAAATTATGAAAGAGTTATCCAAACTTAGATCAGGTAATAGAACAACTGGCGTTGGTGAATAATACAGGAACAAGCCTTCATTTTCAGTTGCTGTTAAGCAGTCTGATTCTTATTGGCACAAGTTACGCAGCGTTTGCTCAACCTGCTAATGACAATTGTGCCAATGCTGTTGCACTGACTCCAGGTGATTCTTGTGTAAACGGTACTACAGTTGATGCTACTATTGAAGCCGGAGAATTGGGAGGGTGCAATACCGGGAACCAATCGGTATGGTATTCCTTTGTTGCCGACAATGACAGTATGGATGTCACAGTTGGCTGGGTGTCTTCTACTGGCTGCTATTTTGGATCGGCTGTTTGGGATCCATTGGTATCCGGATGTCCTGCAACAGTTGGTGCTCCCCTGGCATGTGAAGATGCTCCTGGTGGCCCTTTGACCAACTACTTTCCATTAACAGGGTTAACAATTGGCAATACGTATTATATTCAAGTGATATACGATGCTGGAGGCCTATGTGGTAATGCGTTTGCTGGTGCTAATTTCTGCATCCAGGTTCAAGGCCCCACGTGGTTGTTAAATGACGCTTGTGCCAATGCATATCCAGCTCAAAATGGTGTAGTTTACAGCACCAATAATTTTATAGCCACGCCAGATATGGATCTGTGTTCCGGTTCTACTGAAAATAACATCTGGTTCTCCTGGACGGTACCGCCGGACTGGAATATAGGTGATACTGCTTTCGTACACTTATTTAATCAGGTTTGTGACAATCCAAGTGGAATGCAGATGTCTGTATTTGATGCTGACAATTGTTCGCAAATTCCGAATCCTGCCGGGCCGGGAAATTGTGTGTTCTACTCGAATACCCAGACAGACAATGACATATACTATGAATGGGTACCAGGACCCATAGGCAATACGTACTATTTCAATCTTGATGGATATGGAGGGACGCTCTGTAATTTCGATTTCCTGATAAATAATACGGCCTGCCTGACGATTCTCAGCACATCTACAACAAATGCGTCTTGCGGTTCCAGTGATGGATCAGCAGTTGTAGAGGCATCGAACAGCACCGCACCTTATACCTTTACTTGGAGTCCAGTCGGCACGGTGAGCTCTACGGATACCACCTCCACTAATTCTGGTTTAGCCGCAGGGTGGTACACGGTAACAATCACTGATGCTGATGGTTGTTCCGTCATG
>DTRK01000215.1:0-4798 GCA_012965955.1 Flavobacteriales bacterium
TGATGTTTTGCTCATCATATATCGTCAACGGCTTAGAGGTAAGGACCTGAAGCGTTTTCCCAATATCCAAAACCTTTGTACGACTCACATTTGTTGATAGCGTCAACTTGCTCAGCTCCTTTTTGTGACCCAGTCCCACAGAAACAGTATCCTCAAATGAGTAACGCCTATCACGAATATGTAGCTTGAGACTATCCATTCCAGACGTATTCCAATATTCTATAGTATCCCTGTTCGCGCTATACTCAACAACCTCCCAGCGGGTTTTTGAAGAGAAATCAATTGCCGATATTTCCAGCTCATCCACAGGAAGCTTAAAGGCGATTTTGCTCAACCCGGGTTCTATCGTCCAGACCTTAGTGACCTTCTGATTGCCATCCTCCTGATCAAAAATGCTCAATCTCAGCAGCGATGAATCACCCGCTTCAATCAAGTTACCAATAAACCCTATGCTTTCATTCGGCAGGTCGAAAAGGTAATTGCGGTTCTTGTCAATAAGGGCAAATATCTTATACGTTCCTTTTTGAATATTATTTATCCGAAACAACCCCTCTTTGTTGGTCTTGGCAAGATACTTGGGAACATCCTTGGACGGCAGTGAATCACAGGACGCATAATCCCGACAATCGTAGAGGGTAACCCATACATTTTTAACTGGCTGGAGACTGGAAGCCTTTATAACCATGCCCTGAACCGTCATTGAATCGACAAAACTATCTGTAGAGATAACGAACTGATAGTTCTCAATAGGGTTGCCTTCATGAATATCCACTATTGAATTTCCAAAGTTAAAATTGAAAGTTGTATGGGAGGGTAATGGCGCATCAAATTTCATCACAACAGATTTGCCTCTAACTACAATCTCGGGTTTAGCAGGCAGAGGTGGCGAGATGATGAAGTTGTTATAAAGATCTCTTAACTGGACATACTCATCAAATTCAATGGACACCTGTTCTCCAATAAAATTGGTGGAATAATTTACAGGCTCACTATTCAACACCTTAGGTGGCGAAGTATCTTTCTCTCCACCAGATGGGGCAATAATAATAGCGCAACCCAGGAGCGTTGAACAAAGCACAAGAAAAACCAGACCAGATATTCTCACAGCAATGACTCTATTTCTTTAACTATCTCTCCGAGGTACTGCACATCTGTATCATCAAATGCCGCAAGGTCTACACTGTCTATATCCATCACCAACTTCACGTTTGAGTCCTGATCATGTACTGGCAGGACGATCTCTGAATTGGCTTTGTCGCTGCAAGGAATATGATCAGCAAACTCATGAACATTATCAACAACAAGTGCCTGGTCCATTTCCCAGGACTTTCCGCAAACGCCTCGTCCACGTGCAATACGCGTACAAGCTACAGGTCCCTGAAACGGACCCAGGAGCAATTCATTGCCCTCCACCAGGTAAAATCCGACCCACAAGAACCCAAATTCTTCCTTGATGGCAGCGGACGTGTTGGCAAGATTACCAACCAATCCAATCTCCTTATCAATCAGAGCTTTAATTTTAGGTACCAGACCTGTATATTTTATAGTTTTATCACTCATAGTTCAATACTTGCAAAGATGCGAAAAAACATTTCATCAGGTGCCTGTTGGAAAGACCCGGTTGGCCATTCCAAAGCCGTGAGAGCAGGTAATGGAAGTGAAGGCATGGGCAATATTGCAGATAGCCAAATGATAAAATCGGCTAACTGGTTTTCGCACTTGCTATAGCCGCTATGCTGACTTTCACATTGGGTACCATATGAAGCACCTGTGCACATGCCTCCAGGGTTGACCCCGTCGTGATCACATCATCTGCCAGCAAGACATGGGCTCCGTCGAAATAATCAGGGGACCGCACGCCAAATACGGATTGCATATTGGACCAGCGATCAAATCGGCTGCGGTAGGTTTGGGTAGTCGTATTTACAATCCGACATAGTTTGTCGGTTAAGCATTCTGCTCCAACGCCCTTCGCCAATCCACGTGCGAATGACTCACTTTGATTGTATCCCCTCTGCTTTAAACGCCTGGGATGAAGAGGAACAGGAAGCACTATATCAATACCCTCATACATAGCGGATTTCTTTAGTACATGTCCAAAACTAGCCCCCAACACCGCACCGATGTCTTCGTGGCCCTTGTACTTAAGCTGATGAATAAGCTCCTGAACTTTACCACCTTTCTCAAAATGATAATAGGCAGCAGCCGAATGTATGTTTACCCGCCCCCAAAACAGTTTGCTTATCGGATTGTTTCGATCCCGGTAATGGTTGGTCTGCGGAAGTTGATATTTACAGAATGTACAAATGCACCTTTCCTGATTTACCAGGCCCTTCCCACAGGCATAGCACAGTTCTGGATAAATAAGCGATAAAAAGTCTGAGAGCATTGATTTCATGGTGTTTCAAATAATTGGCATCACAAAAATGAGGAAGTCCAGCCAGTTTGGAAAACGGGTTTCAGCCGTTTCCTAAATATAATTTTGCGTCGATTAACAATGACCCACTTCGTGTTGATAAATAGTGTTTGCCGTTGCAATTTATCCTCATGTTATTGAGTTAATTTGTGAAACGTGCAAATTCCCTCCCTCTCTTGCAGGACTATTGGTGGAAAATGCCAAAATACATTTAGGTATCAATGGACATTGAAGCTCCAGTCAATAAAGAAAAGAAGTCGAATAAGATCGCAATGATTATTGCGGCCTTGTTGTTCGCAACCGCGGGGATTTTGGGCTGGCAGTTATTGGAGCAACAGACCTTGGTAAAAGAGGAACGCAGCGAAAAAGGTGAAATCAAAGCTGAGCTCAGCCAACTGCTGGCAGAGTATCAGGAGGTGACAACCGATAATGAAGGACTCAGGCAACAATTGGATGAAAAAATTGCTGATATTGAAGAGATGCTCGTAGATATTGAAAAGTTGGAGAAATTAAAAATTGAGCAGCGTTGGCTGATGACTAAATACAAGCGTGAAAATCATTCGTTGAGGAGGATATTAAAGGTGTACTTGCACGAACTGGATTCGATGGGAAAGAAAATTATCGTCCTGGTGGACGAGAAGACAGCAGTAGAAGGGAGTTTAACAAAAGAAAAAGAGAAAAGTGATGCCCTGACAAGGGAGAAAGAAGACCTAACCGGTAAGGTTGCTCTGGGATCTCAGTTTAAGCTGTATCAAATGGTGACAAAAGGAATTCGCATCAGAGGTGGCGGCAAAGAGAAGGAAGAATCACGAGCGCGAAGAGTGGAAAAAATTAAAGTGTGCTTTACCGTAGCGGCCAATGCCTTAACCAAACCCGGTGAGCGAGATTTTTATATACGCGTAGCTGACGAGAAAGGCAATGTCTTCCCAAAAGGCGGAGACAGCACAAATGTATTTATATCAGAGGGCAAGGAGCTCGCCTACAGCGGAAGGCGGTCACTAAATTTTCAAAACGTCGCTGAAGATATTTGTGTCTATTTCAAAAAGAGCGGTTTCAAGCCCGGCCGATACTCTGTTGATATTTTTGCAGACGGCATTACGGTAGGTGAAACTTCCATTGTGCTGGAATAGGTATTACTGAAAATAAGCCCTTAGCTGAATTCCGCCACGGTGAATAGCCGGTGTGTCCTCTGATTGTCTCCCATCATATGTTATGCTCAGCTGCATGTGCTTGGAAATATTGCGTTGATAGGTGAAGTTCCAGGTGACATTGCCCCCCGTTTGCAAGCCCTCTAACATTTCATAGCCCAAGGGCGTGTTTTGCTGTGCGTCATTGCCCAATATGTCTATGTAGCTGAAATCAATATAATCGATATTGGCCGCCAGGCTTCCTTTCGAAACATGGTTGCGCTTAATCTCTAATCCAATGGTATTTTGAACAGCCCTTTCGCCACCACTAAAACTGGTAGTATCGCCTGAGGGATCAATCACGGCATTCATCAGTAAATTCTCCTTGTTCTTATTTGTATAGTAAACCGTAAAGCGCAGCTTGGTATTGGGTTGATAGGTCACTTTGGGCTCATACTGCACATAGGTAATTTCGTAATTCTTAGAGCTTAAAAACTCTGACGAATTAGATTTCTCACCCAGGGCAAAGAGAAAATTCCAGGTAAACTGCCTGTTGATATTCCATCTTAAATAAGCACTTCTCAAGAGATGTCGCCTGCTGTCCAGTCCGTTTACAAGCAACGACTTATTTCGTGTGTCCTGGTATTTAATGTCTGCCCCGAAGTGACGGTTGGTTCTATTGAAAAAGAAGATGTTCCTGAACGATGAAAGAAGTGTGACTACTCCGGTTGCGCTGTCATTGAGTATGCTGTCATTTAATATAAATGGATTGTAAGACAATGTCAAATCAGGATTTTCACTTTTTCGGCGCACCCTGTATGTCATTTGATTAGAGAATCTCGCCAGAAATTTCTTTAGCCCTTCACTGTTTTTCCATACGGCTGATGGCCGGAGATAAAATGCCTCGTTAAACATAGTTGAGAACGTCTTTATGTAGTCATTGGTGGGAACATAGACTCTGATATAGTCAGCGTTGTACTGATATGCGGCTATCTCAAATTCATCAAGGGATTCAACTCCGTTTGAGTCCCGGTCTATCCATTCATACACACCCTGTCCTGCAGCTAAAATTTTCTGATAATAAAACTCGCGTTTCACCTCCAACCCTGATCCAATTTGGTAAAATGTAGTCGCTGTTAAAGCGCCTTTCCATAGCTTCATTCTGTGCTCCAACCTACTAATAACAGACTCATCAGCGGTATTCGAGGTAAGGTCAGCATTTTCAATGTCTAATTTTCGATATGTTACACTTCCG
>DTRK01000215.1:4814-22092 GCA_012965955.1 Flavobacteriales bacterium
AGGCCAAAAGACATCTTCATGTTCTCTGCTACAGTTGATTTTGTTAGGGTATTATTATTTAAGGCAAGGTCCGTTCTTTGCCCGTAACTAAACCCCAGCTTGTTCTTCACTGTATCAGGACTTCTGACAAATACGCTCCAATCATAAAATTCGTAACTGCTTGGGGTCAGGGTATCTGTTTGGGCAGCTCGGAAAATATTGGTTTCCTGCTCCTCTTTTATTCCAATGGTCACCCACTTTAGATCTTGAGACACAACCCCTTTGGAACGTATAAATTGAGAAGTGTTCAAGTTATTGGACGACTGAACAATTCCTCCCGTAAAATCGGCCTTCATGCCCTTTTTATGAACCCGCAACACCCCATTATTTCTGTACCCTGTATTCTGTTCACCTTGAATAAAAGAACTAAAGGCATACTTAAAAGAGCCCGTGCCCTTCTGCATCAGCTCCAACGAGAGGCCAGGCAGATACTGGTGGCCCTTGATTTCAATATCTTTGATATTCCAATTTCGATCAAATTCCACTTTTCGGAACCTTTCGATTGGAACGAACTGTTTATCGATCTGCTCGTAGTTCACAGTTGAAATCAAATTCCACGGATCGTCAGAGCTTCCTCCGATTTTTCTTTTGTTACGTACAGAAAGTTTGATCGCCGCACCAACATTATTCCCGTCATCCAAAGATGAAAAAGTGTTCAAATCATCGTTGCTCACTGCGGTTTCAAAAATGAGACTGGTATTCTGTCCTATGCTGAATTTCCCACCAATAATTGCCATCTGTCGCTTCTTAGGTGTCACCAGCTTAACAATGGGTTCATGGGTCCCATTCATCAGAAGCAATTCACTCAGTGTATCAGGGGCAACCCATTTAAAAACCCTTCCATTTGCCACTTCATTGACGTCCTGCACGTAATTCCCATTCCCCTGGCCTAAGTTTGAAAATCCAAGCTGGAATACGCCTGAATCTGCAGAGTACACATATATAGTGTAACCCAGACTATCCTTCTTTTGATAAAAGACACCTATATCCGTATTCACGGCGCTGTCAATTTTAGGAGTGATGGCAGCGTCTAGATTATCTCCGATTTCTCGAAAAAGTTCAACGTGTTCTTCAGAAAGATCCTGATCAATGGGCTGGTTCTTTGCGTCCTGCTCCGAATAAATTGCACCATATACTTGCAGCTTCCCTTGTTCATAGCCTACGCGTCCGTACGCCAATGACCGTGTGTAGTTTCTAACTGAATATTGAAACTCGACAACGATTCTCTTGTCTTTTGTGAGAAGTATTCCCGGAGTAAAAGTGATTTCCGAAGTATTATAATCTATAACGTAATCGCGGTCCTGTCCCCTCATCAGCAGCGCTCCGTCCATATAAACCCTCTCGGTACCTGATATAATAATGATAAACACCTCATTTTCGTTGCCTGTCAGCTTATACGGACCCTGATTCCCTTCTACGGCGTTAAAAGTGTTTCTTGCAAATTTCCCTTTCGATATAGCAGCGCTGGTCTCAACTGTTAACCTTCCTGGAGATTGATCATCGCCTATCGACCTGCCTGTACTAAAACTAGCACCCTGGGCCTTCTTATAAAAATTCATAAAATGACTCTTGGGCCTGCCTATTTCAAAGTCTCCAGCTATCAATGTGGTGTTCTTGTCATAAAGCTGAATGAAAACTTTGTCAAACTCCTGTATCTGTTGTGTGTTGCCCTCCGGCTGAATAGGAATATTGTCATCGGTTATTGCAGCGAGTATCGAAACATTGTCACTCACCTTACCAGCCAGACGAAGGTCGAGGCTGGAGTTGATCGTAACATCCTGGCTATTACCAAAATTGACACCTCGCGAGATACTTCCGCTCTTATTGATACTCCCCATTCCGAAAATATCTGAGCCACTCTTTTTATAGGTGTAAACGAACGGATCGGTGAGTTCACTTGGATCCGGGACTAACAGTGTCGCATTCTTATGTGTCCTCTCAGCGGTGAATGAGATTGGAAATACACGGTAAGACATTTCTAAAGGAAACTTGCGGTTTTCATAGCTAGGTGGTAGCGCCAAAATAGCGTTTGGATAATCGACCCAATAAGAATTCTCACTGACAAGATTGTTTTCAGCATCTAGAATTATCAAAGATCCCGGAATAATACTCAGGCTGTCGAAGTAAAAAGTGTCTGCCAGATTGGCGAGCGACTTTACGCGATAATTATACAAACTTTGGGCATGGGAATCCCCTGATGAAATCCCCAAGAAAGCTACAAGCAATATTAAAGACCTCAATAATGACAGGCAGTTTCTCTCATCGGCTTCACGCTCATTCAGCGGCAAGGTCCTTTTCTTATCCCTTTTCAATCTGAGTTTCTATAGGACAATAATAACGTATTAATGCTATTATTGTTAGACCGCATAAAGAACTTATCCTAATTTCGTGCGTCTTTCAAAGGATACGAAATGGCAATTGTTATATCGTATAACGTCAACGGAGTAAGAGCTGCTTTAAAAAAAGGCCTTGTGGAGTGGATGCAGGCGTCTAAACCAGATGTGCTGTGCCTGCAAGAAATTAAAGCTCTGAAGGAGCAGGTTGATACTAAATATTTCGAGCAAGCAGGATATCACCACTATTGGCATTCTGCTGAGAAGAAAGGTTATGCTGGTGTAGCAATCCTGAGCAAACAAGAGCCTGATCACGTTGAATACGGATGTGGCATTGAAAAATACGATCGGGAGGGAAGAGTACTTAGAGCTGATTTTGGAGATACATCTGTCATCTCAGTGTACATGCCTTCGGGATCAAGTGGGGATTTACGACAAGCATTCAAGATGGAATGGCTTTCCGATTTCCAGGAATATATTGGTGAACTTCGAAAAGATCGGCCCAATCTAATTGTTTCAGGCGATTATAATATATGCCATAAACCTATTGATATCCACAATCCTGTGTCAAATGCAAATACTTCCGGGTTTCTGCCTGAGGAAAGAGAATGGATCGATGGTTTTATTAATTCCGGTATGACAGACTCCTTCAGGCATTTTAATCAGGAACCTCACAACTACTCGTGGTGGACATACAGACAACAAGCACGTGAGAGAAATTTAGGGTGGCGCATAGATTATCATCTGGTATCAGAACCACTGATCGGATCAATGAAGGCGGCAAAAATATTACCAGAAGCAAAGCACTCTGACCACTGCCCAGTCTATCTGGATATCGATTATTAAATATTTTGAGTAATAATATATAAATCTCTATATTTGCACTTTGCTGGCAATTCGCATGATTTTTGGATGCTGCCCAGATGTGGGAAGCGATTAAAGCAGAGTAATTTTTTTAGAATTAGTATGAGAAATATTTTCCTGATTACGTTGATTTGCGCATTTGGCCTTGTGGCTTGTACCAGCGGAGGTGGCGGTGGCGGTGCTGCTAAACCCGGAAAAGGAGGCATCAGCCTCGGTGGGGTCTTTAGGATGAACGAAGTTGAAGATTTCAGAGATCTATATCCACTCAATATCACGGAGGTAGTTGGTCATCGAATTACCAATCAAATTTACGAAGGCCTGTTAAAGTATTCTCAGAACGAATTGGAGATCATTCCATCAATTGCTGAGTCCTGGGAAGTTAACGAGGACGCAACAAAGTTTACATTTCACCTACGACAAGGAGTGAAATTCCACGACAATGACTGCTTTGAAGGTGGAAAGGGAAGAGAAGTAACTGCTGAAGATTTCAAAAAATGCTTCACATTACTTTGTACGTCTCATCCTCAAAATCAGGGATTCTGGGTATTTAAGAGCAGGGTTATTGGAGCTGACGCGTACTATCAGTCGACCATAGATGGAATTCCTCTTGCGGAAGGGGTCACTGGAGTTAAGGTAATTGACAAGTATACACTACAGATTGACCTGGAGTATAGTTTTGCCGGGTTCTTGCAGATCTTATGTACTCCTTTCACCTGGGTATTCCCAGTGGAAGCTTTAGAAACATACGGTATTGACATGCGTGTCAATTGCGTAGGTACAGGTCCTTTCGAGGTACAAACTATTAAAGAAGGTGAAGCAGTTCTCCTATCTAAATATGAGGACTACTGGCGGGTAGACGAGCATGGCAATGATATTCCGTACCTGGATCGAATAAAGATCACTTTCCTAAAGGAAAAGAAGTCTGAACTGCTCGAGTTCAAGAAAGGCAATCTGGACATGGTATTTGAACTGCCTATTGAAATGATTGATGAGGTGATGGGAGAGCTTGCTGATGCTACAACCAGTGCGAGCTTTGAAGTTCAGGTGACCCCTGCATTAGCGCTACACTATTATGGATTTCAGCACAAGAGCGACCTCTTTAACAATGAACTGGTTAGGAAAGCCTTTAACTACGCTATCGACAGAGAGTCAATTGTAACCTACACCCTTCAGGGAGAAGGTAGACCAGCGGTATATGGTATTGTACCTCCTGCATTTAAGAATTACGACTATGAAAGTATAGAGGGATATGATTTCGACGCTGATAAAGCGCGTTCGCTATTTGCGGAAGCCGGATATCCCAATGGAAACAACTTCCCAAAACTTACGCTACAATTAAATAGTGGTGGTTCTCGAAACGTGCAAATCGCTGAAGTTATCCAGAAGCAACTTAAGGAAACCTTGAACATTGATATTGAATTAAATGTTATGCCGTGGGCACAGCATCTTGATAATCTGGAAACTGGTAAAGCTTTGTTCTGGAGAACTGGATGGATCGCCGATTATCCAGATCCTGAGAACTTCCTCAACCTTCTATATAGTCCTCACATTCCTGCGAAATTGAGTGATAAGTCATATATCAACTCCGTGCGATATGCGAGTGCTGAATTTGACTCACTATTTGCAAGGGGGTTACGTGAAGTAGATGAAGGGAAGAGATTGGAGTTGTACAAGCAAGCAGATCAGGTAGCCATGGACGATGCGGCAATCATGCCTATTTATTACTATGAGCACTATCGATTATTGCAATTGAACGTGAGAAATTTCAGTATCAACCCAATGGAATACCGTGACCTATCACAAGTGTATTTCGCAGGTGTGGAAGAAAAAGTGAAGAAGACTGAGGCAAAGAAACCTAGAAAGCGGCCGTCCAAGAAATAATATTTGAACCCCTAATAAAATTGAGCCCTGTTGATATCTTTTCGATGGGGCTTTTTTAATTGCGACTTATATATAGAGAATTACGATCTCAACTCGCATATTAACCAGGATAGCTCCAAATGGTAATGCAGATTGCTGATCCACCTCCAATTCCGCCATCTGACACCTGAACGTGCCTTGGTTCCATACAGTCTGCAGAACCTGCTTATTGCATCCTGTCCAGAACCCTCAAGATGCAGAACGGAAGACCAATAATAAACACAGAAACGGCGTTTGTAAACTGGGCATAATGGCATTTTTTTGAAACTCATTAACACCCGAGTACACCTCAAAGGAAATCAAAATGACTTTTAACAAGTTTATTAACGAATTGGCAGTAATTAAATTAAGACTACAAGAGAGAAGTACTACGGAAAATTTAGATCTTGAACATCTTGTCAGTGAAGTTTTTAATTGGTAAATTTGACCGAAAATTATTCTTATTTAGAATGAATCTAAATAAGCGTATTGTACGTATAAATACGAACAATAAAAATTCAAAGGATGATCAAAGTAAGTGAATCAGCGAAAGTGCAAATATTGCATGAAATTTCTCAATCTGGGTCGCCAGATGAGAGCTTCGTACGGGTAGGTGTGAAAAGTGGAGGTTGTTCCGGGTTATCCTATGTTCTGGATTTCGACACACAACTGAAGGAAGGAGATCAGGAGTTTGAAGATAGAGGAGTTAAAATTGTCGTGGACAAGAAGAGCTTCCTATACCTTGTAGGCACAGAATTAGACTACTCTGGAGGCCTGAATGGCAAAGGCTTTACTTTCGTAAACCCCAACTCGTCGCGCACATGTGGATGCGGCGAGAGTTTCTCTGTATAGGGGGAATCAAGACCTGCGGCACAAAGCACATTACAAGACATAGATGTCAGATGAACTCGAAATATTAAAGGAGGTTACAGACCAGGATTATAAGTATGGTTTTGTTACCGATATTGAGTCGGATGTCGCCCCGAAAGGGTTGACAGAAGATACCGTTAGGCTCATTTCTAAAAAGAAAAATGAACCCAAATGGTTGTTGGATTGGAGACTCAAAGCGTTTCGCCACTGGGAAACTTTAAATCAGGCGCCCCAATGGGCTCATGTGAAATACCCTGAAATCAATTTCCAGGATATTATCTACTACGCAGCTCCAAAGAAAAAGCCTGAGCTTGAATCGCTGGATGAAGTGGATCCGGAGTTGCTCAAAATGTATGACAAGCTCGGTATTTCTTTAGAAGAACAGAAAAAGTTATCGGGAGTTGCTGTAGACGTTGTGCTTGATAGCGTTTCAGTAAAAACCACGTTCACCAAAAAACTTAAAGAGCTAGGTATCATATTTTGTTCATTCTCTGAAGCCGTACAGGAATATCCTGAATTGGTTAAACAGTACTTAGGAACGGTTGTACCCTATACTGACAACTTCTACGCAACATTGAACTCGGCTGTCTTTTCAGATGGTTCGTTCTGCTATATCCCAAAAGGTGTGCGATGCCCCATGGAGCTTTCAACGTATTTCAGGATCAATGAAGCCAATACCGGGCAGTTTGAAAGAACATTGTTGATCGCTGATGAGGATGCCTACGTAAGTTATTTGGAAGGATGTACAGCTCCTATACGGGATGAAAATCAACTTCACGCAGCTGTGGTCGAATTGGTTGCCCACAAAGGGGCCGTGATAAAATACTCCACGGTACAGAACTGGTATCCTGGAAACAAAGACGGTGTTGGCGGTATCTACAATTTTGTGACCAAGAGAGGCATTTGCAAAGGAGACCATTCAAAGATATCCTGGACACAAGTTGAAACGGGATCAGCGATTACCTGGAAATACCCCAGCGTAATTCTTAAGGGTGACTATTCTGTTGGAGAATTCTACTCAGTTGCTGTCACCAATAATCACCAGCAGGCAGATACCGGAACAAAAATGCTGCACATTGGCAAAAACACAATGAGCACGATCATTTCGAAGGGAATATCTGGAGGCTTTAGCAATAACAGTTATCGAGGCCTGGTTAGAATTGGGAAAAATGCGCACAACGCCAGAAATTTTTCACAATGTGATTCACTGCTCCTGGGTGATCGGTGTGGTGCCCATACCTTCCCTTACATTGAAACCAGCAACAAAACCGCTGTTGTAGAGCACGAGGCGACAACTTCCAAAGTTGGGGAAGATCAAATATTCTATTGCAACCAAAGGGGGCTGGATACTGAACAAGCCATTGGAATGATCGTCAACGGATATTGCAAAGAGGTTATGAAACAGCTCCCAATGGAGTTTGCTGTCGAAGCACAAAAATTACTATCCATCAGTTTAGAGGGTAGCGTCGGATAAAATATTTAATAGTAGAACAGGAAATGTTAAGCGTAAAAGATCTAAAAGCATCTGTAGAGGAGACTGCTATTTTGAAGGGTATCAACCTGGAGGTAAAAGCGGGCGAGGTGCATGCTATAATGGGGCCGAATGGCTCTGGAAAGAGTACACTCGCCTCAGTATTGGCAGGAAGAGAAGAATATGATGTCACTGGAGGAAGTGCAACTTTTGATGGTGAAGATCTTCTAGAGATGTCACCGGAAGATCGTGCGAGGAAGGGAATGTTTATGGCCTTCCAGTATCCAGTTGAAATTCCAGGTGTCAATACTACCAACTTCCTCCGCACTTCGCTAAACGAAGTAAGAAAATTCAATGGCCTTGAACCGCTTAATGGTGCTGACTTCCTCAAGTTAATGAAGGAGAAGATGAATGTCATTGAAATTGACAAAAGCCTAACCACCCGATCAGTTAACGAAGGGTTTTCCGGAGGGGAGAAAAAGAAATCAGAAATTTTCCAAATGGCAATATTAGAACCGAAGTTGGCAATCTTGGATGAGACTGACTCAGGCCTTGACATTGATGCACTACGAATAGTTGCAGAAGGTGTGAACCGCTTGAAGAGCTCAGATAATGCTACTGTAATTATAACACATTATCAAAGGTTGTTGGATTATATAGTCCCAGACTTTGTTCATATTATCTACGACGGTCGTATTGTGAAGTCTGGAGGCAAAGACCTTGCGCTAACGCTGGAGGAAAAAGGATACGATTGGATCAAGGAGGAATTTGGTGAAATGACTGAAGCATAATGGCAGAACATTACAAATCCATATTTGAGAGCGCTGGGAATAAGCTTCCGGACAACGCCTGTTCCAACTTATCCCATACAAGGGAGAACGCCTTGAGTGAATTGGAATCTATTGGCCTGCCCAACAACCGCATGGAATACTGGAAATATTCCCGAATTGGCAAGGTCCTCAAGGGATTAGAGGTAAACCTGGGGCTCGCTGATGAAGAACTGAGCTCATTGCCTTTACCTTCCAGTGTTGAATATAGCTCTTTGAGTAAAGCCATTGCCGACAATCACCCATTGATTGAAAAACATCTGGGTAAATATGCAGGAATTGTGAATGCTGGGCTTACCGCGCTAAATACGGCCTTCTTTTCAAATGGAATATTTATTCATGTACCTGATGATACGGTTGTAGAAGATCCGATCTACCTGCCTCAGCATTCAGCAAATGCAGATGGTGGAATCGTGCAGCCGAGAAACTTGATCGTTGTTGGAAGGAATAGCTCGGTTACCATTATCAGCGAGGGTACATCAGGGTCCACTGATGCAATGATCAACGCCATCGAGGAGATTGTGGTTGGTGAGAATGCATCATTAAGCCAGTATCTCTTGCAAAATGATGAAGGCAATTCGGTCAACGGAAGTTATGTGCTGCAAGAGAGGGACTCCAGATATAGCAGGGTAACTACAACATTAAATGGCACGTTCGTGAGAAACAATGTGAATGTGCGGATGGAAGGCACCGGGTGTGAATCTAACCTTTACGGCTACTATCACATTCGCGGAAAAAATCAGGTTGATAATCACACGATCATCGAGCATAAGGAACCTGACTGCTTAAGCAATGAACTTTATGTTGGACTACTCGATGAAGATGCCTCAGGGATATTCAACGGCCGTGTCATGGTGCACCAGGATGCACAACGCACAAATGCTTTTCAGTCGAACAAAAACATACTATTGTCAGACAATGCAACAATGAATACAAAACCTGAACTTGAAATTTACGCAGATGACGTAAAGTGTAGTCATGGCGCTACGATCGGACAGGTGGATCAGGAGGCATTGTTTTACCTACAATCCAGAGGTATTCCCAAGCAGATTGCAATGTCTATGTTACTGCAGGGGTTTTCTATTGAAGTGACAGATAAAATTGTGGATGAGGACTTCAGGGGAAAGGTGCTCGAGCAAATCCTGGATCACCTCAACACAGGTTAAGAACAATAAATTGGAAACCTTGGAAGAGGCAAATACGATAGCAGTAATGGCATTGGATCCGAATAAAATACGAGCGGATTTCCCTATATTGGATCAGGAAGTGAATGGATACCCCCTCGTTTATCTGGACAATGGCGCATCTTCTCAAAAGCCAAAAGCTGTAATAGATACTATCAGCAAATACTACGAGCACGAACACAGTAACATACATCGGGGCGTTCACACCTTGTCTGGAAAAGCAACGGAGAAATACGAATTGGTCAGGGGAAAGGTGAGGAAGCTGATCAATGCTGCCCATGAGCATGAGATCATATTTACAAGGGGCACAACGGAATCCATCAATCTGCTTGCCAGCAGCCTGGGGAGGAGTGCCATTTCAGAAGGTGATGAGATTATCGTTAGCGAATTAGAACATCACTCAAACATTGTCCCCTGGCAATTGCTCTGTGAAAAGAGCGGAGCCAAACTAAAAGTGATTCCTGTTGATGACAATGGAAATCTTGAACTGGGGGCTTATGATGAGCTGCTAAATGACAAAACCAGGATCGTCAGTGTTGCGCATGTGTCAAACACACTGGGAACGGTCCTTCCATTGAAGGAAATCGTCGAAAAAGCGCATGATCAGGGTGCTCTTGTGGTCATTGACGGGGCACAGGCAGTTCCTCATATGAGTGTTGATGTTCAGGATCTCAATTGTGATTTTTACTGTTTCTCATCCCATAAAATGTTCGGGCCAACCGGCGTGGGCGTTCTCTATGGCAAAGAAGATTTGCTCAATGAGCTGCCACCCTATCATGGAGGTGGAAACATGATAAGCAGGGTAACGTTTGAAAAAACAGAATACAATGAGTTGCCTCATAAGTTTGAGGCAGGAACTCCCAATATTGCAGGGGGCATGGGGTTGGGAGCAGCTATAGATTATATCGAAGCACTCGGATACGAAAACATTGAGGCATATGAGAGGGACTTGCTCAGCTATGCACTCCAAAAGCTAAAGGGTATTGAAGGACTTAGGTTAATCGGTGAGCCGGAAGAACAGGCATGCGTTATTTCTTTCTTGCTCGGTGAACACCATCCATCGGATGTAGGTGCCATCCTTGACCGGCAGGGGATTGCCGTGAGGACCGGACATCATTGCACACAACCGTTAATGGATCGCTATGGAATAGCAGGTACTGTTCGGGCCTCATTTTCCTTCTACAATACCAAAGAAGAAGTTGATATTCTGGTGGCTGGTATTGAGAAGGCCAGATCCATGTTGGGATAACAATGATAGAGACAATGGCGAGCATTGATGCATTACAGAAGGAAATAATTGAGGATTTCTCGATGTTCGAAGATTGGATGGGGAAATATGAACACCTGATTGAATTTGGGAAATCACTCTCCCCGCTGGATGATCAATATAAAACTGAGGATTATGAAGTAAAAGGTTGCCAGGCGAAAGTGTGGCTTCATACGGAAATAGTAGATGGGAAATTGGTCTTTGAAGCAGACAGTGATGCAATTATCACAAAAGGGATAATTGGATTGCTGGTTCACGTGTTATCAGATCATGAGGTTGACGAAATTCTGAATACGAACCTTTATTTTATTGATGAGATTGGAATCAAAGAACACTTGTCACCTACCAGATCAAATGGACTGGTGTCAATGATCAAACAAATGAAAATATACGCTTTGGGTTATAAAGCAAAGGCCTAGCTAGGATGGGAATGACAAAGAAAATGCTTGAGGAAGTGATTATTGAGGTTATAAAGACCTGTTATGATCCGGAGATACCTGTGGATATCTACTCGATGGGCCTCATCTACGGGATCAAAATTGACGACACGTTCAATGTGGATGTAGAGATGACTTTAACGTCCCCCAATTGCCCTGTTGCTGAGTCTTTACCTGCAGAAGTAGAGGCCAAAATTCAGGGGATTAAAGATGTGAACAAAGCGAAAATTGAGATTGTTTTTGAGCCGCCCTGGCAGATGGACATGATGTCGGAGGATGCGCGGTTAGAACTCGGAATGCTATAGGTAATGGCTGAAGAA
Source organism: Flavobacteriales bacterium (assembly GCA_012965955.1). Lineage (GTDB taxonomy): Bacteria > Bacteroidota > Bacteroidia > NORP154 > NORP154. The sequence continues at coordinate 16,326 of DTRK01000215.1, forward strand.
ATTGAAAATAAAGTTGCCCAGAGCGCATTGGTGAACTTCAATTTGGAAGACCACTACACTGATGGGGAACGCTCCGTAATCGATATCAGCAAATATCTCGATGAAGGTATTGTACTGCGGGAAAAGTTATTCAGAGATCAGCTGATCAATGAGGACTGGTCGATATACCAGGGACATTATATTGCCTTGACCTGTTCCACGGATGCAATTATACCGACCTGGGCATATATGCTAATCAGCTCTCACCTTGAAGGTGTTGCCAGGAAGGTGGTATTTGGTGAACTTGAAACACTGGAAACCGTTCTCTTTGAAGAAGCATTACATGATATAGATTTAGAAAAATACCGGGATAAACCCGTGATCGTCAATGGATGTGGCGACAAACCAGTTCCGGAAGCTGCTTACGTTAAGCTCACGAGTATTTTAAAGCCTGTGGTCAAAAGTTTGATGTTCGGAGAGGCCTGCTCAACGGTTCCGATCTTCAAAAGGAAATAGGCATTTATTGTTATATTTGAGTATTCATCAATTTTATAACGCCCGTCATAATAAGAGGCAAAAAAATCAAAAGAAATGGCATTCGAACTACCCAACCTTCCATACGCACATGATGCACTTGAACCACACATCGATGCGAAAACCATGGAGATTCATCATGGCAAGCACCACAATGCTTATACAACCAACCTCAACAATGCAATTGACGACACAGATTTAGCGACTTCGTCTATAGAAGAAATACTTGGCGGTATCTCAGGACACTCACCTGCCATAAGGAATAACGGTGGTGGATATTATAATCACTGCTTTTTCTGGGAAGTAATGGGCCCAGATGCAGGTGGAGCTCCCAGCGGAGATCTGGCAGACGCCATAAACGCAGCATTTGGATCACTTGAAGATTTTCAAAACCAGTTCGCGGCAGCAGCAGCAACCAGGTTTGGCTCAGGCTGGGCGTGGTTGGTGGTGACCGCTGACGGCCTGGTTGTAACATCAACTCCCAACCAGGACAACCCCCTGATGGATGATGCTGATGTAAAAGGCACACCTATATTAGGAATTGACGTATGGGAACACGCCTACTACCTCAACTACCAAAACAGAAGGCCAGACTACGTTTCCGCATTTTGGAATGTGGTAAACTGGGATGCGGTAGCTGAGAAATATGCAGCAGCAGTTTAAGCGATCATTTGGAAAGTGGCTGCTGGTTGCTTTATGCTGCTGGCCAGCCCTCACTCAGGTTCAGGGCAAACCTCAGTTTGTCTATTACCAGCCAGAATTTGAATTGACTGCGATGGGTGTGGATGATCTGAACCTACACTTGTCGGCTCCTGACATTTACAAGACCGGGGGGGACTCAACAAAAAGCAAAGTTCTGGCTTCTATACTGGCCTTCCCACTTCCATTTGGGATGTTGGGCATGCATCGGATATATCTGGGTGCCAAACCGATAATCCCTATTCTTTACATTGTCACCTTTGGTGGAATAGTGGGAATCCTACCCTTTATAGATATGATGGTCTTGATATTGTCGAAGGACATAAAGCCCTTTGTAGATAGTTCCAATATTTTATTTTGGTATAAAAAGACAGAATAGCGCCTTACTACTCTACCGTAACAGACTTGGCCAGGTTTCTCGGCTGATCTATATTACAACCGCGCATAACGGCAATATGGTAGGAGAGTAGTTGCAAGGGGATAACTGAGACCAGCGGCGTGAACACCTCAGCCACCTGAGGAATTTCGATAGTGTGGTCGGCAATTTCTCGTACCGCGGTATCTCCCTCAGTTACGATAGCAATGATTTTTCCTTTCCTTGCTTTGACTTCCTGGATATTGCTTATGACTTTCTCATAAGCGCCTTTTTTAGTAGCAATAACCACCACCGGCATCTCCTCATCGATTAATGCAATGGGGCCGTGTTTCATTTCCGCAGCAGGATAACCCTCCGCATGGATGTAGGAGATCTCCTTTAGCTTGAGCGCACCTTCAAGTGCTACAGGAAAGTTATATCCCCTTCCCAGGTACAGGCAGTTGGTAGCATCTTTATAGATGTCAGATATGTATTTTATCTGGTCATTGGCCTTTAAAGTCTTCGCGACTTTATCAGGAATAAGCTCCAATTCCCTCAGCAGCTGGCGCAATCTGGATTCGGTCAGAGTGCCTTTTTTCTGTGCTATCGAAAGTGCCATTAATGCCAGCACCGTGATTTGAGCCGTAAACGCTTTAGTAGAGGCCACACCTATTTCCGGCCCTGCGTGGGTGTAAGAGCCAGCATGGGTTGCACGGGGAATAGATGAACCCACTACATTGCAGATTCCTAAAATAATGGCGCCTCTTTTCTTAGCCATTTCAATTGCGGCTAATGTATCAGCGGTTTCTCCAGACTGAGAAATGGCAATTACCACATCTCCCTCTTCAATGATAGGGTTGCGATATCTGAATTCTGATGCATATTCAACTTCTACCGGAATGCGTGCCAGCTCTTCAAATAAATACTCTCCAACCAATCCTGCATGCCAGGAAGTTCCACATGCTACTATAACAATCCTCTTAGCATTGGCGAGTTTTTTCTCATAATCCTTAATGCCGCCAAGGGCTACTACTCCCTTGGAAGAACTTATTCTACCCCTCATGCTGTCCTTAATGGAACGAGGCTGCTCATAAATTTCCTTGAGCATGAAGTGGTCATATCCTCCTTTTTCAAGAGCTACCAGATTCATTTGCAGCTCCTGCATATACGGAGTTTTGTCTTTGTTCTTTATGGTCTTAATCTTCAGCTCCTCATTGCGGGTCATAATAGCAATTTCATTGTCCTCCAAATAGACTACGTTTTTCGTGTGTTCTACAATAGGAGTCGCATCAGAAGCTACAAAAAACTCACCTTCACCAATGCCAATCACCAGGGGGCTTCCTTTTTTCGCAGCAATTAATTGATCTGGATTGTCATCTGATAATACCACAATTGCATAAGCACCAACCACCTCATTAAGCGCAATTCGAACGGCTTCAAATAACCCGACTTTTTCCTTGATCTGAATATCTTCTATCAAGTGAATGAGAACTTCTGTATCTGTTTCGCTTTGAAACTTGTACCCCCTCTTGATCAGTTCCTTTTTTAGGGATGCATAGTTCTCAATTATTCCATTGTGGATAATCACATGCTTTTTACTCATTGAGGAATGGGGGTGCGCATTGACATTATTTGGCTCACCGTGGGTCGCCCAGCGGGTATGGCCTATACCCAGGGTGCCTTTAGGGCTCTTCCCCTCAAGAACAGTTTCAAGATCCGATACCTTTCCCTTGGTCTTGTGCAGATGAAGTTTCGTGTTTAAAATCGCAACCCCGGCACTGTCATAACCCCGGTACTCCAACCTCCTGAGGCCCTTGATCAAAATTGGATAAGCCTCTTTTTCACCTATATATGCTACAATGCCACACACTAAAGTTCCGTATAAATTATGTTCAACTTCATTCCCAGGGTTGAATGTCCGGGACCTCCCAGAACCACCCTGTTCGCACTTACTACGCTTCCTGATGTCAAAAGGTTATTGGGAACAATTAAATACAATCCATCATTCGAACGGCCTTCGTACAACAGCTCATGAACATATCTGGCAATATTGAAAGAATAGGTCTTGTTAGCCGCGTCATAGGTACCTCCAAAATGTGTGGCTCCTTCAAACTGATCCGTAACCACCGTATTCTCGCCAGCTCCTAATATGAACAAATTGTCAGGAACAGTGTAAGTGTCCAATGTGCCGTCATCATGTACCTTCAATACCAATTCTGCCTTATTGACAGCAATCTTCTGCTCCTTTACCCAATTCGTGATATGAGGCATCTCGATCTTCACCATCACTCCTGCACTGGCCTGTACATATACTAAGGAATCTCCAAGTGAGGGGTCGTCCAATTGCGCGCCTATCTCGGTCCCATCATAATTGTGGTGGAATCTATTCGTCCATGCACTTTCTCCATCAATTTCAAAATCAAAGCTCATCGAATCATTGTAATACAAGGTGAGTAATGTGCTGCTGGAGTTGATGTCAAGATAGTGAATGCCGCCCGGATCAAACATGTCCGTAACTACGTAGAACCCATGCAAAAAGGACTGAAATGCAGTATTATCAGTAAAAATCAAGTCTGCCGTGTCTGCGATAAAAATGGGGTCATTCAGTTTAAACGATATTACCACATCATCACTGGCGGGATTAATTGTCGCGCCACCTAAGTCAATAAGGTCAGTTTGAAAATCAGAGTTGGTATAATAAGTGGCGGTCCCGTCAATTGTTGTAACACTGTCCAATCTGTAAACCATTATAGTTTGCGCCACAGGGGGATCACCATAATATCCTGTGTAGGCTATTGTCATTACCAGCGAATCAGGAGTAAATCCATTTCCAGTTCCAAATGTGACATTTGTTGTGGACATGGAGAATTTGACATAGAATGATGCTGTACTATACCCAAATACAGGGTCAATATAAGATCCTAGCGGACTCAAAATTGCTTCATCCGACCGTAATGAGTCGGCTGGCACAGTATAAGCAACCAGTGTAGTCGTGTCACTAAACTTCCCGTTGATTACATCCGATGTTGGCTGCACTTCGAGGCCAATGGCAGCTGGTTTTGTACAACCCAGGCCTAACAACAGCGCCAAAACACTGAAAAGCCCAACATGTTGAGCTTTCCATTTATTCACGATAGCAGGGGTTTTGTAAGCCTTAAAGTAGATGCTAATGGCGCTACAGACTTCAGATTTTTCTATTGACATACCTTCACTTCTTAAACGAAGTATTGAAAGAGGTAGAACTATATGAAGAAGCTTTTATTGTACAATGGCTAGGAAGCCAACACTGGGTTTGACTCCAAAAGCTCATCATAGAAATCAGAATAAGCATCCGCATATGTATCAAGTGGCTGATAACCAAGAATCATCTTGTCCGTTTGCTTCATGGCTTTCTCTGATGCAGCATTGACCTTTTCTGATCCCGCAATAACTCCGTCAGCCATTGCTATGGCGAACTTGTTCAAGTTGTCAAAGGTTGGATCGTCCAACACCTTCAATTGTTCAGCAAATTCTTCACCAGCTTCTAGTTTTACAGTTAATCTTTTATCCAAAGATTCTGTGAATCCTTCATCATATACTGAGTACACAATTCGAGTATTGGCAAATACGGGTTCATCATTGTACACCTTCTTTAAATAGTAAGGCAAGAGACTGGTCATCCATCCGTGGCAATGAATAATATCAGGAGCCCATCCGAGTTTCTTAACGGTTTCTAAGACACCTCGGCAAAAGAAGATCATGCGCTCGTCGTTATCTTTATGGAATTTTCCTCTCTCGTCTCTGAAAGTCGTTTTTCTTTGAAAGTACTCTTCATTGTCGATGAAGTAGACCTGCATTCTGGCTGCCTGTATTGAAGCAACCTTGATAATTAGGGGGTGATCAGAGTCATCGATAATCTGATTCATGCCTGAAAGCCTGATCACCTCGTGTAGTTGGTAGCGCCGTTCATTAATACACCCATAGCGAGGCATGAATGTTCTGATCTCCTTACCTCTCTCCTGAGTACTCTGTGGAAGGTAGCGCGAAACATGCGACAGATGGCCTTCTTCGATGTATGGCTCGATCTGCTGGGAGACGAAAAGTACTTTGGTTTTAGACATAGTTTTCTGATTTAAATGGAGTGCAAAGGTAACAATAATTCCTCTAATTTTCAAGTTTTACTCTTAACTTTACGCCATGGAAATCTTCCATCATATTGAA
>DTRK01000215.1:22102-26066 GCA_012965955.1 Flavobacteriales bacterium
CCTGAGGCAAACCTCAAAAATGCGTCGATTGGCTTTGTACCTACAATGGGAGCCTTGCATAAAGGGCATCTTTCCTTGATAGAGGCCTCTAAAAGCGACAATGATTACACAGTTTGCAGCATCTTCGTAAATCCAACGCAATTCAATGACAAGGCCGACTATGAAAAGTACCCGAGACACCTGGACGATGATATTCAAGAACTGAATAAGTATTCCTGCAATGTGTTATTCGCTCCGGATTCCCAGGAACTGTATCCTGCCAACGGGCAACATGTTAAGAATACCCAATTAGACCTGGGACAAATAGCTGAAGTGATGGAGGGGAAGTTCAGGCCGGGCCACTTCAATGGTGTAATAACGATTGTGAAGAAACTATTCAGGATCATCAAACCGAATAGAGCATACTTTGGGAAGAAAGACTTTCAGCAGTTGGCCATTATTCGCAGGATGAATAAGGAGTTGAAAATGCCGATTGAGATTATTGGCTGTCCAACGATCAGAGAGGATGACGGACTCGCGCTAAGCTCTAGAAATTTATTACTTTCACCACAACAAAGATCAGAAGCACCAGCTATTTACCGATCTTTATTAAAAAGTAAAGAAAAGCTTGCAGAGCAAGATGTAGATCAAGTAAAACAAGGCCTGACTGATGAAATCAACAGTTCTTCGTGCTTAGATGTAGAATATGTTGAAATTGCTGATTCACGCTCGTTACAACCAATTGATTCATGGGGTAGCGCCGATAGTGCTGTATGTTGCGTGGCGGTACACGCAGGAGACGTACGGTTAATAGATAATATTATGTTGTATAATTGAGTTTGCTCTTGCCCATTCATTTTCCCCACCTAGAAACCTGATGTGAAAAATACACTGTTCAACATTATCAAGGTTGTATTGCCCCTGCTCGTTGGGGTTTACATTATTTGGGCTGTGTTCGGACAGCTGGAAGCAGAAGAAAAGGAATCCATGTTCACCTCTCTGGAACAAGCCAATTACAGCTGGATCGCTATATCAATAGTGTTTGGTATCCTGAGCCATGTGAGCCGGGCATACCGATGGCAATACTTGCTTTCACCGCTGGGATACCGGGTGCGGTTTATGAACAGCTTCTTTTCTGTCATGATTGGATATCTTATCAACTTAATCCTTCCGCGGGTGGGAGAAGTGAGTCGCTGTGGAATTATGAGCAGGTATGAGAAAATCTCCTTCAGCAAACTATTTGGGACTGTTATTGCAGAACGCATAGCAGATATGACCATATTAGGTACCATTATGATTGTGGTAATACTCACTCAGCTCGCTACGATCAAGAACCTGGTACTCTCTATACTGCCTCAAGACATCGACATCGACAATGTGCTGATGGTCATTGGATTAACCAGCGCTATACTTGCAGTACTTTCGATAGCGATCTACCAGGTATTGAAACGATCAGTGAACACTATTATCGTAAAGATAAAAGGAGCATTGATAGGAATTGTAGACGGTTTGAAAACCATAGTGAGAATGGAGCACAGCGGGAAATTCATCTTACACACCCTGTTCATCTGGACGATGTACATGACAATGTTCTATGTATGCTTCTTCAGTTTAGAGGCAACGTCCAGGGTACCCTTAGGTGGCATATTAGCTGCCTTTGCTGTGGGCGGACTTTCCCTGATCTTCATACAAGGAGGTATTGGGATATATCCAGCGGCGATAATGAAGGTACTCTTATTGTATGGAGTTGCTGATGGACCAGGTGGAGCACTCGGCTGGATTATTTGGACTTCGCAAACACTTATGCTTCTTATACTTGGCCTAATGTCAATCACCTTAGTTTCGTGGTACAACAGAAAATTTCTTGGACATGAAAATGCTGAACCAGATCCGGTCTAAAATCAAGACGCTTGATGAGATCATAGCAGCCTCTGAAAACTGGCAGTCTCAAAACAAGCGCATTGTCTTTACCAATGGGTGTTTTGATATCGTCCACTTGGGACATATCGACTATTTGTCAAGAGCCGCAGATTTAGCTGATGTCCTTGTAATCGGAGTAAACACTGATGCTTCTGTAAGCAGAATCAAAGGTAAGAACCGGCCATTACAAGATGAGCTGTCAAGGAGTACGCTCCTTGCCTCCTTCCAATTTGTGGAGGCGGTGGTGTTGTTTGATGACGACACACCTTACGAGCTGATCAAAGCCATTCAACCCGATGTACTGGTTAAGGGCAGTGACTACAAGGAAGCAGACATTGTTGGAGCAGATATTGTTGGTGATAAGGGTGGAAAAATAGTTACCATTGACTTTCTAGATGGTTATTCAACTTCTTCTATCATTGAGAAGGCCAATAACGATGCTTAAACCGCCTTATAGGCATGCAACCTAATGAAGTAGATTCCGTATGAATTATGGTAAGTTTGCATCGCGAATTGAGATAACTGATGAAGCGCTTTAAAATTCATAACTATATTGGCTTGTTTCTCGTGCTAGGCATTGTGGTGTCCAGTTGTTCTGTAGCTAAAAAGAACAAAGAGAGGCGAATTGTTGGTGCATGGAACATAGTGAACGTATTGGACAGCACCCCAGATGTTACAGAACAGTGGACGTTTGATGCGGATGGAAAAATTTCAAGGAGGGAAATAAGCGATACCGCTACTATCTTTATAGATGAATCTAATTGGGTAATTGAACAAAAGATAAACACCTCGTACCTGGATATATTCTCTGATACACTTAACTTTAAGCTCACAGGGTATGTGGCGCTTTGGGAAATTCTATCCTTGAAGAAAAAGACAATGGTCATCACCCAGCGGGACGGCGGCTTGCTGACAAAAGAATTTGAGAAGGCCAATTAATTAAACTACACACCCCTGGTATTCATGCCCAAAGTAAAAACCTCCTTTTTTTGTCAAAATTGCGGGGTTCAATCAGCGAAGTGGCTTGGCAAATGCCCTTCTTGCAATGAATGGAACACATACGTTGAAGAAGTACTGGAATCGGCTAAGGACGATAAGTCCTGGAAAGCGCCCAGTGGAAACGGCCACAGCCGGAGCATCAAACCCCGCCTCATATCAGAAATCTCGGTTACAGAAAGCAGTAGGATACAGACCCCCAGCGCAGAACTGAACAGGCTGCTTGGAGGTGGAATTGTACCTGGATCTATCATTCTACTCGGAGGAGAACCGGGCATTGGCAAATCGACGCTTATGCTCCAACTAGCGTTGAGCCTGCCTTCATTAAAGGTGCTGTACATCTCAGGGGAGGAAAGCGAACAACAACTCAAGATGCGCGCTGACCGAATTGGCCCTAAAGTGCAAAATTGTTTTATCCTTACAGAGACCTCTACCCAAAATATCTTTCAGCAGATCACTGACATTGAACCAGATATTGTAATTGCCGATTCCATCCAGACACTTCACACTGCAAGAATCGATTCTTCAGCGGGCAGCGTTTCCCAAATTAGAGAGTGTGCTGCAGAGCTTCAACGTTTTGCAAAGGAGACCGGCACTCCGGTAATATTGATTGGCCATATTACAAAAGAGGGATCACTGGCAGGTCCGAAAATCCTAGAGCACATGGTTGATACGGTATTGCAGTTTGAAGGCAATACCAACCATCTGTACCGAATACTCAGAACTACGAAAAACAGGTTTGGAAGCACCTCAGAACTGGGAATATATGAAATGAGCTCTAAAGGACTTCAAGAAGTTACCAATCCGTCGGAGGTATTTTTGACACAAGGTGAACAAGAGCTTAGCGGAACGGCCATCTCGGCGACTGTGGAAGGAGTACGACCACTGCTCATAGAGATACAGGCGCTTGTAAGCACTGCGGCCTACGGTACCCCCCAACGGTCATCCACCGGCTTCGACCTTCGCAGGCTGAATATGTTATTGGCTGTACTTGAGAAAAAGTGCGGGTTTTTATTGGCTTCCAAAGATGTCTTTCTGAACATAGCGGGTGGTTTGAAGGTCGATGATC
>DTRK01000215.1:26143-26516 GCA_012965955.1 Flavobacteriales bacterium
GGAAATAGGCCTCACGGGCGAAATCAGACCGGTAATCCGTTTAGAGCAACGAATTGTAGAAGCTGAAAAGTTGGGTTTTGAAAGAATTTTTGTCTCCAGGCACGGTAAAAAGGGACTAAATCTCTCTGGAAAATCAATAGAGGTAATTGCAAAAGGAAAGGTAGTCGAAGTATTCTCAGCCTTGTTCTAAACTAGTCCTTTCTGAGGATATCCTGATTCTCCGCCTTCCTCTGGTTCCTTTTGTCCAAATTCCCTCTCGTTCCCTGATTGTGAGAACCGGGTATATGATCGTATACATCAGAAGAGATGCCGGGGAATGTCATGCTAATAATTTCGTTGATATTATCGTGCTTTTCATCAACCTGGCCAGTCG
>DTRK01000216.1 GCA_012965955.1 Flavobacteriales bacterium
TGAGTGTAATTAAGACCATTATAGGTCAGTTTTGCCAAAATAGAAAAAGCGAGTAATACTTATCTTGCGACAACATGCGCTCAGATGGACATCTAAAAGTAACGGAAGACGGCTCTCATACCCTATTCAGTGAACGTTTTGGCGAGCACTACCATTCTACTCATGGCGCAATACAGGAGTCCAGGCATGTGTTTATCAGTTCTGGCCTAGCGGAAGTTGATTTATCAAGTCCCAGCATCCTTGAAATTGGGTTCGGAACTGGGTTGAATGCATTGCTGAGCTTAATCTACGGACAAGAGAACGACTTGCCCATCAGATACACTACCATTGAAATGTATCCAATGAGTACTGCCCTGGTGGAACTAATCAACTATACTGAAACATTGGGTTATGCTGACGAGTACCGTCTATTACACAATTCAGAGTGGGAGGAGTGGATCAATATAACAAGCTATTTTCATCTTAAGAAATTAGAAGGGGATCTGGTCACCACTCGTTTAACCGACGCTTATGACCTGATCTATTTTGATGCCTTTTCTCCAGAGGCTCAACCCGAGTTGTGGAAAGAGAGCATATTTGGGAAAATTGCCAATGTTTGCAACCCTGGAGCTGTTCTTACCACCTACTCAGCCAAAGGAGCAGTCAGGCGTTCGCTACAAGCCACAGGCTTTGAAGTAGAGCGTATTCCAGGGCCTCCCGGTAAGCGGGAAATGATTCGAGCAAGGAAGCTGTAATCGGCTTTTTATCCCTCTTTTTGAGATTCTGAACGTGCCCATTTGTGGCAGTTTACCAGATAGAAAAAAAGTTTGGCACGGTTATTCCAAAGCGCTATGGTCAATAAACGTGATTAACCAATTTAAACCAAACATTATGGAGGCAAAAAACACAAACGAAGCTACCAAGGCACTAGGTGCTGAAGCTACAGTAAAGTCTAATGAGCAACCTAACATATACCCATTAGCAGTGTTGATTTTTTCAATGATAGGAGTTAGTACAGTACTCCAGTTAGTGTTCCTGGCGTAGCATGAATGCCGGCTGGACCGACTCCGCGCTCTTGCAAGGCAAGATCGTTGGAGGTTAAAAACCTGGATCGGGAATTCCCGGCTCAGGTTTTTTTCTGCCCTATTGTTTGCGTAAACCATTTCGCTTTAGAGCGAAGGTTGCTGCTCACGACAACGGAGTTTTAGAGGAGCCCTAAATTTCTCAGTTTATCATACATTTCCAGGCAAACCCATGCGTCGGTCGCCGCATAGCGAATTTGCTTTTCTGACAAAACAGATGCTTCCCAATTGGTGACCTGGGCGTTTTTAGAGATCCGAAAACCCAGGATCGTAGCCGTTAGATTTCTCAATCCATTGCTCTCTATTCCAAGTTTATTTACCATTTCGTTTAGTTCACAAAATCCTCTGGGAGCAAAGTCCCTCAGCTTTCTGAGCTCTTTGATATCATCCGTAAGCGCCACGCCTAGCTTCTTTATGTTTTCATTCTCAAAGAACGCACACATTTGATCTGGAAGTCCAACATGATTGGTCCTGATCAGAAAGACGTTACCGGGAATGGCAATTTGGATCAGTGATACATGGTTGTATTGGCCTTTGACAAACACGGGCTTAGTCTCTGTATCAAATCCAACACAATCATGAGCGTTAATATGCTTACAAACCCCGTCCAACTCCTCCTCTCTGGTGATGATTTGTACACTCCCCTCGTATTGATCGAGTGGAAGCGCCATGATTTCCTCTTTAGATATTGTAGGTTGGAACTGCAAAAGTTTCTAATGAATTGCTAAGATAGCCATACACGCCCGAGGTTATTTGTCAGAACTGTTTGATGCACGTATATACTTAGATATCTATTTCTAATAACGGAACTCACAGTATTGTTACTGATTTGCATCTCGGCACCAAATATAGGTATTGATTGTGTTGCAGCCATAATCGACTTCGATACGTAGCTAGTTCAAAGTAACACCCTCATGCCTCTTTTTGTCAATAACCATTCTCAATATGGATTTATAACATTAACGCCAGCGCAAGCCTTTTTTAATGGGTTAGTCTGGAAATTACCTTACCGGAGGTGAGTCTATAGGTGCTGAAAAGATCCGCCGTCATGCAAGAATGCACCGGAAGTATTTTTATGATATCGCCTATATTAATGGAATCGATATAGGCGGAAGGAGCCTGGATGGTGCCTAGCTCCTGTGAGATTCTGCTTAGCACTACATCATCCAGCATTTCCCCCCAACTCTCACCATTGTCCCTGGCTGCCAATCCGAAAATACTACCGTGTTTAGGATGATCCAGAAGGTCCTTTGAAAAGTGTACTCCACCACCGTATATAATGATCTCATTGCGCTCAGCATGTATGGCCACCACAGGACAGGCCATAGCCACTGAAATTTGTTGGGTTGTACATGATCCAATTTGAACCTGAGTCAGGTCGTAGAAGATAAA
>DTRK01000217.1:0-2061 GCA_012965955.1 Flavobacteriales bacterium
GCACCATCAAAATTGAAGGTCATGGCTGGGATCAGGGTAAAGGAGCCGTAAATTTTTAACGCATTGGAAGTACTTGAAGTTTCCAGGGTAGGTGAATTGGTGGCACCGGTCCAATCCATGCTTTTACAGCTTGCTGTAGAAACATAAATAGTCACGGTTTGTCCTCCGGCAGAAAAGGAATTGGCATCGAAATAAACATTGTCACCTGGGTTGGGCACACAGACTCCCCCAGCACCTCCGCTGCTAAGGGCCCAACGTGCGGGGTCTGACCAATTCCCGGTGTTACCAACCCAGTATAAATTTCTGGGAGTTGGAGAATTTATAGTCCAGCCAGTATTATTGCTAAGGTCAATGGTATTGTTGGCCGTGAAAGTCGCACCCCCTGTAGCTTCAATATCTTTCAGGGAGACATAATCTAAGGTTATAGCACCACTTGCTTTGCTGATAGTCGCTTGTGATCCAGGAGCATCTGATTCTATGATAATACTGCTACTGCAGGAACCATTTGCATCCAGGTAGTTGTTGATTGTTTGGGTTTCCCCATCGTCAAGTGTATATGTTTTTCCAGGGGTAAGGATCAGGGTGTCAAATGTGTTGCCTGAAAACAGTATTTTTGCATTCTCTGCAAATATTACTTTATGGTAGCTGAAATCACCACCTGTGAAATGAAAGCCACCGGTTTTATAAGAAATAATCGTGGAAGTACCTGCATTAAAAGTGAAGTTGCTAGTATTGTAAAAGTACCAATCCCAACCTTTAAGCCTTATAATTGATGATCCTAAATTAAGAGTCCTTACATTTGAGACACCAGAAAGAAAAGACAAGCAGGTAATGTTCTGATTATTGGTATTGAGTACTCCGGCAACTAGATGAATATCCCTGGCCGCAGCACTTAAAGAATCCTGCAGTGTCCATTCCCCACTTGCACTGTTAAAATAGATCTCTTTATAACCAGGAATAATGTGAGAGGCAAATGTGATGGTATGTCCGCTTGTCGTGGCTTCAAAATAAATAGCACCATCAAAATTGAAGGTCATGGCTGGTATTAGGAGAAGAGAACCATAAATTTTTAAGCTATTGGAAGTACTTGTAGTTGCCAGGGCAGGTGAATTGGTGGCACCAGTCCAATCCATGCTTTTACAGTTTGCTGTACTTGCATAGATTGTTACTATTTGCCCACCGGCAGAAAAGGAATTAGCGTCAAAATAAACATCATCAGAAGGGGTGGGTGCCGCAACATGAAACGAAACGCCTCCTGATGTTTTAACCCAATGGTTAGCAAAATCAGACCAGTTACCGGTGCCTCCAACCCAGTAGTAATCATCCGCTATGATGGCTCCATTTCCAAAAACACCAATTAACAGGCAGATCAACAGAGTCCTGCAAGTTTGTATCTTCTTATATGGGTATGTCCTTATTCGCTTGTATGTATTGTTTAGCATTGTCGTATGTAGATAAATTAGCGTTTAGGTGAAATCACCAAAAGTTTTTATGATTAAATTTGTATTTTTAACTGTTATTTAAGCTCAACGATTCTTTTTACAAATGTTTCACCATTTACGGTCAGCTTAACCAAGTATACACCGTTGGCATATCCTTTCCCCACAGCACCGAAATAGTATTTATGATCTCCTGAACGCTGCTCTTCATTGGCCAGAACAGCAATTACTTCTCCCAGCACATTGTGCACCTCTATCAGCACATGGGCATCCTTATTCAGGCTATAAGAAATCTGCGTCTCTCCACTGTAGGGGTTTGGATAGACCAAGATGGCATGACCTCCTTCTACTATCTCAAGAATACCAGGTATCGTACCTACCGTTACAAAAACTATTGTCTGATTGCCTAAGGAATCTATTACAGTTACGCTATAGGTGCCGGAACATAGATCCGTCGCCGTTGCTCCGGTCTGGTTGCCTGTATTACCATCCCATTGATAAGTATAAGGTGGTGTGCCGCCTGTAGCCGTAACAGTGGCCGTGCCATCGCATAGCCCCGCATTGGCATCCGTACTGCTGGTTGTAGCAGTGAGGGGTGTGCCACTGGACTCATTTACCATAT
>DTRK01000217.1:2101-2435 GCA_012965955.1 Flavobacteriales bacterium
CACCATTAGCATCAGTAACAGTAACATAATAGGTGCCGGCACACAAGCCTACGGCTGTGGCTGTCGCCTGGAATCCTGCACTGCCATCCCATAGATAAGTATAAGGTACAAGTCCGCCACTTACCGTTACAGTAGCAGTGCCATCACAACCGCCAAAGGTGGCATCGGTCGAGGAAGTGGTAGCGCTCAAGTTGGCCGTAACTCCTATTGAAGAGGTATTCGATTTAGAAGAATTGTAGTTCTTGGTTTTATCAGCTGTACAGCCGCCAAAAGGATGGATGACCTCGACCAGGTAAATAGACCCGGAAGGAGCATTCGGATTGTTATAGTTGGT
>DTRK01000218.1 GCA_012965955.1 Flavobacteriales bacterium
CTGAGCAAACAGCACCAATTACAAACGAGAGTGCCACCATCCAATGAGATCCTTCTTAAAAGCAGAGTACAAGGTTTTAGGAATTTTTGTAATCGCTGTAGCCATTCTTTTATTCTTCAAAGGAAGTTGGGAGGAAGGATCTCATTGGATGGTGGCACTCTCGTTTGTAATTGGTGCTGTTTGCTCAGGTTTAGCTGGTTTTATCGGTATGCGAGTCGCTACAAAGGCTAATGTAAGAACCACAAACGCTGCAAGAGAATCGCTTGGAAAAGCACTTGAAGTAGCTTTCGGTGGTGGAGCGGTAATGGGACTCGGAGTTGTAGGATTGGGAGTACTTGGATTGAGCTCTTTATTTGCATTTTATCAATACATGTTTCCGGAAGAACATATTAAAATGGTTCTCAATGTTCTTTCAGGATTTTCACTTGGAGCCTCATCCATAGCGTTATTTGCAAGAGTTGGCGGAGGAATCTATACAAAGGCTGCAGATGTAGGCGCTGACCTGGTGGGGAAAGTTGAAGCAGGAATCCCAGAAGATCATCCCCTGAACCCTGCTACGATCGCAGATAATGTTGGTGACAATGTTGGAGACGTCGCGGGTATGGGAGCCGACTTGTTTGAATCCTACGTCGGTTCAATTATCGGAACAATGGTACTTGGGGCATTTGTATTTCTTCCAGGAGGAAATGAAACTCCTGCTGCAGAATTTGGAGGTTTAGGTGCCGTTTATTTACCTCTTGTGCTTGCTGCAGTCGGGATTATTATGTCAATTATCGGAACCTTCTTTGTGAAAGTTAAAGACGGCGGAAGTCCTCACAGAGCACTAAATATGGGAGAATTTGGATCTGCTATCCTGATGGTTGGGGCCTCTTTTTTCATTATTAAAGAAATGATTCCAGCCACCTTTGTGTTTAAAGGTGTTGAATATACATCACTCGGCGTATTTTATGCCACCATCACAGGTTTGGTTGCTGGATTATTAGTGGGAAAAATTACTGAATACTACACTGGCACAGGCACTAAGCCAGTACTCTCAATTGTTAAGCAATCTGAAACTGGAGCTGCAACAAATATAATAGCAGGACTAGGCGTCGGTATGATGTCAACAGCAATACCGATATTAATTATTGCGACGGCGATCATAGTTTCACATTACTTTTCTGGCCTCTACGGAATTGCTATTGCAGCAGTAGGAATGCTTGCCAACACAGGCATTCAATTAGCTATTGATGCTTATGGCCCAATATCAGACAATGCCGGTGGAATAGCGGAGATGGCTGAATTGCCACCTGAAGTTCGGGAGAGAACGGATGAGCTTGACGCTGTTGGTAATACAACTGCAGCTATTGGAAAAGGATTTGCGATAGCTTCAGCAGCTTTAACAGCATTGGCGCTTTTTGCTGCTTTTATGGAAATAGCAGAAGTAGATGGTATAGATGTTTCTCATCCCCAAATCATGGCTGGGCTCCTGGTAGGAGGAATGTTGCCTTTTGTGTTTTCAGCTCTTGCCATGAACGCAGTAGGCCGGGCTGCAATGGCTATGATAGAAGAGGTTCGAAGACAATTTAGAGAAATTCCCGCCCTCAAAGCTGCTTTGGAAGTAATGCGGAAATATGATTCTGACATGTCCAAAGCTACACCTGAAGACAGAAAAATATTCGATGCTGCAGATGGAGTAGCGGAATATGAAAAATGTGTGCAAATATCTACTGACGCAGCCATTAAAGAAATGGTATTGCCTGGATTACTGGCAATTGCAGTGCCGGTCGCATTTGGATACATCGGAGGTGCCGAGATGCTTGGTGGCTTATTAGCTGGTGTAACTACCTGTGGAGTCTTGATGGCGATCTTCCAATCAAATGCTGGCGGCGCTTGGGACAATGCCAAGAAAATGATTGAAGGAGAAGGCAAAAAAGGCACAGACGCTCACAAAGCTGCTGTTGTCGGAGACACGGTTGGTGATCCTTTTAAGGATACTTCTGGACCTTCACTTAATATTCTATTGAAGCTAATGTCTGTTGTAGCTCTCGTTATTGCACCGAGCATCCCACACTCGTTCGAAGTAAACAATGCAGATAATACTGACATTGGAGCTGCAACTGAAGAGGTTATTGAGACTGTTGTCAATGAAGCTCCCTTTGATAAGGACTACGAAGCTCTTAATCAAGGAAGAATCTACATGGAGCAGCAAAAGGAGCTGAAAACAAAGAGATAAGCCTTCTAAGCTTTCGGATTATCAAGATAAAGAAGCTGTTTCCCCAACAGCTTAATCGAGAAATATTAGCTGCCAAAGCAGCTTGGTATCTCTTTGACAAGAGCCCTGTCCCCTACTCTCATCGGTGATTAATATACTGCGCAGAAAGGGGAAACGACATTGCCTCTTTTTATCTTATGATTGGCTTTAGGATGCCTACACAACCCGTAAGCAACAAACAGAATGAAATAATTGATAATTTTCTCCGTAATATATTACCAATAGATTACCAAACAATATTTGGTCCAAAGTTTGTTGAACTTAGTAACAAGAGTTATAAAGTCCCGTTTTGCTATTCAACTCTAAATCTGATCCAAAGAAATTACCGGATGAGGAACTAATTGAGAAGTTCCTTAAGACTGGTGATAAAACCCTGTTCGGGATTTTATTCCAGCGCTACACCCACCTTGTTTTCGGCGTGTGCATGAAGTATTTGAAGAATAAGGATGAGAGCGAGGATGCGGTAATGGATATCTTTGAGAAATTAATGAGTGAGCTAAGGGAGCATGATGTACGCAATTTCAAAGGGTGGATATATACGGTTGCCAGAAATCACTGCCTGATGAAGATCCGCAGTGAAAAGAAAATGCAAATGACCAATGATGAGGAGAAATTAGAGGGATTGGTTGTGGAAATGCCCGAACCCATGCATCTTAGCACTAAAGTAAAGAAGGAAATCGAGCTTACAAATTTAGAGCAGGCAATGACAAAGCTAAGTGACGAGCAGCGTACCTGCCTGGAACTTTTTTACATTCAGGAGAAATGCTACAACGAGGTGGCCACCATTACCAAATACTCTTTGAATGAAGTGAAGAGCTACATTCAAAACGGAAAGAGAAACTTGAAGAATTACTTAAGTACAACTAATGGCTGAGAACCAACATAACGATATCTTTTCAGATAGTCAGTGCCTATCCATAGATATAATGGAGAGGTATTCTGGTAATCGGTTGTCAGCAGCGGAGCGACAAGCCGTGGAAAAGCACCTTGTCGATTGCCCGATTTGCTCTGATGCAATGGAAGGACTGTCAATAGCGGGGTTTTCATCTGATGTTAAGGATCGCATTGCTAACCTGAATGAGAGAATCGCGGCATCAACGGAAAAACCGTCAGGTGGTATCTGGAAAAGAGAATATTACTCATACGCTGCGGGTTTTATCGGCGTATTGCTTTTGAGCGGGTTGTTACTCAACTATCTGAAGACCAGTGACATTAAGAACCAAAATGTGCTATCTGACAAAATAGAGCTTGAATCTCCTGTTGTTGAGGAAGATGTTACAGCCACAACCGCAGATGAAAAAGAACCTGCCAGAGAGGTTGAAGAAGAAACAGCTAAATGGTCGGATACTGCGGATACTATTGCTGTAGCAGAAGGCACCTTGGCCGCAGTTATCAACAAAGACGTAAAGGCCTTGAATTTTTCAATCACCACAACTGAAGAAGCCGGCCCGGAGAAGGATGCCCAAAGGACAAGGTCAGAACACCGATCAGATAACAATTTACAAAATCAAGTACCTGAAGCAGGCAATGGCAATGAAGTTGTTGCTGATCTGTATAAAAGTGAACCCCCAGCTGAGCTGACAGAAGATGCAGTAGATGACCTGGACATGATGGAGGAGGTCTATATCGAAGAAAAGGAAGTTCACCATGAAATGCAGGCCGGATATGTCCTGTCTGGAGAAGAGCAGCTGGCCAAAAGCAAGGCTCCTACAGGCAAAGCGACAAAGAAGAGCATGAAGAACACGCAATACGACGGAGTCGCCAATAGTTCATTTGACAAGAAGAAGGAATCTGCCAAGACCATGGCTCAAGCGGATGAATATGACGACACTAACACCCTGAAAAATGTTGTTATATCAGGAGTGGCAGAACCTGAAATGGAGTCAGAATTTTTGGCTGATCTTGAAGCACCAATGGACAGCGCAGCAATTGATGAGCAGTCGCCTAGGTTCCAGGGAGGAGAATCAGGTTTGCAACAGTACTTATCAGACAATGTAGTATATCCAGACTCGGCTGAAAAACTGGGCATTGAAGGCAGGGTACATGTTAGCTTCAACGTAAACACGGATAGCACCATCAGCGATGCGGTAGTGATAAAACCTATTGGCGGTGGCTGCGATGAGGAAGCGATAAGAGTTGTAAATAAGATGCCGAACTGGGCACCTGCCAAGCGAAGCGGAAAAATAGTCAGCAGCCAGTATGAGCTTTCAATTGACTTCCAACCCCAGAAAGGAACTGATGAGAAATAATCTGACCAGAAAAGATCTTAAGCGATACCTTCGAACAACCCGTGGATCTCCCCATCAATCTTGGTGATGACTTTACCCAGATCTTCAGAGTTCTCAAAGAAGTTGATATCATCGACGTCTATTATCAGGAGATTGCCGTGCTCATAGGTCGATATCCAGGCCTCGTAGCGCTCATTTAACCTCTTCAGGTAATCCAGCCTGATTGACTCTTCATACTCCCTCCCTCTTTTTTGTATTTGTCTCACCAGAGTTGGTATGGACGCGCGCAAATAGATGAGCAGTTCAGGCGGTTGGATAAAGTGCATCATCGTGTTGAATAGCTGAATATAGTTATCGTAGTCCCGCGTTGTCATCAAACCCATCGCGTGAAGGTTAGGGGCGAAGATATAGGCATCTTCGTAAATCGTTCTGTCCTGAATAACCGTCTTGTTATTCTCTCTGATCTCCATTATTTGATTGAGGCGACTGTTGAGGAAGTAGATTTGCAGGTTGAATGACCAACGCTGCATATCCTCATAAAAGTCATTCAAATATGGATTGTCTTCAGCATCCTCAAAATGGGTGTCCCATTTGTAGTGTTTCGCGAGCAACTTGGTAAGGGTTGTCTTGCCCGCACCAATATTTCCGGCAATCGCAACATGCATGTTTTCTGACTTTCCCTTGGCTCCCACGGCTGATTTCCCTCGTTAAATTGTTCGCTTTAAAAGTAGAAATTAATCTTTAATAACATACCATTCCAGTTTCTTTTCTTTTAGAACAGTGAGACATTTCAGCTCTTTCTCAAAGCGCATGTCCAATAGGGCGTCCCTATCAGAAGTAATTGGCAAATTTGCGTGTTGGAATGTCTGCATATTATAACTCATCAATTTACCGTCCTGCAAATAAAACACCTGCTCCCCACTGACTTGAAACCGGTCTATCCCCCTCACGGGCAAGGTCTTGTAATATGTGCCGAACTGATCAAAAACAAGGATGCCCGTTAACGGATCATTGAGGTATACGAAGTTGTTCTTTTCTATGATGTAATTTGGATTTGCCTCAATGCCAACAAGCTGATTGATATTACCACTTTGATGTGATAGCCTTAAATCGCTGCCCAATCTTTTCAATTCAAAATCCTGGGGGTCATATAGCCAGATCCCATCGTCCCACGAGGAGCATGACAGGGTGGCTTGATCCAGACCTTGCTCTATAAGCGAGATCTTTGATCCTATAACGCTTAGCACATCATCCAAATAGATTATTTGTCCAAAGTCCTGGTAGAATACCTGCACCCTCAAAGGATTAGATGCATCTACCGAGGTAATGGTGCCTGCATTCTTATCGCTGAAAGAGCTAATGAGGATACCTGCTGCTGAGTATTTTGCAATTTCATTGTCATCAATGGTATAGGCGTTGCCAAGGTAATCGCTGGTGATAGATTTGGAAGTTACTTCGATCTCGAGAGTCAACTCAAATGACATCACACTGGAACTGTCTTGCGAGTGACTGAAGCTGGAAGATAATCCCAGTACAGAAAGAAATAAGGTGCCCAAAGCATTCACCATCAATATTCTATTGGAGATTTATGCGATAGCTGCATGTCTTTTAAGTATATCCTCAACGTATTTTCGATCATTGGAAAGGCGAGGTACTTTATGTTGCCCTCCCAGCTTCCCCCTGGATTTCATCCAATCAAAAAATATACCCTTCGGCATTTCATGAACAACCGGTGCTTGTAATGTCATATTCCCAGATCGTTTTGCTTCATAATCAGAATTGATGGCCTTAAGGGCATTGTCCAGTATTTCAGTAAAATAGACCAGGTCCCCTGGACTCTTTTCAAATTCAATCAGCCATTCATGCGCACCGGCCTTCTCACGGCTCATGTAAATTGGCCCTGCCGTATACTCAGTGATCACCGCCCCGGACTTCTTACAGGCTATACTCAGGGCCTGCTCCGCATTGTCAATGATCAATTCTTCACCAAACGCATTAATGAAGTGCTTTATTCTTCCTGCAACCTGCACCCTATACGGTGACAGCGAAGTAAACCGTACGGTATCCCCGATCTTGTACCTCCAAAGCCCCGCGTTCGTGCTGATCACCAGGGCGTATGTCTCACCAACGACGACCTCACTTAAAGAGAGCGTCTTTGGGTCCTCTTTTTCCATTTCGTCTCTGGGAATGAACTCGTAGTAGATGCCATAATCCAACATCAGCAGCATGTCATCTGAATCCTTCTGGTCCTGTATTCCGAAGAACCCTTCCGTTGCACTGTAAGTTTCCATATAATTCATGTCAGCTGATGGAATCAGCTTCTCGTACTGCTCACGGTAGGGCCCAAAATTGATGCCGCCGTGAATGAACAGCTCCAGGTTGGGCCAGACTTCCAGAAGATTGTCCTTGCCACTCTTGTCCAGAACGTGCTTCATCAAAATCAGCATCCAGGAGGGTACACCGGCAATGGTTGTAACATTCTCTTTGCGGGTGGTTCTTTGGATCTCTTTAATCTTCTTTTCAAATTCGTCCAGAAGGGCAATCGATCTTTCCGGGGTTCGGATCAGCTCAACCCAGTAAGGGGAGTTCTTAATCAGGATAGCGGATAAATCTCCATAGTACGAGTCGTTGTTGAGGTCGTTGATCTGATTGCTTCCACCTAAAGTGAGCGATTTCCCCGAAAACATCTCAGTGTCAGGATTGTTATTGCAATATATGGTTAGAACGTCCTTGCCTGCCTTAAAATGGCACTCTTCAAGCGCTTCCTGGCTTACTGGTATAAACTTGCTCTTATCTGCAGTAGTTCCCGACGATCTGGAAAATAATTTGATCTCCGTTGGCCACAGAATATTTTGCTCAGTTTTCCGTAATCTGCTGATATATGGCTTTAGGCTGTCGTAATCCTGAATCGGAACTTGTTCCTTATAGGCATGTGAGGATTTGATCGACTTATATCCGTACTTCTTGCCCCATTCAGTATTTCTTGCCGTGTCAACCAGGCGTGTAATCCACTCCTCCTGCACATCATGAGGATACTGCAAAAAGAGGTCAATTTGATGTATCCTCTTTTTTATGACCCACGATACTATTGAATTGAATAATGCCATTATTTTCTTGATCGCCCTGCTTTCAAATATAATCCATTTTATTATTTTTATCAGGAAATGAGAGCTACAAAGCTCTTGAATTTGATACATATGAAGGTCGGTGGAATAATTCACAAAATGCGAACGAGCTTAGGGAACCCCGTTTCCTATACATTGGGCTTTGGTGATGAGCACATAGAGCTGAACCCGCTTATTGGAAAGGGAATCAACTTGAGCTTTGGAGGAGATATTTTCTGTATTTCATGTGGGAAGAAGACTAAAAAGTCATTCGCACAGGGATTTTGCTATCCCTGTTTTATGAGCGCACCAGAGGCAGCCGAGTGCATAATCCGCCCGGAATTGTGCAGGGCGCATGAAGGTGAAGGCAGAGATATAGAATGGGAAAAGGCCAATCATTTGCAGGAACACTTTGTTTATCTCGCTGTTTCAAGTGGGTTAAAAGTTGGCGTTACCAGGTCAACACAAATTCCAACGAGATGGATCGATCAGGGCGCATCGCGGGCTATCTTGCTTGCACAGGTTCCCAACAGATACCTGGCAGGCTGCATAGAAGTAGCGCTAAAGGAACACGTCTCGGATAGAACACATTGGCAGAAAATGCTCAAGAATGAGGTGGCAGATGTAGATCTTGAAGAAGAGAAGTCTAGAATGGAAGACCTGCTGCCCAGAGACCTTCAAGAC
This sequence comes from Flavobacteriales bacterium, assembly GCA_012965955.1. GTDB lineage: Bacteria > Bacteroidota > Bacteroidia > NORP154 > NORP154. Next base: position 8,271 of record DTRK01000218.1, read on the forward strand.
TATATTGCCGACAGTGATGACATCACCGAAATCCAATACCCTGTTGAAGATTACCCGTTAAAGATAAAGAGCATTGGCTTTGACAAAGAGCCTGAAATTTCGGGCACCCTGAAAGGCATTAAGGGTCAGTACCTTTATTTGGATTTTGACAGGGTGCTGAATATCCGCAAACACACGGGGTATGTTATTACATTGAGTTGTTAGCACGTCATTCCAGATGAGGGAATAAATATTAAAGGCGCTAATGTGGTCGCTAAATAACTGCCTATTCCAGGTTTAAGTCGTAGGGGACAATAGCCTGAATACCCTGAGCCTTAATTAAGTGCTGCAGCAACATGTATTGCTTATAATGCGTACCCAGCTTATCTTGGCTATCCCAGCCAATATTTCGTCAAGAGGCGAGGACTCGATCTCCGGCAATTCCAGAATCTTATAGTCTTCCATACCTGCCATAGATGCGGCTATTTCGACTGCGTCGTTCAATCCTCCAAAAACATCAACCAAACCGCGATCCATTGCATCGGCACCACTCCAAACCCTGCCCTGTCCTATGCTATCAACAGCTGCCTTGCTCAGCGGCCTCCCATTGGATACGTGCGTTATAAACACATCATAGATCCGAACTACCTCCTCTTGAATTGCTGCCTTTTCCATCTCCGTTAG
>DTRK01000219.1 GCA_012965955.1 Flavobacteriales bacterium
CTTCAGCTTTCAATTCTTCACCCGTCTTGCCGCCGTGTTTGCTGAGGAGGTCGGCGGTTTCTTTATTGGTGGCTTTAACTTGGGAATAGTTCCGATTAGGGCTTTGCTCCCTTTCTGCATAATCTAGCGGTGTTTTGCCCTTATTCATAAGCGCATTCACATCTGCACCTGCGGCGATAAGTAGTTCGGCGATTTCCTTTTGACTATGAAAAGCCGCAAGATGCAAAACAGTCTCGCCTCGCTCATAATTCTTCAAATTAACATCCACACCGTGGGCAATCAGTAGTTCGGCGGTTTCGGTTTTTTGGTTTCTGATGGCCTGATTTAGCGGTGTTTCGCCATCATCATCCTTCGCATTCACATCGGTGCCCTTGGCGATCAGTAGTTCGACAACTTCATTATGACCTAGAATAGCTGCGGAATGCATAGGAATCCATTTGGAATCATCCTTCGCATTTAAATCTGCACCTGCAGCGATTAACAATTCACCGACTTCCTTGTTTGTTGCAGAATGCAAAGGAGTCCATCCATCATCAGTCTTCGCATGCACATCCGCACCTTTGGCGATTAACAGTTCGGCTACTTCCCTTTGCCCGTTAATAACCGCAAGATGCAAAGGAGTCGCGCCATTGTCATTCTTAGCCTCCACATCCGCACCATCATTCAAGGCCTGCTTGACGGCTTCGATGTCTACTTTGTCAATTAATTCAATTAATTCGATTAGTCTCATAAGTATGAAGTGCAGAAAACTCCTGCAGACACCCCACACCCCACCAGCACCACGGCTGCGATTGTTGTGAGTAGGAGGTGTTTCATTTGATGATCCTCTTCAATTTTTCAATGTCACTCGGGTCGGAGAGTTTATGAATCATTCTGTGGCAATTGCTACACAAAGTGGCGAAATCCTTTTCAGACGTCTTTCTGATTTCCCCCTGTTTGAGTTCCGAAATTGGAATCAGATGATGTGCTTCGATGTAGTCTTTACCTAACGCCCCGTATTTCTCTTCAAAATCGAATCCACATACTTGGCATTTGTAACCCAGCTTCCTCTTTACTCCCTTAATCTTGGAACTGCTTGGGCGTTCAATGGAGAAGTGAACCCGCTTTTTGTGCCTTTCCTCAATTGCTATTTCTTTATCCACTGATGGCTTGTCATCATCGAAGGCGTCGCTATCCCTACCTCCCTTGAAAAAGAGCGTTTCATACGCATCTAGCATTTTGAACAGGTCATCCAAAAGAACAGATTCAGAGGGGAGGGCATTGTAGTCGTATTCCTTGATGTAAATGTCTCCTTGCCGATGTTTTGTTTTCGGTGAGGCATCTTTATTAGGTTCGGAACTGAAATGAGCCTCAAATTCTGGAATCTTCATTCGCATCAAGTCGGCCTGTTTATTCAGTGCTGCAGACGATTTCTTTCCATACTGCTTGGTCGCCTCATTCTGGCCTTGGCATAAAGCTAAGTTCAGAGAAGTCGAATCAGTCGGAAATGCGTATGCAACGAAATACCCCTCACTAGCTTTTTCTGTAATGTCTGGGTTCAGGATTGCTATCCAAGGTCTACCCATCCAATTGCCCTGACCTGTCGACCCTTTGACCGTGTAGTTACGGGTGATCGGGGGGAGCAATCCTTTGATGATCTCTGGTGCAGTTTGCCTGATAAAATGCCCCATTGGGTGAGCTGCGAGAGGCTCATTCATAGCGGCGGGATACTCGCTAGAAATCTTACTGATAAGATCGGTGAGTGGGGTGCCAGCCATTATTTCGTCTTCCCGAGAAAATGCTCCCAGCCTTTCCAGCCTTCGTTTTTGTAGGATAATTGTGGGTTAATAGGAATATCTGCAGGCCGTTTTTCTCTATCTGGCATTTTCACTTTATTGTATTGATACCACTGGTACTGATTTTTTATATTTAGTCTTTTAACAAAACGCCTAGCATCAGAATATTCCCTAAACTTCTTTCCTCCTCCGAATTTTTGTGTGTATCCCAAGAACTCAGCCATTCCACTCCATCCTTTACCTTTATAATATTTGTCTGGATTTGCAGGGATGTTGAGTGGTTTTAATAATCCTTTAGATTTAAATTCTCCTTTGCAGTAAGCTCTCCACTCTTTTTCTCCGTTTAATTTGAGTTTTCGTACATATCTCTTTGCAGCTTTATAATTTAAATAAACTCTATCTTTCGTAGCAATTGTTTTAGTGCCTAACCAGTCTGGCCAACTTACCCAGCCTTTATCTTTATAAAATTCATAGGGATTCGATGGAAGAAAACTTGCTTTTTTTGACTTATGAATAAAACGATTTTTTGAGAAATACATCCATTCTTTCACACTTTTTAATCCTAAGCTTCTTGTAAATTCTCTGGCTTCATGCAAATCCAGACAAATATTATAAAGGTAAAGGATGGAGTGGAATGGCTGAGTTCTTGGGATACACACA
>DTRK01000220.1 GCA_012965955.1 Flavobacteriales bacterium
TGGAGGTAGACTTATACAATGATGGCTGGGATGTTACAACAATTGGTGTCAATCCAAACGATTCGGCGCAAAGTGTCAAGGCAATTATCGTTAACCAGTATAACTCGTTGCAGAATCTTAGATCGGTCTATTTGCTGGGGCACATCCCAGTCCCGTATTCTGGCAACCTAAACCCAGATGGACACCCCGACCATGAGGGCGCCTGGCCGGCCGATGTATACTACGCCGATATGGATGGCATGTGGACCGATAACACTGTAAACAACACGGTGGCGGCAGAGACAAGAAATCAGAATATACCGGGGGATGGCAAGTTTGACCAAAGCAAAGTCCCCTCTGCACTGGAGCTCCAGGTTTGCAGGGTTGATTTCAACAGCCTACCGAATTTCACTGAAACTGAGGAGGTGCTTTTGAGCCAATATTTATCAAAGGCACATGATTTCAAAATAGCCCAGTATGTGCCCCAGGAAAGAGGGCTGATTGACCAGGGAAACTTATATTCATTCCCGGATGGTTTCGGACAAAATGGATATCGCAATTTCAATTCATTTTTTGGGCCATCAAACGTTGATTCCATGGACTATTTCACCACTCTGCTCACGGACGACTATTTGTGGTCGTATGGTTGCGGAGCAGGCGCATACAACAGCGCCCAGGGATTGAACAACGGAGCTAGAATGTACACATCAGACCTGGCCTCAAATTCCATTCAAACCACCTTCACAATGCTCTTTGGCAGCTATTTTGGAGATTGGGACAGTAGCAACAACCTGCTAAGAGGCTCATTAGGTTCGGGTAAAACCCTTGCCGCTTCCTGGGCTGGCAGGCCCAATTTCCATTACCACCACATGGCCCTGGGGGAGAATTTAGGATATTCATCCCTGGTTAGCCAGGATAAGAATTCAGATTATATATCCTTGAACTATGGTGCTGGGTTTGTGACCCGGGAAGGAATTCATGTCGCTCAGATGGGCGATCCCTCGTTAAGGATGTACTATCTGCAGCCAGCGTCCACGTTAATAGTATTGGCGAACAGTACCAATGGTACTGACATTACCTGGACCGCTTCGGCGGATTTGACGGTTGATGGCTATAATATATATCGCAAGACTTTGCCAGCTGGATTATGGAGCAAGGTAAATACCAATATTCTAACAGGTACCGCATTCTCAGATACCACCTTGATGGCCTCAGGAGATTACGAGTACATGGTTAAGGCCACCAAATTGAAGGTAAATGCGAGTGGTAGTTTTTACAATGAGAGCCTGGGTATCACTGACAATACAACCTTCGTATATTCCGTACCAGGGATAGACGAGCTGTCACTTGAACTGCAAATAGCAGTGTTTCCCAATCCCACACCTGGAAGTATCACCATCTTATCAAATATGCCAATGGAACAAGTGATCCTGAGAGACCTGTTGGGCAGGACGGTGTTACAACAAACACTCAATGTGAGGGAAGTGAGCCTGGATCTATCTTATTTCAAAAGAGGCATTTTTACAGCTTCCATTTATTTTGAGGATGGCAGAATAAGAACGGAGAAGATAATTCTGAGGTAAAAGGTGCAATTAAATACGAATTATTTATGATGAAGAAGACTGGATTACTTAGTGTAGGAATGATTGCGTTGATCCTTAGCGCTATGGGGCAAAGTACCTCCAGGTACAACGACAATTGGGTATTTACTAATTACAATGCTCTCAAGTTTACTTCAGGGTCACCGATTGAGGTTACAGGTAGTCCATTAAATAACGCGTCTTACCCCGGCGGAAGTTTGGAGGCAAATTCAGCAATCAGTGACGGGAACGGAGACCTCTTATTTTATTCGGACGGCGTCTCAGTTTTTGACAGTACGAACACGGCCATGCCCAACGGTACAAGCAACCTAAATGGGGACTACAGCGCAACAAGTGGAGTTGTTATAGCACATGTTCCAGGTTCTTGCAGCAAATACTACATCTTTCACTTAAGCAATATAGGACAGACCATAGATAACTTGTATTATACCGTGGTAGACATGGCGCTACCTGGCAATGGCACCCTCCCTTCTCCATTGGGTGACATAGTTACGGGTCAAGCCAATATGCTAATTACTTTGGATACTTTGTCTGAGAAAATGCTTGCCATTCAGAAGGGAGTTACGGAAGATTATTGGATAGTTGTTCGGAGTCCACTCAAGGCTGAATTTTACGCATTTGAGGTAACCAGTGCGGGTGTGAACACAACGCCAGTAGTTTCAACTTTGTCCTCTTTTACATACACCTACCCTACTGTACCTTTTCCTTCAAGCGGCTGGCTAGCCGTGTCACCACAAAATGATGCAATTGCAGAAGCCAATATAGTTGCAAATGCATACTTATATGATTTTGATAATAGTACAGGTAGCGTTAGTAATCAGGATACCCTGGCAATTAGCACATTTCCTATA
>DTRK01000221.1 GCA_012965955.1 Flavobacteriales bacterium
GAAGCAAAATCCAGAGGATATAATGTCCCTTCGAAGATGATCAATAATTGGGTGAAGTTCCAGAAGCAAAGAGCCAATGCATGGACAGCTGATATGGGCTATTCGCGTCACCATTACCACAACAGCGCACAGCTCATTCAAGCATATCGCTTGTATACCCTGGCCCTGGCCAAGAAACCTGCGATGGGAGCGATGAACAGAATGCGGGAGATGAAGAAGCTCACCAATGCTGCATTGTGGAGACTCGCAGCCGCTTACCAGCTCGCTGGCAAGAAAGATGTTGCAGCCCGAATGATTGCCAGCGCTGGTACCGAGATTGAGCCGTATAAAGAGCTTTCTCATTCCTATGGAAGTACTGAACGCGATCAGGCGATGATCCTGGAGACGCTGGTGCTGATGAAGAAGAAGGGGCTGGCAAAGACGATCATGGAAGAGCTAGCGGATAAAATCGGATCAAACCGCTGGTATAGTACGCAAACAACGGCATATTCCCTGATGGCAATTGCCAAATTCGTCACCATAACCGGGTCCGGAGAACAGGTTAAGTTCCAATATGATCTGGATAAGAAAGGCCTCAAAACAATAAATACGTCTCAGGCTATTTCACAGATTGACATGAACATGAAAGGTGCTCCCGAAGGGACGCTCAAGATTAAGAACACCAGCGATCGAACGCTGTTTGTCAAACTGCAAATGTCGGGAATTCCCCTGGTTGGAAATACCGTCAACTCAGAGCGCAATTTGTACATGAAGGTGCGCTATCTCGATATTAAAGGCAATACGATGAATCCTTCCCAAATTGAGCAGGGTACTGATTTCATCGCAGAGGTCGAGATCAAACATCCGGGCCTACGCCAGGAATATAAAGAGATGGCACTTACACAGATCTTTCCCTCTGGATGGGAGATCAGGAATACACGCATGGACCTGGTTGAGTCGCAGAAAATGGGTGACAAACCCAGGTACCAGGATATCAGGGATGATAGAGTGTACTCCTACTTCGATCTTCGTACAGGTGACAAGAAAACTTATAGAGTGCTCTTGAACGCCGCTTATCTTGGACGCTTTTACCTGCCCACGGTGTATTGCGAGGCGATGTACGACAATGAGATCTATTCGCGAAAGGCAGGTAGATGGGTTGAGGTCGTGGAAGCCGGAGGCAGCATAAGCGCCAGGCGTTAGCAGGCCGAATTCACAAGCTGTGGGAGCCTTGAGTTTAAAGCTGAAAAAGCACAGGATTAAACTGTTTTTCGGAGCGGTTTTCCTTGCTTTCCTCATCTGGTTTGCCAATTGTTTACCGGACCCTCTGTTCAGCGATCCTACCTGCACTGTACTGGAAGACGCCAATGGGAACTTGCTGGCAGGGCATATAGCAACGGACGGACAATGGAGATTTCCTCCCATAAATCGGATTCCCAGGAAGTTTGAGTATTCAATATTATATTTCGAGGACGAGTACTTCTTTTATCATCCAGGGGTAAATCCAATATCTATACTTCGAGCGGCTGTACAGAATATATCGGAGCAACGGATCGTAAGCGGTGGCAGCACCCTGACCATGCAGGTAATACGATTGTCGAGAAAGGGAAAGCCGAGGACGGTTTTTCAAAAGATCATCGAGATCTTCATGGCTTTAAAGTTGGAATTGTCCATGTCAAAAGAGGAAATATTGGGCCTTTACGCCACCTATGCCCCATTTGGCGGCAACGTTGTCGGCCTGGAATCTGCCTGCTGGAGATATTATAGCCGTTCTCCTGAGAAACTTTCCTGGGGAGAAATGGCAACGCTTGCCGTTCTTCCCAACGCACCCTCGCTGATATACCCTGGAAAAAACCACGAGCGCTTACTTGCAAAAAGGAATCGATTACTGGATAAACTGATGAGAGAAGGTGTAATTGACGACATCAGTTGCGAGCTGGCCAAATCAGAAGCCCTTCCAGGCAAACCCAAATCAATGCCGCTGGTAACTCCTCACTTGCTCACCCGTCTCTTTAACGAGGGCCATGCAGGAGAACGCATCCGAACCACTATTGACCAGGCGCTACAGACAAAGGCTAATAATATTATAAGCAGCTATCACAAGGCGCTCAGTCAAAATGAAGTTCACAATGCCGCCTTGATCCTGATCGACATTGAGACAAGTAAGGTGCTTGCCTACGTTGGTAATACGGATTGCCAACATGCAGAATCAGGTCAGGATGTAGATATCATGACCGCACCGAGAAGTACCGGCAGCATCCTCAAACCATTCTTGTACGCGGCCATGCTCAAAGACGGCATGCTGTTACCAGATGCATTGGTGGCTGATATACCCACAAAATTTGGCGGATTTGTACCGAAAAACTTCGCCAAGGGATTTGACGGTGCGGTCCCAGCTTCCGAGGCACTTGCCCGCTCGTTGAACATTCCAGCTGTACGCATGCTGAGCAAATATGGCCTGCCTCGATTTCACGATGTGCTTCACAAGCTGAAATTGAGTACCATTACCAAGTCGGCTGACCACTATGGCTTGTCATTGATCCTTGGAGGCGCTGAGGCCACGCTGTGGGATCTCTCCAGTGCTTATCTCTCAATGGCACGCTCACTAAAAAACTACGAGCAAAATAATTTCGGATATGATGAAAGTGATCAGTTAGGCGCATATTTTATGGCTTCTGACAGTGTTCGAACGCCTGTACACAAGCAGACACACCTATTCGGTGCAGGGCCCATTTGGCTGACATTTAAAGCCATGAAGGAATTAAACCGACCCAGGGAAGAGCGGGGCTGGGAAGATTTTCAATCAGCAGCAGATGTCGCCTGGAAGACCGGGACCAGTTTCGGACACAGAGATGCCTGGGCGATCGGAATGAATACAAAATACCTGGTCGGTATATGGGTGGGAAATGCTGATGGTGAAGGCCGGCCCGGACTTACCGGATTGAATGTGGCCGCTCCTATCCTATTCAAGATGTTCAAGCATTTGCCCAACCAGAAATGGTATGACACCCCATTTGAGGACCTCACCGAGATCGAAGTCTGCAAGAGAAGCGGGTATGCTGCATCTGAGACGTGCATCGATAAAGTAAAAATTTTAGGGCCTGTGGCAGGTGACAAAAGTCCTGTTTGTGCTTATCACAAGAGGGTACATCTTGATAAGGCGGGGAAGCACCGGGTAACCAGCAAGTGTTATGAAGTGGCCAACATGGTGGATACCAGCTGGTTTGTCCTTCCTCCGGTACAGGAATGGTATTTCAAGAGCAAGGACCCATTCTATAAGACCCTGCCACCCATGGCGACAGATTGCGGAGAAAGTCCGGAACGCAATATGGCCGTCATTTATCCAAAGAGAAATACCAAGATATTCGTTCCCCGAAACCTAAAGGGAGAAATGCAAAAGACGATTTTTGAAATTGCACACAGAAGGCCTTCATCCACTGTCTATTGGCATGTGGACGAAGAGTTTGTTGGAAGTACCGATGCCCTCCACAAGCTGGAGCTCGCGCCAGAACCTGGCCGGCATTTGCTTACACTGGTTGATGAGAGCGGGGAGTCGCTTGCCATTTACTTTGAGATATTGGAGAAGTAGAGGCGCGATCATGGGCTGATAATTTGCTGGCATTCATTATGTCCTCCTCTGCTGCCTTCCTTTCGAGAACAACACCAGATAAAAAAGCAATCATTTCAACCCAGATTACAGCAATAGAGTACTTTTGTGGGCATTTTTGACGTACAAGAGCCATCGTTAGCAAAAGCTACGCAGGGTGAAAAAGGAGATTATGGAGATAAGGAACATCGCAATTATCGCTCACGTCGATCATGGTAAGACTACTATGGTCGATAGAATTTTGCATCAGGTAAAGTTGTTTAGGGACAATGAAGAAGTTAAGGAGCTGATTCTTGATTCAAATGAACTCGAGCGAGAGCGGGGAATTACGATCTTATCTAAGAATGTATCCGTAAGGTATAAGGGAACGAAAATCAATATTATAGATACACCAGGGCACTCAGATTTCGGTGGAGAAGTTGAGCGGGTATTGAATATGGCCGACGGTGTATTATTATTGGTCGATGCCTTTGAAGGGCCAATGCCGCAAACGCGTTTTGTACTGCAAAAAGCCCTTGATATGAGATTAAAACCTATAGTAGTAGTAAACAAAGTTGACAAACCCAACTGCAATCCAGAGGAAGCCAATGAGGCTGTATTTGATCTGATGTTCTCCCTCGATGCTACTGAAGAACAACTGGATTATCCCGTAGTCTATGGATCGTCCAAGGCAGGATGGATGGGTGAGGACTGGAATACCCCTACAGAGGACGTCACCTATCTGCTCGATACCATCATAGACACCTTTGAACCTTCACAGGAAAACCCCGGCTCTTTGCAAATACAGATCAGCTCCCTTGATTATTCATCTTATACAGGCCGCATTGCAGTAGGAAGAGTTCACCGGGGAAGTATTAAGATGGGAGATCCGGTTTGTGTGGTACACAGAAACGGTCAAATCAATAAGTCGTCGGTTAAAGAGCTCTATTTGTTCGAGGGTTTGGGCAAGGAGAAAACCAAAGAAGCGGTAAAAGCTGGTGAAATAGTGGCTGTTATGGGGTTGGAGTCCTTTGAAATCGGAGATACGATCGCTGATTTTGAAGCTCCGGAGGCATTAGAACCAATGTCGGTGGATGAACCTACCATGAGCATGCTGTTTACCATCAATAACTCCCCGTTTTTTGGAAAGGAAGGAAAATTCGTTACCTCACGTCATCTCAGGGAGAGACTATTCAGGGAAACGGAAAAGAACCTCGCATTAAAGGTTGAAGAAACCGACTCACCGGACAAGTTATTGGTTTACGGCAGGGGGACATTGCATTTATCTGTTTTAGTCGAAACTATGAGGAGGGAAGGCTATGAGATGCAATTGGGCCAGCCTAAAGTGGTAATTAAGGAAATTGATGGTTATAAACACGAGCCCATTGAGCAATTGACGGTGAATGTTCCTGAATCTTTTTCGGGAAAGGTAATTGAACTCCTCACAATGAGGAAAGGTGATCTCCTCAAGATAGAACCTAAAAATGATCGGGTTAATCTGGAATTTAAGATGCCAGCCAGAAGTCTGATAGGCCTGACGAATCCCATTCTTACGGCAACAGAGGGTGAAGCGGTGATCTCCCATAGGTTCAGTGGTTATGAGCCGTGGAAGGGAGAGATCAAAAGCAAAAGGAATGGGGCATTGATCGCTATGGAAACAGGTACTGCAATAGCCTACTCCATTGACAAGCTTCAGAACAGGGGCAAATTCTTCATTGATCCAATGCAAGAGATTTATGCCGGGCAGGTTATCGGAGAGACCACAAGGCAAGATGACTTGATAGTCAATGTCACCAAGACCAAAAAACTATCAAATATGCGCTCCTCTGGGGCTGATGATAAAGTCAACATTGCGCCGTCGGTGAAGTTCTCACTTGAAGAGTCAATGGAGTACATTGCGGAAGACGAATATGTGGAGGTAACACCTGAGGCGATTCGTTTGAGGAAGATCTTGTTAAATGAGCACGCCCGAAAGAAGGAAAAAAATGCTGTGGTTCAGGAATAAACCCTGACACACAACTGATACAGAAAAGATATGAAGTCATTTGCAGTAAGCGGTTTAAATGAGGGCATATTAGATGCGATCAAGGAGCTTGGATTTGAAGATCCCACTCCGATCCAGGCTAAAACCATCCCTCATTTAATTTCGTCCAAACAGGATTTAATTGCTACAGCTCAAACAGGTACGGGTAAAACAGCAGCGTTTGGACTGCCAGCTATTCAGCTAACAGATGTTGACGACCAGTCTCCTCAAACATTGGTGCTCTGCCCAACGAGGGAATTGTGTTTACAAATTACCAGTGACCTAACAAAATATTCCAAATACCACAGAGGGATAGGCATTGTGGCAGTTTATGGCGGTGCCAGTATCGTGCCTCAAATGAAAGCCCTGAGCAGGGCAGCCCAGATCGTTGTGGCTACACCGGGAAGGTGCAAAGACTTGATCAATCGCAAGAAATTGCGCCTGGGCAATATAGCTCGCGTTGTGCTCGATGAGGCCGATGAGATGCTAAGCATGGGCTTCAAAGAAGACCTGGATGCAATCCTTGCTGAGACACCAGATAAAAAGCAAACCTTGCTTTTCTCGGCAACTACGTCTAAAGACATTATGGCTATCACCGAAAAGCACATGGGTAACGCTCTTAAGGTCTCTGTTGCGCCAATGAACAAAGGTGCTGACAATGTAAAACACGTGTGTTACATGGTTTCGGCCCGGAACCGCTACGAATTGCTCAGGCGTTTGGCGGATATCACTCCAGATATTTACGCAATCGTGTTTTGCCGCACCCGGAGGGAGACCAAGGAAATAGCCAATAAACTGATTCAGGATGGTTATAACGCAGATGCGCTTCATGGAGATTTGTCTCAGGCTCAACGCGATGAAGCAATGGGCAGATTCAGAAAACGTCAGCTTCAAATACTGGTTGCCACTGATGTCGCGGCAAGAGGGCTTGATGTAAATGAGATCACACATATTATCAATATTGGCCTGCCAGATGAGTCTCAGATTTACATACACCGGAGTGGCAGAACCGGAAGAGCCGGGAAAAGTGGCACCTCAATAGCTATAGCCACTACCCGGGACAATAGGAAAATTAAAGAAATAGAAAAAAAGTCCGGGATCAAATTTGCACAGGAGCCGATACCAAGCGGCAAAGACATCTGTACCATTCAGCTCTACAAGCTCATCGATAAAATTAAACAGGTGGAAGTTGATGAGAAGCAGATCGAACCCTTTTTGCCAACCATTTATGAAAGATTAGAGGGGTTGGACAGGGAACAGCTCATCCAGCATTTTGTATCTGCTGAATTCAACAGGTTTCTGAGCTACTACAAAAATGCACAGGACCTTTCCTCCTCCAGAGACAGCAGAGGAGACAGCAGAGGAGACAGCAGAGGAGACAACCAGAGAAACCGAGAAAGAGGCAGAAAAACTGATCGCGGAGAACGCTACGAACGAAAAGAGAGCAGACAGACGAGAGATAGAAAAGGGGGTTCGCTAACGCGGTTATATATCAACATTGGAAGTAAGAACAAACTGAATCCCAACCGTTTAATAGGACTTATCAATGAAGGCCTCGACTCTGGAGATGCGGAAGTAGGCAAGATTGAAATCATGAAAAAGTTTTCCTTTTTCGAGATCGAAGAAAAGGCGGGCCAAAAACTGATTCAGGCATTGAAGGGCCAGGCCCATGACAATGTACCCCTGGTAGTTGAGAAGTCAGAAGAGCGGCCCACAGGGGCCTCTAGCCCAAGGAGCAGTTCGTTCAAGGGCGAAGGAAGGGAAAAGAAGCGAAAGGACTTCCGGAGCAAAGGGCGGAACAAGCGAGAGGGAGGCGGACGTAAGCATCACAGGAAGAGGTAAGCACTTAACGCACCTTAGATTTTTTTAATACGAAGCCTGGCCTCGTGCAAGCAAGCTTGACCCGCGCCTGAACGATTACCTCGTTGCACTCGGTGATCCCTCAAACCCGTTTAGGGAATCAAAGCTCACGCGCTACGCGCGATTGGCCTTTTTATTTTACGGCTTGTGCAAGCAAGCTTGACGCGCACTCAAATAAAAAGCCCACCACTTCGTGGTGAGCTTTGATCAATCCGTGGGCGATGAGGGATTCGAACCCCCGACCCTCTGGGTGTAAACCAGATGCTCTGAACCAACTGAGCTAATCGCCCTAATAAATGACATAAACTGCCAAATGAGCTCGCTTCTTACTCTATTCATGTTACCTACACGATCCGTTCTGAGCTCTGTAGGCAGACAGATAATCGCCTGAAATCGGGGTGCAAATATATCAGAATTATTTGATTGCCGACCGCATTTGATCGATCTTATCCTGATATGCCATAAAAATCCGGTTTCTTTCCTTCTCGGAAGTTCCGCTCACCAGAGATGATTTGCTGAGCAGGTTCTTAATAGCGCGTTCTGCGTGATCATGAAAAACAGGATTTGTCGTCATCAGGGAGTTGTGCCCATTATTGGTAAGGTAGGCCATCTTGAAGTCGCCTGCGGATGCCAGTACCGTATTATCCGTATGCAACACCTCGTTATAGTACAGCTGGTAGTTCCCTCTCCTAAGTTCTGCCGTCCCTTCCGGCAACTCCCGTCCAAATGGAAATTTCACTTCTAACTCTGCCTGCCTTTGCATATGATCCACCAATTCCGACAACTTATCACAGAGTACCAGGGCTTCAGCCTTATCGGCAAAAAGTCTACCTATATAGTAGTATTCAATCTGATTCAACGTAGAATCCAGAGAACCGGAATGAAAAACTTCTGTTGAAGGAATGTTGCAATAGCATTCAATTAATTGGTTCCCCAGTTCCTGAGCACGATCTGATAATCCTTCGCCAATCCTGAACTTCTTCCCCTTATGTTCCGCATAATTCAGGATGGTCTTAGTCCAAACAAACAGCTTAAATGATGCCACTTCAGGAACTCCAAAAAGTTGGAAGAAAGGGATATCATTGGCCACATATGTCATAGTTCCCCCCTCTTTTTCTTCAATGCTTTTGATATCTGTCAATACCGTCTCCATGTAATCCTCAAAAGAGAAGGTTTCCTCCACCAAAGGCTGGTAACGAAAAGCTACAGTATCTGATTTAGAACTGGTCAATCCATCCAATGAAATACCGTGTTTATAGGCCAGGGCAGCTATCTCCTCGAAATCAAGGGAGGTTTCGCCTCTTATTCTCCTATAGGCACTGTCATTACTGATATCCAACGTATCAGCGATCTCGTCCACTAGTGCTAAATGGCCCGGCAAGCGGTCCTTGATCTGCTGAAAGAAGGTGTTCTGTATAGTGGTGACTACTTCCATATCCGATCAAA
>DTRK01000222.1:0-22613 GCA_012965955.1 Flavobacteriales bacterium
AATGGATCCATCATCCAGAATTCAATGAATTCAATATTGGTCGCTTCAAAGTCGTTCGTAGTGATAGACCTCATAATTCCGCCCCAGCGATCTTCAGGATTGGCAAATGTGCCATCAGCATTTACATTTTCTGTATCGTAATTATATGGGCCCCGCTCATTGGGATAGTATGCCATGTCAAATACAGCCAGATTGGGAAGCTGTCCAGCAGGCCTGGTTTTGCTGGGAAACAACTCCGTCTCCAATACCTCACGCATATAATCATTGGATTGCATCGGCGCATCCTTGATATAATCAGGGGTAAGGCTATTGTCCCTTGCGAAGAGAGGATCAATTACATACCATGCAAGTCGTGCTCTATTATACCCGTAGACCAAACTATCTGTATAGGCTGCCTCAGGGAACAATACAGAACCACCTGCATCAGCAGCACCGAGCGGTGTTGAAGCCAGCACCCATGAGGAGATTGATTTTAGATCAATTGTTGAACGGCTTCCTTCAAAGTCATCGATATAGGAAATACCTTCTTTAGTTACTGCTCTTGAGTGCCCGGGAATTAAATTCGCAAATTCCCCGTTAATAGTCAGGGATGAAGGGGCTTTCGTAGAAATCAGCGGTAACGCATCTACCATCTTAGTAAGGAAAGGCACCTGGGTACGATAATCAGCGTCCATTCCCCAGATTGTATTGGAAATCGGCTCATCTCCAATATTGATTTTTTGCGTAATTGGCCGCTCGGTCAAATGCAGAATCGTACCGCCTACATTGAAGTCTTTAGAGAGTTTATAATCAAACCGGGATCCTATCAAAGTCTTCGACTGTATGGCAAACAGAGTATTGCTCTCAAATGAGATTTTGATTGGAGTTCCGGAGTTCAAGATTCCCTCGTTAATGATCTTCACCCTACCCAATGCATAGTCGATAGTATAGTCGACATTCTCGGTGAGCTTGTTTCCGCCAGCCGTTACCGTGACTGAGCCCTGAGGAATATTCATCGCGTTCAGCGAAATCTCAGAGCTTGACGACGATTGGTACTGCCCCATCAGGCTAAAACGATTTTTATCGGGATGCTCCTGTTGCGCGTCATTCCGTGTCATTTCGTACAGCTCCTTGTAGGTGTATTTATTTGCAATTACGGTTAGATTGTCATCCTTATTGCCATCCTTCTCTCCTGTGATCTTATCCTCCAGGTATTGTCCAAAAGGCTCTAGCACGGGGAAGTAAACGCGCCCATTGGAGGTGTTGATAGTAACGCCATTGATGAAGTCAAATCGCCCGTCTGGCTGTGGGTCAAGATTATAGTTTAGCTTATCCAGGTTGAATACCTTCAGCAGCGGAATCCCTTGAACATAGTCCGGGTGGCCCTCCTTTAAGTAGTTGGCCGGAGTACCTACTTCAGGATCTTGATACATGATATTCAGCTCAAAACCCTGTTGCTGTACATTGTAACTTCCAATGCTATAAATATTCTTCATCATCAGGTCCCACGTAGGTAGCCCTGTATTGATCTCCGTACTTTTCAGCAGCTTGACGATCAAGGTCGTATCGCCTGCTATTCCGTCATTGGTAAATTCTCCTACCTGGTATGTCTCCCCGTTAAATGTGTATTGAAAGGCAACAGCCAGCACTTCATCATTTGCTAATGCTGAGTTTAGCGAGATAAAACCAAGAAGGGGATTGTACTTGAACTCAGAATTAGAGAGCATCCTGGCACTTTCAATCTTTTCATAATCCTTAGCCGGCACCAGGGGTGTCAGCTGCATTGTAGAATTCACCTGGTTTATATCTCTAATTGCAGCGTAGTTGGTAAGCAGCTCACTGAGCAGGTTGTTTGATCCTGAGTCAGGAGCATACGGTGCCAGAATGAACCCGGTATCATCGTGATAGCCCGTCTCTTGTTCTCCCAGCGCCATGAAGGCCACTATGTTTCTTGTATTTTTCGTTTGTCCCAATCTGCTGGTAACCCAAACCTGAACCTTGGTGATATTAACTCCCGAATTAATCAGCGGCAAGTTCTCAAGCGCTGTTTCATAGTTGTCCTTGAAATACTCGGCAAGAAAGTAGTGTTTATTGTCTTCGTATTGATCAGCTTTGATAATGAACTCACTGGTCTGCGCCCCACCCTTTACATCAATCTCCGATTTCTTCCCCTTTTCCTGAGAGAAGACACTTGTTACCATCAGCTTACCAAACTGCATCTGTGTCTTGATGCCAAACAGGGTTTGGCTACCTGTTATGAGTGACCCCGAAAGCGGCAGACTTACATTTCCTGCCTCTATCTTTTTGATGATCTCATCCTCATCTCCTGAATATTCCAGCTTCATTTTATTCTCAAAATCAAAAGTGGCTTCAGTATTATAATTCGTAGTCAACTGCAGTTTGTCACCAATTGATCCGGTAACACTCATTTGAATTTTCTCTTCAAAATCAAACGTTGTGGTCTTCCTGGTCTTCTCCGGCAGTGCTGGGTTGTCAGTCTTGTTTGTCTTGATAGCAAATGTCAGTTCCGCAGAACCTTGCGGCCTGATATCCACCGCTCCTGAGAACCCTTTTAAACCAAACTTATCCAACACTGTTGGAGCGGATCCTCTTTCCAATTCAAAACTTTCTGCCTTCGCCTTCTGATACCAATATTCATTCAGCGCTTTGTCCATGTCATATTCCTTGTATTCCTCAAAGGTCATATACGAAGGGTTTCTGTAGTCTTCATCTCCGATGGTTTGTGTAATGTTATATTGCCCGGTTTCCGGATCGTACTCAATATTGGATTCAATGTTTGAAGGATTATTCAAGTACATCAGGTTATCCTCGCCCATTCCTCCCATATTAGAATTATCTTCAAAAGGATAGTAGAGGAAGAGTGAAGAATCACCGTCACCGGAGGATTCTGAGGCTGTTGAATCATCTCCTCCAATGCCTGTCGATGTAGTATCGTCAGGGGTTGGATCTTGGGCAAACACATGTTGCTGCCCTGCGGTAACAAGGCATAGAATAGCAACTACAGTTAGGGATATGTCCCGAATCCGCTCCAAAGGTTTCTCAAATAAAAAATGGATTCACAAAACCCAAAAACAAAGGGTTGGCTACAGGAGCTAAAGTAAGGTGGTAATTTTAGAACTAGAGGACACTTAATGACTCTTTAACCAGTTGCTCAACCGAGAGCTCAGTCCCCTCTGACTTCAATACTTTACTTATTGCTTTTGCTGCAGCACTTTTTGCAAATCCCAGCATTTGTAAAGCAGATAACGCGTCCTCATATGATTTATTGCTCAAGTGTTCATCAGAAGTCCCTTCTTGTCCCTCAACCAGTCCTTCCTTGGTGAGTTTGTCCTGCAGGTCTATGATTATCCGTTGCGCTGTTTTCCCGCCAATACCCTTTACAGTTTGCATCACAGCGGCATTCCCAGAGATAATGGTGCTGTACACCTGTTGGGGTTCCATGGAAGACAAGACCATTCGAGCTGTACTGGGCCCAACCCCTGAAACGGAAATCAGATGGCGAAATAAGTTCCTTTCGGGCACATCTACAAACCCATATAATGTGTGCGAGTCTTCTTTTACACTCAAGTGTGTATAGAGCATACAGGCCTCATCGTCAGGCAGGTTGGCATAGGTATGCAAGGAGATATTGATAAAATATCCCACTCCATTGCACTCTATAACAACGTAAGCTGGGTTCTTCTCCACTAGCCTTCCCCTGACGTGTGTGATCATATCGAGAATTATCTATTCTTTCGCTGTGCGTCAATTACGCCAATGGTAACCATATTTACAATTTCTGGCACGCTGCTTCCCATCTGCAGGATATGTACCGCCTTTTTCATGCCCAATAGAATCGGCCCAATAGCTTCTGCACCTCCCATTTCCTGCATCAATTTATACGCAATATTACCTGAAGTAAGATTGGGGAATATCAGTGTATTCACAGATTTGTCTGCCAGTTCCGTGAAGGGAAACTGCTCCTTCATCAATCGTTTGTTAAGTGCAAAATTAGCCTGTACCTCTCCATCGATAATAAGTCCGGGATATTGCTTTTGCATAATCTCCACAGCAGCTCGAACCTTCTCCACTTCCTCTCCTTCCGCTGAGCCAAAATTAGAGTAGGATAACATGGCTATTCTGGGTTGCAAATTGAATTGCTTTACAGTCTCCGCTGTAAGGATCGTTATATCAACAAGATCCTGAACCGATGGATTCACTGTTACGGTTGTATCTGCAAAGAAGAAGGGTCCTCGCTTGGTGATGATAATGTACATTCCTGCAATTCTCCGAACACCCTCTGCTACACCTATAACCTGAAGAGCTGGTCGAATAGTATCTGGGTATTTTCTAGTCAAGCCAGAGATAAGCACGTCTGCTGCGCCCGTGTCAACCATTGATGCACCAAAATAATTTCTCTCTTGCATGAGTTTTCGTGACTCATAAAGTGTAAGTCCGCGGCGCCTTCTCTTGTCATAAAAATTGTCTCCAAATCGATGCCTGGTTTTCTGTTCAGCCTTACTCCGCGGATCAATAATCGGAATACCCTTGAGGTCCAAATTGTTGTCCTTGATCATCGCGGTTATCTTCTCAACATTGCCCAAAAGAATTGGTTTGGCTATCCCCTCATCATTGACAATTTGAGCTGCCTTTAAAATTTTATAACTGTCAGCTTCTGCAAACACGACCCGTTTAATGTTTTGCTTCGCCTTGCTGGTAATTACGCGAATCAGTTTATTGTCCAATCCCAAACGCTCAATCAACTCCTGTTTGTATGCTGCCCAGTCTGTGATTGTGTACTGCGATACCTTCGACTTTATAGCCGCCTTAGCCACTGCTGGAGCAACCCAGGTAATTAGCCTGGGGTCGAGGGGCTTTGGAATAATGTATTCCGGGCCGAATGTCATATTCTTGGTGTCATATGCTGAATTGACAATTTCGGGAACGGGCTCACGTGCTAGTTCTGCGATTGCGTTCACAGCAGCTAGCTTCATCTCTTCATTAATACCTGTTGCACGTACGTCCAGTGCTCCTCTAAATATGAATGGAAATCCGAGGACATTGTTCACCTGATTTGGATGATCGGACCTGCCCGTTGCAAAAATGAGATCGGATCGTGCGCTCATGGCATCCTCATAAGTTATTTCAGGATCGGGATTGGCACAGGCAAAAACTATTGGGTTCCTGGCCATCGACTTCACCATAGCTATTGTAACAACATCTGCAACAGACAGCCCCAAAAACACGTCAGCCCCTTTTAAAGCCTCTTTAAGTGTACTCGCTTTTTTTGAAGTGGCAAATTGCTTCTTGTGTTCACTCAGACCCTTCCTGCTCTTTTGAATTACTCCAGAACTGTCAACCATTAGAATATTGTCTTTTTTAGCCCCCAGCGACACATATAGCTGGGCGCAGGAAATAGCAGAAGCTCCTGCTCCGTTTACAACTATCTTCACCTTTTCAATTTTCTTTTTGCAGATTGAAAGTGCATTGATTAATGCTGCGCTGGTAATTATCGCTGTGCCGTGCTGATCGTCGTGCATAACAGGAATCGGCAGTTCCTTCTTGAGCCGCTTTTCTATCTCGAAGCACTCAGGAGCTTTGATATCCTCCAAGTTAATGCCTCCAAATGTCGGCGATATGGCCTTCACCGTATTGACGAACTCATCGACGCTGGATGAATCTACCTCAATGTCGAACACGTCGATATCGGCAAATATCTTGAATAAAAGGCCTTTCCCTTCCATTACCGGTTTGGAAGCTACCGCTCCTATATTCCCTAAACCCAACACGGCTGTTCCATCAGAAACTACCGCTACCAAGTTCCCCTTTGCAGTGTACTTATATGCATCCTGTGGGTTTTTCTCAATCGCCAAACAGGGTTCTGCAACACCAGGAGAATATGCCAATGACAGATCTCTCTGCGAGCTATGCCTCTTGGTTGGGACAACTTCAATCTTTCCCGGCTTTCCTTGCGAGTGATAATCTAATGCCTCCTGTTTTCTAATTTTCATAAGCAACCTGAGTTCAGGTTAATGACGTGAATAGAATAAAATCTGCGAATTGCGAATATATGCGAATATACGAATGAGCCATCTATTTCAATCTTATTGGTCTCAAAATTTTCGTAACATTACGGCACTCTAGGTCATTAGGCATGAAGAACATTGTTGTATTCACTGGAGCAGGAACTAGTGCGGAAAGCGGGTTGGGGACTTTTCGCGACAGTGGCGGATTATGGGAAAAATACGATGTCTATGAAATCGCAACGCCTGAAGCCTGGCGCACCAATCCCAATCTTGTTCAAGAATTTTACAACGAGCGCCGAAAGCAGGTTTTGGCAGCAAAGCCCAATGCTGCACACATTGCCGTAGCCAAACTCGAGGAGCAATACGACGTGACTGTGATCACTCAAAATGTTGACGACCTACACGAGCGAGCGGGATCTTCAAATGTGGTCCATCTGCATGGAGAAATCATCAAGTCTCAAAGTTCACTTGACCCTAGTTTAGTTTACGATATAGAGGGTTGGGAGTTGAAAGATGGCGACAAGTGCGAAAAGGGAAGTCAGTTAAGGCCGCACGTAGTTTGGTTTGGAGAACCTGTTCCAATGATGGAACAGGCGAGCCTCATTGTTGAAATGGCCGACATCTTTCTTGTGGTGGGGACATCTCTTAATGTGTATCCCGCTGCTGGATTAATTGATGTTGTCGACCCCGCCGTACCTAAATATGTAATCGATCCTAAAGAGGTTAGTGTTTCAGGAATCGATAACGTAACCGTGTATAAAGAAAAAGCCAGCATCGGTGTCCCAATGCTGGCTGAAAAACTCTTGAGCGGGTCTCTTTAGTGATTGACCACCAACCGCTTTGTTGCGTATACTTTATTGTCAACAATCATCGTACAGAAATACATGCCGTTGTTGAACTGTCCAACAGGAATTATCACCTGCCCCACTGTACCCTTCAAATCCGAACGGTACACCGCACTACCAAGCATATTTCGCACTACCAGCTGCCCGACATTCACATTCTGCATTAACGAATAACTCAAGGCAGTCGCACTTTTGGCTGGATTTGGATGAATGCCTAGAATTTCATTTCGGCCGGTATTACCTATAAATTCAATGCCTACAACAGGATTTATCGCAATAATGCCGTACACAGAATCTAATGGGCTGTTTTCATTGAAAGTAAGGGTTAAACATGCTGAATCTGATGGGGTTCCATCAACATAGAAACAATAAGTAATAGTGCTATTCCCCGTTCCTGTTCGCGGCTCATAAGCTCCATAGAAGAATTTATTCGTGTCTCCAGGTGCAATAGGTAAGGTGCCAACCGAAATATTGACCAATGTATCGTAACATGCATCCCAGCAGAAATAATTATACGAACCAGCAGCCTGTACTCCTTCAAATCGTTCACACTTTACGGCGATAGACGCTGGCCCCGTGTTCCCAACCCAAACCTGTCCATGTCTCTCCGTTTTGCTTGCACTCTGCGTGAAACCGGGAGCTGCAGCACAGGAGATCAATATAAATAATGATAGTATTCTTTTCATAACCCAATCATTTATTTGGTTTAGAGTAAAATTAGCATTTAATGTTACAGGGCCTGCACTTCTACGAGAAAGCCTCAAAAAAGATTCACTCTGCAGCACAATTTCCGCAACCTTCCATAATAATGAAATATAATGCGGGAAAGCAACAAACATACACATTATTTATTATTTAAGCAAATACTTAAATACTTATTTTTTTAAGAGGCGTTCTCTTAATGAGATGGTCTTAAACAAAAAAATTAGTTCCCATCAGGAGATTCCCTATTATTGTATGTTAAATCCAAATTTATCGGGATTTATGGTCATATTTCCTTCTTTTTTTATTATTTTCGCAAATGCTTAAATACATTAAATACAATCGTCAAACAAAATAATCCCTGTCATGAAAAAATCCACCTTCATTTTAGCATTTTTCGCCTTATTTTTTCAAGTTTATACAGCACAAGGACAAGCCGTTAAATACGTGTTATTTGAACACTTCACACAAGCGAGTTGCGGCCCATGTGCAGATCAAAATCCGGCTTTTCAAGATGGTATTCTAGCGAACAATGTGGGTACTGTTCATCACATAGCCCATCACACCAGTTGGCCAGGAGTAGACCCAATGAATGCCTATAACCCGACGGATGTTGCAGACCGCGTTACTTATTATGGTGTATCTGGGGTGCCCACCATGCAGATGCTTGGAAAGAAGTGGACGGGGCAACCCGGCGGTGTAACGCAAGCAATGGTGAATACGGAAGTTGCGGCAGGCAGCCCAATAAAAATAGATGTATCTGAAACATCAGACGGCACTGATCGCTCTGTGAGAATAGCCGTACATTCCATGGGAACATCTCCCGCCGGCACGTTTGTGTTGCGTACTGCAATAGTAGAAAGTGATATTTCTTATTCTTCACCTCCTGGAAATAATGGGGAGACAGACTTCCCCAACGTGCTGCGTAAAATGGTGCCAACTGCTGCAGGAGATGCAATTACCCTTGCGTCTGTCGGTGATTCGGTAATTTTCAATTACACATATACGCTGGACCAATCTATATGGGACACATCTAAGATATATGTGATCGCGTTTGTGCAAGAAGAAACAACGGGTGAGGTAATCAATTCGGGATCGACAAATGATCCTAAATGGGGGATATCGGCTTCTGGGAGTACATTCAGTCAGGGGAGTACAGGAAGTCCTTCCACCTTTGCGGTATCTTTATTCAATATGGATAATGCGAGTGGGAATTTTAGAATCCATTTCACTAAAGACCAACCAACAGGGTGGTCAGCGAGTTATACCTTTCAGTCATCCACATACACTGCTGATTCCATTGACGTGACTATTGCGGCTAATTCAGCAGAGGATTTAAACTTCAACATTACTCCAGGTAGCCTTTCCGGAATTGGTGATTATGAAGCTGTGGTAACTTCATTGGATGATCCATCCATTGCTCCCAAAGTGTTCAGTTTTCATTTAATGGCAGGCGTTAACGACCTGATCGTGAACAATGCAGCCGGACTTGGTGATGGCAGTGGTGGTGATGCATCTACATGGGAGTCAAGCTATGAAGACGGACTCATCTACGCTGGCAGTACAAATTATGGTATCACAGATCACCTGGTATTGACTGAGGCATTTAAGGAGAATGCCCTGAACAATGTGGTGAATATATACCTGAACATTGGATGGACCTTTCCAACGTTCAATGATGAGACCATCCAAAACCTATCGACGTTCCTGGACCAAGGCGGCAGGCTACTTATTGCCGGGCAGGATATCGGATGGTTCGTATGGGAAGGAGATGGTACTGCAGCACAGCAGGCTTTCTTCACCAATTATATGGGCGCTAACTATCTCAATGATTTGGCACCTGCTCCCAATGATACAGCAACTTTTAATACCAATGATGCTATCTTTGGAACTACTGGCAATTCGGACATTCTCAACTACTATGGAGGCACTTACTACTTCCCTGAGCAAATTACACCTGTTACTGGTGCCGAAGCCATTTACTTTTATAATGGTGACACCAATAATATTGGAGGCGTCAGGCACGAAAGCGGAGCATTTAAAGTAGTGTATCTCGGCGTTGGGCTGGAAATGCTTGGTGAGGCGAGCGTAAAGAACGAGATTATGAAGACCGCCCATGATTGGTTCTGGGATGGTGTAGTATTACCTGGCGTACCTGAATTGCTATCATCCACGCCAACCATGAAGGTTTATCCAAACCCTTTTAGCTATGCAACTAACGTGATGATCAACCTGAAAGAATCGGCTAATGTAAGTCTGTCATTATATGATATTAGAGGCCATCTGGTTTATTCAAGTGAGCGAGGATTGCTTAACAAGGGCGTGCACGTTGAGGAAATTGACGCATCAGCCCTATCCGGGGGCATTTATTTTCTTCAGCTCTCTACACCGAATTCGGTGGTCAATCAAAAGCTCATTATTAATAAATAATCCAGGTTTAGTCAATTTTTATTTAAGTATTTGCTTAAATACGAAATTAATTTATATCTTTGAAGCCTAAACTAATTTTAATCAACACCTATTACGACATGAAAAAAATTACTCTATCAATGCTGGCGGCGGGTCTGTTTTTGACAGGCATCAGTTTTGCACAAACAACTGTTCTTTCAGAGGATTTTGAAAGTGTTGCGGTCCCAGCTCTTCCTGCTGGATGGACTACAACAACAACAGGCACAGATGCTGGCTTTACAACTGGAACGGATGTACAGGCAAATTCTGCGGGTTATTGGCCAGTACCTACTCACGGAACATTCGCCATGACCAATGATGATGCATGTAATTGTGACAAATCAGGTGATTACCTGATTTTACCAGCCGTTGACCTCACAGGATTGGTCGGTGTACGATTATCATTTAATTATTTGGATGATCGGACGTACGGAGGAACTGGTGGTTCCGTTGAACTAAACATTAACAGTGGCGGTTGGAACAGCATCTCGACTTTGGATGCAACCACTATCGATGCGTGGGAAGGCGCAAACATCGCACTTACAGGGACCGACGGTGCCGCCAGTGTGGAAATCAGAATCAAATTTGATGATGGTGCCGCATGGGGAACAGGAATCGCGGTTGATGATGTATGGGTTTACGTGCCAGCTGATAAAGATGCAGGCGTAAGCTCCACTACTGTGGGACCTTATGCTATGCTCACCAGCGGTGCGCAGAGTGTTACAGGAGTAATAACAAATTATGGCACAGAAACACTTACCAGTGTGGATGTTTCATGGAGTGTTGATGGTGGACCTACGACTACTCAGTCGCTTACGGGATTGAGTATCACGACAATGGACACATACGCATTTACACATTCTGACACATGGACCCCTCCAGCAATCGGGACTTATACTTTAACTACTTCGACCTCCAATCCTAATGGAGGCACCGATCTGGTAACATCAAATGATTCGTATGATGAAACCGTCGTTGTGGTGGACCAGTATATTACTCGTCTTCCTCTATTTGAGAATTTTACCAGTTCAACGTGTCCGCCTTGTGTGCCTGCTAACGCTACCATGCTCGGTTTACTGGGCAAGGATCCAGATGCTGGTACCAATGCAGATAAATGGGCGGTGGTTAAGTACCAAATGAGCTGGCCAGGAAATGGAGACCCGTACTATACGGACGAAGGTGGTACAAGAAGGTCTTATTATGGTGTTAGCTCAGTTCCGAATCTCTGGATAGATGGAGGCTGGGGTGAGAATGGCAACAGTTTGACACAAGCTATTATTGATCAATATGCTGCCGAACCTGCATTCCTGGACATTACTGCCACCTATGTGGTAACCGGCCAAACGGTTGATATTGATGTTACCATCGATCCGGTGGCTGATATACCTAGCACCGACCTGGTTCTACATATGGCTATTGTTGAGAATGAGACTTACCAGAACATAGCGAGCAATGGTGAGACTGAGTTCCAGTTCGTTATGAAGAAGATGGTTCCGGATGCTGGTGGCACAGCAGTAGGGCCATTCACCAACGGAACTACAGTAACAATCAGCGATTCATACACCTTTAACGGATCATTTGTACTCCCTCCTGACGCAACAGCACCGATAGATCACTCTGTTGCACATACAGTTGAAGAGTTCAGTGATCTGAGCGTAGTGGTATGGGTACAGGATGTAACTACGAAGGAGATTCAGCAAGCAGCATGGGGAGGTGCTCCAGTTGGCATTGAGACAGTTGCTGAAGGAATAGCCAGACTACGTGTTTACCCTAATCCTTTCAACCAGAATGCAACAATTGAATTCTCTTTGGAGAAAAAAGATCAAGTTTCTGTTGAGGTACTGAATGTACTTGGAAACCTGGTGTATTCTGAAGATCATGGCACCCTTGGCAGTGGAAGTCACAAGGTTCAGATTTCCGGAGAGAGTTTAGTTCCAGGCATCTACTTTGTGAAGATCCAAATTGGTGAAAGCTCAATTATTAGGAAGGTTATTCACAACTAACGTTAAAGTCGAGATCACGCATAAATTTGATCTTTAGGGCGTAGTATTCTGGTGGCATTAATTTCGTTTACCTAAAATTCATCCCTCATTGGTGAATGAACGGCTAATTAGTATCAACAACTTGAAGATATGAAAAGAACTACCCTAGTATCTCTGGTCCTGTGCCTGGCAATGTGTTTTTCAGGCTTTTCTCAAACCGGGTTTTCAGAAGACTTTGAGACCGTATCGGGGGAGGATGTCGGGGTGAGCGAAATAACCATGAGTAACTTTGCAATGTTGAGTAGCGGTGCTCAAACAATTACCGGTGTAATTTCCAATTACGGAGGAGACATGATAACTTCAGTGGATGTAAGCTGGAACATTGATGGAGGAACGACAAGCACGGAAACAATAACGGGACTGAGCATTCCAGGATTGGGATCTTATAACTTTACACTCTCTGATACCTGGACACCAACTGACACCGGTTCACATGTACTTGAAGTTTCTACGTCCAATCCAAATGGAAATCCGGATGCCGACCCGAGCAATGATGTGTCCTCCACGACAATCGCTATTGTAACCCAGTTTGTAACTCGTCTTCCTCTATACGAGAATTTCACTAGTTCTACCTGTCCTCCTTGCGTACCAGCGAATGCTACCATGCTCGGATTATTCGGGAATGATCCTTCTACAGGTCCGAATGTCGATAAATGGTCGCTGGTCAAATACCAAATGAGTTGGCCCGGAAATGGGGATCCATACTATACCTCGGAAGGAAATTCTAGAAGAAATTACTACAATATTAACTCCGTACCAAGGGTGGAAATCGACGGCGAATGGGATCTTAATGGCAATGATTTAACTCAGTCTGTCATTGATCAATATGCCGTTAGGCCTTCGTTCCTGGATGTTAGCGCTACATACAGTCTTTCGGGTCAAACAATTTCTGTTGATGTTACTATACTTCCTCTCGATGACAGGACTGGATTTCAAAGTACTGAATTGAAATTGCATATGGCTATTGTTGAGAATGAGACTTACCAGAACATTGGAACCAATGGAGAAATTGAGTTTCAGTTCGTCATGAAGAAAATGGTACCCAACACAAATGGAACATCTGTCGGGCCATTTATAGTTGGTACGCCTGTAACGGTGAGTAACAGTTACACTTTCAACGGATCGTACACGCTACCTCCTGATGCTAACAGTCCTGCCAACCTCAATGTTGAGCATACTGTTGAAGAGTTTGACGACTTGTCAGTAGTCGTTTGGGTTCAGGACAGGATCACCAAAGCTGTATTTCAGTCAGCTTGGGCAGTGTATACTTGCGGAACGGCGGCTGCAACTTCCGTTGATGCCGCTTGCATAAGTCCTGATGGATCTGCGACCGCTTCTACAACTGGTAGTGGCAATGCGTATCTGTGGGACGATCCAGCAGCACAAACTACTGCTACTGCTACAGGTCTCTGGGCAGGCGTATATACCTGTGTTATTACAGATGATATGGGTTGTACCGTCTCGGCCACTGTCGCGGTCAATAACACCGGTGGCCCAGCGGTTACGATACAGGCCATTGCAAATGCATGTTCTGACGGGGCAACGGGAGTGATCAACTTAACTGTTAGCGGTGGAACGAGCCCTTACACCTATGCATGGAGCAACGGCGCAAACACGGAAGATATAACTGGGCTTGCTGTTGGTGATTATACAGTGAGCATAACTGATGATGCCTGGTGCAAGACATTTAAAACAGTGTCTATTACAGGCCCTGATCCAATTACAGCCACGGCAACCATTACTAATTCAACAGCAAGTGATGGTGCGATCAGCTTGTCGGTTACAGGCGGTACGCCCAACTATATTTATGCCTGGGACAACGGTGCTAACACATCAGATATCTCCGACCTTGATCCTGGCACCTATACCGTAACTATTACTGATGGTTTCGGATGCACTGCAACAAGCAGCTACACCGTTACCGGATCAGTTGGTATTGGAGCAATCGATGTTGATATGGATATCAGCATTTACCCGAATCCGTTTAACGGCAGTACAACCGTTGAATTTATATTGGCCAACCAGGAAAGAGTCAGTCTTGATGTATTTAGTGTAGTTGGAGAATTGGTTTATTCAGAAGAACGTGGTAACCTTGGTAGTGGAAGTCACAAGGTTCAGATTTCCGGAGAGAGTTTAGCTCCAGGCATCTACTTTGTGAGGATCCAAATTGGCGAAAAGTCAATTACCAGAAAGGTGATTCACAACTAAGAACAGGATCATTCGCCCACTAAATGAATCAGTTATGGCGTAATTCTTGCGTCCTGTAACTGATTCATTTTTTTATATCTAAATTTACCCCTATGAGAAAGATTGGTCTAATACTTAGCTTCGTGTTTGCCTGCACCTTGTGCTTTGCGCAATCTGGTGTTCGAAAACTTCCGGTGGTCAATGTAAAAACATTGTCAGGCAAGACGGTCAGTACTGGAAAACTTTCCAATGACGGTAATCCTATCATTATTAGCTTTTGGGCAACATGGTGTAAGCCTTGTGTACGAGAGCTTAATGCTATTGCAGAAGTTTACGATGACTGGACCGATGAAACAGGTGTTAAATTGGTTGCGGTATCCATTGACGATACGCGAAACACCGCCAAAGTAGGACCTTTTGTAAATGGCAAGGGCTGGGATTATGAAGTGGTGTTAGACGCCAACCGAGATTTTAGCAGGGCAATGAGCGTCAATACCGTTCCACATACTTTTCTTCTAAATGGAAAAGGAGAAATTGTATGGCAGCACACAAATTATGTAGATGGCGATGAAGATGAGCTATACGAAATGGTAAAGAAAGTTGCAAACGAAAAGAGTATAGAATAATAAAATTGAGTCGATAAATTGTCCCCATTGACCCACTCTACCCACAAGTTCCTGTCAGCCATTCTGGCTATATTACTTCCATTATCCGTATTCTCTCAGGATGCAATCCCAGGTGAAATTCACGGGAATTTTCAGATGGAGGCACAGTATTATAACTCTGATACTATCATTGGTGCGCCAGAAGTACCAGAACAGATGCTCATGCGGGGTTTTAGCAACCTCAATTACACATTAGGTGACTTTAAGGCAGGTGTTAGGTACGAGAGCTACCTGGCCACATTACAAGGATTCGATCCCCGGTATGATGGCAACGGATTTCCTTATCGATATGCAACCTATAATGCTGAGGGTATAGATATCACTGTTGGTAACTATTACGAACAGTTTGGAAACGGCCTTATCTTTAGAAGCTATGAAGAATGGGGATTGGGGTATGATAATGTAATGGACGGAATTCGTGTTAAAGGATCGCCCTACAAAGGCGTTCAACTCAAAGGAATTATTGGAGTCCAGCGCTTCTTCATGACACATGGAACCGGAATAGTAAGGGGAGTAGATGCGGAAATTAATATCAATGAGCTCTTTGATTCCAGCCAAGCAAAAACCTCGGTTATACTTGGTGCAAGCTTTATTAGCAAGTACCAGGCTGATCTCGACCCAATTTACAATCTCCCAGAGAACGTAGGGGCATGGGCCTCCAGGCTTAACCTTATTAGAGGGCCATTTAACCTGATGGGAGAATATGCCTACAAAATCAACGATCCATCGCTTATCAACGGTTACATCTATAAACCAGGAGAGGCACTGATGATTTCGGCATCATATTCTGTAAAGGGATTTGGTCTTGTTGTAACGGCAAAGAGGGTAGACAATATGGATTTCAGATCCGACCGCACCGCTGCTGGAAGTGCCCTTAACATCAATTACCTGCCCGCTATATCCAAAGTACATACCTACAGCCTTGAAGCTTACTACCCCTATGCAACACAGCCAAACGGGGAATCAGGAATTCAGGCAGAGCTGATGTACAAGTTCAAAAAGGGAACCAAAATTGGGGGTAAATATGGCATGCAGCTGGCATTGAATTATTCTGCAATTAGTGGCTTGAAAACTACCCCGCTATATGATGGCATGGGCTACGAGTCAGACTTTTTTGGCATCGGTGACGTGCCCTATTTCAGTGACTTTAATATTGACATCACCAAGAAGTTCTCCAAGAAGGTTAAAGCCACTTTTTCTTATATGAACCTGGTTTATAACAAGGACGTGATTCAAGGATTGGCGGGGTATGGTACTATTTACGCAGACATCGGCGTTGTTGATTTAACGTATAAAATCAAACGCAAACGGACGTTGCGAATGGAATTCCAAGGCCTATCGACCAAGCAGGATGATGGATCCTGGGTGCAGACTTTGGCGGAATATACAATGGCACCTCACTGGTTTCTTGCTGCATTCAACGAGCACAACTTCGGCAATAAAAAAGAACATAAGCGTTTACATTACTTTACTGCTCAAGGTGGATATAAGAACAAAGGGAACACGATTACCGTAGGATACGGACGACAAAGGGCAGGAATATACTGTGTGGGTGGAGTTTGTAGAAATGTACCTGCCTCGAATGGGATAACACTTGCAATAACCAGCAGTTTTTAGACAATGAGAACAATGCAAACAACGAAAACGTTCTTAAAAACATCTATTTGGTTAATTGCATTTTCCATGCTGTTTGTGATCACCTCATGTGATAAAATAGAACAGGGGGCGTTTTTAGAAGATACAGAAGGTAAATGTGGGCAGGACCTACCCAGCTTTCCGATCAGGAAGATTCTGATTGAAGACTACACCGGACATTACTGTGGCAATTGTCCAAAAGCTGCAGAAACCGCAGAATCCCTCAAGGAAATATACTGTGATCACATTGTAACAATTGCAACACACGTGGGATTCTTTGCCGCAACACAGAGCAATGCAGACAGCTCTTATGCTTATGATTTTACCACTGCCATGGGAGATGAACTCGATACTCAATTTGGAATTAGCGCTCAGGGATTACCAAGGGGGATGGTCAACCGAACGGAGGTAGATAATAAATTGGTTCTGGCTTATGCAGCCTGGGGAACCGGTGTAGATGCCCTGGTAGGCCTTGCGCCGGATATTGACATCGATATTGAAAACAGCTATAATGCAGCTACCCGAACTGTTACTACAGAGGTGGAGTCAGAATTCCTCAACAATCTTGCAGGAACGTTTAATGTGGTGGTTGTAATTACAGAAGACAGCATCGTAAATTGGCAAAATATTTATCCATTCAATCCTGTTCCAGGATATCCAACCGGCGATGTTGAAAATTACGTTCACCGGCATGTGTTGAGGAGTTCATTTAATAGTACCTGGGGTGAAGAAATAGCAAAGGGGGACGTTGTGGCCAATACCACAACAACCAAGACATACACGATGGTTCTTCCTGACGAATGGGTTGAAGACCGTTGTTCCGTCGTTGCATATGTTTATGAGACGAGCTCCAATGAGGTCGTGCAGGCAGAAGATTCCAAGGTCAAGTAAGCCGACCTTATACCCTATCCCAGCAATTATCATATTATATTTGATTTATCGTTTAATGAACGATTGCTATGAACTTCGTTAGATTCAGCTGTGTTATTTTGCTTTCCTTTCTAACCACAGTATCGGTGGGACAGGATTTCAAAGGAGGAATTAAGGCCGGCTTTAACCTGAGCCAGATCGATGGGGATAAATTGAGTGGATATCACAAAGGGGGGCTGATATTCGGAGCATACGTCAATCGAAAATTAAGCTCCACGCTGAACTGGCAAATGGAGATGATCTATATTGGCAAGGGAAGCAAAAAAGGCATCAACCCAGATAAGAATCAATTCTATTACAGACGAATTTCAGTTGACTATATTGAGATACCGGTTTTGCTACAGTTTTGGGCTGACAAGATCAAGACAAATTTCGAGCTGGGCCTGTCATTTGCCACTCTTATTAGCAGCAAGGAAGAAGACGGCTTTGGTGAAACAACATTTATTGGGCCTTTCAGGCCATTTGAGTTCGGGTCGCTCGTTGGGCTTAACTACGCATTTACGGATCAGTGGAGCGGCACCGCCAGGTTGACCTACTCATTGAGCCCTATAGCTGTAGAGAACAAAGTCCTGTTCACTGTGTGGAACCGCTATGGTGGATCATACAATAACGTCCTGGAGTTCACACTCAACTATAAGATTTAAAGCAAGGAACGGTGAGTACCACTAAACATAAAATTGTCGTTGCAATTACCGGGGCCAGCGGTGCTGTCTATGCCAAAGTCCTCCTGGACAAGCTAGTACAGTTACAAGATCAAATTGAAGAGGTTGGAGTAATTCTCTCAGATAACGCGAAGATCGTTTGGGAATATGAGCTCGGCAATACGGACTATGAAAAACTCCCTTTCAAGATATTCGACAAGAAGGACTTCAACGCACCTTTTGCTTCGGGCTCTGCCAAATTCAAGACAATGGTTGTTTGCCCATGTTCAATGGGAACTATGGGTCGCATTGCCCATGGAGTGTCGGATGATCTCCTCACGCGTTCAGCAGACGTTATGCTGAAAGAGAGAAGGAAGTTGATTTTGGTGGCTCGTGAAACCCCGCTGAGCTTGATTCACATTGAAAACATGCGTACGGTTACATTGGCAGGTGGAATTATCTGCCCCGCCACTCCATCATTCTACAGTAAGCCGAAAGATTTTGAAGCGCTAGCGGCCACGGTCGTTGACCGGGTGATTGATCTATGTGGTCTTGAAATTGATTCCTATACCTGGAACGGGTAGTAACGTCCGGGTAATTAACAGCAGTGCTCTTTGCCCGATTCCTGAATAGGTGGGCAATCCACTGTTCCATACGAACAAAATACACAACAGTCACCAGCTTTTGGTTTAATAACCTCACGGCATCTGCTACATTCATAAAAGTACTGGCAGGCGTCTGTGGGCATAGTTTCCTCCTTTTGGCACCCGCATTCAGGACAGGTAATAGTAGATAGTAAGGTGATTGAATCTTGCATCTGCTTAATTGATGATTTCCTGATGTGTTACTGTGTAACCAGTCTCCGTTTCTACAACCTTTGACAAGGCTTTCAGGCTCGTTCGTGATTTATCATATTTAACTATCGCTATCCCCTCCTTGTAAGAAGATGAAGCCTCCAGTACTGCTTCCTGCTCCGCCAGGCTCTGGTTAACGTGATGCTCGCATCCATCGCATGTCATCCCGTCAATTTCCAATCTCGCTTCCACTATATTTTCACGACTCACCTCCACTCCAACATTAACAGTTTCGGAGAAAAACACTCCAGAATAATAAGGAAAGGCCAGCATGAATCCTGCAAAGACTGTAATGATTCCAAGGAATTTTGTCGATTGCAAAAAGGATGGCTTATCTACCCCTCTTCCTGGACCTACCTTGCCGTCAGGTAGCTGGACAGGCTCACAATCACATTCCAACTCAGCTCTCCTGTTTTTGATGTGCTGATACCACGCAAATCCCAGAACAAGGATCGTGAACCCTATCAAGAATGGCCTGGCTGGCTCAAGCCATGAAAACGACGCAGCTATTCCTGACACACTCGCAACAGCGGCAATCACCGGCACAATGCAACACAGAGAAGAAGCAATTGCCGCTAAAACCCCAGCGCCAATTAATGATTTATTTGGATTCTTGCCCATGTGAATTAGATTTCTAACCCGCCTCGCCGGTTAATTCAAATAATGGACTTAGCAAGAACGGTTCTCCTTGTTTTCTTGCGTTGACGGACAAGGGATAGATCCATAAGAACAGTAAACACAACACTCTCCCTCACGCGGCTCCATAAGTTTAGAGCAACTTTCGCAATCATAATAACACTCACACGAATCTGCCGCCATAGTTTCCATCTTCTTATGATCACAATACGGACATGTGATTTCAGATTGTAATATGACCGCCACCTCTGTTTCCACTAACTGCATCCAAGCTGATTTTAAGCTGATTTTTTTAGTTCATCATGAATGTTCAGCAAATCAAAAAACGACTTGATCAAATCTTCATATTCCGGCTCCAAATGATAGTACACCGTTTGGCTGACTTTCTCATTGTCAATAATCCCACCGTCCTTCATTTTGCGAAGGTGCTGAGATATAGCGGGAATCTTCATCTTAAGAATATCGCTTAAGTCACAAACGCAAAGCTCGTGTTTGTCCTGAAGAAGATATAGGATCTTTAGACGAGCATTGTTTCCAGCTAAACTGAATAGCGCTGCTAGTTTCTCCATGGGCTCTTCAAGCTCAGCAATATTCTCGCGACCATTTTCAATCTGAGCCTTATCAGCAAAAACCCTTGAAAATTTTTCGTCGTCCATAAATACGTGGCAATGACCTACAAATATACGACCTTCTGCATGTTTAAGCAAACACTTAAATAAGCTTCTGGAAATCAGTCGTGTGCTATACTGGGCGCACCCTCGAACAACTCAGGCCGATGCCGCATTTGTTGTCATTTTATGTGTTTCCGTAAAACGACCGACACAAAGCAAGGCTGATCTATGATTCTTGCACCAATGATAACTGCTCGACGAAACCCTTGTTTTTATCGACGAGATGTGTTACTATTACGTTCGGAAAAATATCCGCCGCTAATGCTTGAGTTCTGTAAAGACATACTATTAAGGGTTAGTTTCAGCCGCAAACTCTTTAAAAAAGAGCTTGTTAAATCCGTGAGATGGTTGAACAAAAGGGAGCAGGTTATGCTTCGTGCCTGGTGCATTGCGACCTTTGGAAGCTTGTATGGAGACGTAATTGTTGAAGCTTTTCAGCATGTACCTCTTGAGCGGCTCTAGGAGGTTAACGCCTATTTTAGAAAGGAGAGGTTTCTCTTGATGCCACCGTATCCTGCACGTGACAATGGGGAATTTTTAAAAGTATTATTAAAAACCTCCTCCGTTATTTCTTCCCATTCTTTTGCACTCTTCTTCAACATTCCTTGATCGTCATTGAATTGTGGTTCTTGATGAGGAGCTGAAAATCGATTCCAGGGGCACACGTCCTGACAAATGTCGCAGCCAAAGGCCCAACCCTCAAATTTCCCCTTGACATCGGCTGGTATTTCTTCCTTTAGTTCTATAGTAAAGTAGGAGATGCACTTACTTCCATCAACCACGTATGGCTCCACAATGGCATCTGTAGGACAGGCATCAATACATTTGGTGCAAGACCCACAGTGATCTGCAGCCGGCGCATCACAATCCAATTCGAGGTCACAAATGAGTTCAGCTACGAAAAAAAAGGAACCAGCACTTTTGTTAATTAAGTTAGCGTTTTTGCCAATCCAGCCCAAGCCGCTTTTCGCTGCCCAGGCCTTGTCCAGCACAGGAGCCGAGTCTACAAAGACGCGCCCATTTACATCACCAATATGTTCTTTAATAAAGCCCAGCAGCGAATGTAGTTTGTCCTTGATCACCAAATGGTAGTCGGTACCATAAGCGTATTTCGAAATCTTGGGTGCACGTGCGTCCTTTTGTGTGTCTTTCGGAAAGTAATTCAACAGCAAAGACACCACCGATTTCGCACCGGGTACCAGTTTTGTTGGATCCAGCCGCTTGTCAAAATTGCGCTCCATGTAATGCATTTCCCCGTGCATGCCCTCCTTGAGCCACCGTTCGAGGATGGGGGCTTCATCAGACAGAAAACCCGCCCTGGAAATTCCGCAGTGCATGAATCCGAGCCGAGCAGCTTCCCGCTTTATCAGTTTTGTATGTTCAGATTGAGCGCTCATCAATGGGTAATAATGACGCCGATGCCATCACGCCAGGCTATTCAAAAAGCGTTCCCTGGCTCTTGCCCGGGGTTTTACCCAGGTGCTTATAGGCAAGTTCTGTAGCCTCCCGGCCCCTGGGTGTTCGCTGTAAGTAGCCTTCCTGAACCAAATAGGGTTCATAGACTTCCTCAATGGTATCCGCCTCCTCTCCTACGGCTGTTGCAATGGTTGAGAGTCCTACAGGTCCTCCTTTGAACTTGTCAATAATTGCTTCGAGTATCCTGTTGTCCATTTCGTCCAGGCCATGAGCATCAACATTGAGCGCATCAAGGGCTACCTGTACAATCTCAATATCAATGGTTCCATCAGACTTTATCTGGGCAAAATCCCGCACCCTCCGAAGCAGTGCATTCGCGATTCGCGGTGTTCCCCTACTCCTCTTTGCAATCTCCTTGGCCGCGTCTTCATTAATCGGCACCTCAAGTATCCCTGCAGACCTGATAATGATTGTGGTGATCATATCAGTATCGTAGTAGGACAGCCGGGCATTTATCCCGAACCTGGCCCTTAAAGGAGAAGTTAACAACCCTGATCTTGTGGTTGCGCCAATTAATGTGAATGGATTGAGCTTGATCTGCACAGACCTGGCATTGGGGCCGGAATCAATCATAATATCCACTTTGTAATCCTCCATTGCTGAATACA
The DNA here is from genome assembly GCA_012965955.1 of Flavobacteriales bacterium. Taxonomy (GTDB): domain Bacteria; phylum Bacteroidota; class Bacteroidia; order NORP154; family NORP154. The sequence continues at coordinate 22,346 of DTRK01000222.1, forward strand.
GGTATTCTTCCACAACAGAGCTCAGGCGATGTATCTCGTCAATAAAGAGTACATCGTGATCTTGCAAGTTGGTAAGAAGTCCGGCTAGATCGCCTGGCTTATCCAGCACAGGACCTGAAGTTACACGTATGTTCACCCCCATATCATTGGCGATGATATGAGCCATGGTAGTTTTCCCTAAACCCGGAGGCCCGTGTAACAGCACATGATCCAGCGCTTCATCCCGCTGTTTGGCCGCCTCAACAAAAATCTTAAGGTTATCCACCAT
>DTRK01000222.1:22630-24568 GCA_012965955.1 Flavobacteriales bacterium
GTTCGAACTCCCGCTCAGCAGAAGACAGCTCATCGCCAGCTGCTAAATCCCGAAGGGAGTCGTCTAAGTTGAGGTCGTCAGACATGGTTTTTTCTTTGTGTTTAAAGGTAGTATTAATAAACAGGCAGTGAAAAGGCTGCGCTTAGAAATTGAAAACTGCACCCACCCGTATCACTCTAGGCGCTGCATAATGTCTGGGATCATCCACCTTCAACGCATAGAGGGCTCTAAATAAGTCAGGGTCATTATGCGAATTAATAGCTGGCTGGGCTCCTAGATCAGCTAAATATCCATCATCCGAAGGATCACCCGTGGCCCCATAAACAGCAACAATGTTCTTTCGATTCATAATATTCTGAATCATAATATAGAAGTCAATTCGCGATCGGATTTTAGAAAACTCCAGGTCCACTCCCTTTTCAATTTTGAGATTTAGAAATGCTGTAGGGGTAACCTGCGATCCATTTATCGTTCCGTCCAGAACATTTGTGCCATTGTAATTTATCCCTCCTTCTTGTGTTACATATCTATGCTTGCTGTATTTTGTGCCATCTCTTAAATGAAAAAAGAGGCCGATGCCCACGTTACGCAAAGGTTGTTTGCCTTTTTCGGTTGTGAAACCTTTGTATTGGGAGCGAGTACTAAAGTTGTAGGCCAGATAGCCATTTGCGATCTTTCCGATGTTTGAACTGGTTGTTGCGTCGCCAAATTGAACACTCAAATTGGTTCCAGCGCTAAGGCCAGCATTCCGGGATGCCCTGTGTTTTAGAGACAAGGTTACCCCATTCATAGAAGAACCAAACACTCCATACGTTAGGTAGGTAATTGGATATGCATCATTTACCGCGGTCACTTGCACTTGATCGTATTCAACTATATAAGCATACAGTTCAAGTGTAGTTCGCCCATCAATATTTTGACTGACTCCTATCTTGTCCTTCGTGGTTCTCAGGGGCGGAAGTGCTGTGTTGTTTATTGCAGCAAAGCTAGACTGGATAGTCATATACTGATCCGGCCTGAATACATTATAATATCTTGGGTTTTGAGTTGCAGTTGCATGGCTAAAAAACACGCTCCACCCAAAATTAAATGAATACTTAATAGAGACCTGTGGAAGGACGTTGACAATCGACTCTGAATTCTCAAATGCGTCAGCAAGACCCGCATTGGGATTAACCAATAGTGGCAAGACTCCACCACTGGTGAGTAGAGTTTGTGCACTAGAAATCTTGTCCCCCGAAGCATTATACCATTGGTCACCATCCCTATACCCCATAATTGCTGTAGGATGGTTCAAATCATTTACATATACCGCAAACTCACCTCCCATACTTGTTGGATGTGATCCTGATGGATTTAAGCTGCCTGCAACCGCAGAAACCGTTTGAATCTCAAAAAGACTGTATTTGTCTTTAAGAACAGGTTGATTCGAATTGAAGTAGTCGGCCCTCAAGCCAACTGAGGCTTTTAACCTCTTGTTTACATAGGCATAATTCACATAGCCGGCACCAGACTTTGGCTTATAGGCGCCAACATTGCGCAGGAAATTGCCAACATCATCCTGCTCACTAAAGTAATTTAGTGCATTGACATCATCTATCTTATTACCCAAGTAATCATATCCGTAGTAACTCATAAATCCGGAGACCTCATCAGCGGAAAACATGTCCAGGGATAATGTTTCATAGGGCAGCGCATTGACATCTATCCAGTCGGTGCCATTTATGGCCAATCCAAGTTTTTGGCGAAGATTTTTGTCAAAAGTAGCCTGCGATGCCCCGTCATATAATCTCGGGTAGTTGACCGTCCCTGCGAATATCGTGTCGGTGTACACGGGCATGGGGTTTGACTTATCCAGCTGTAAGATGTGACTGTTTGTCAGGAGCCGCATTTGTTGCCACAACGCGATGGGATTTGAAACATAGCTTCTTTCCGTTT
>DTRK01000222.1:24578-26001 GCA_012965955.1 Flavobacteriales bacterium
AAATCCCAATTGAATTCTATGACTCTTATGGGCCAGCTCCATCAAAAACTTTTCTCTTAAAACCTCCTCGCTCTTGATAGAAAAGAGGTCATCCACTCGCCCTGGACTATTCCAGACATTATAAACATTCGCTGTAAGTGAACCAGGCATATATCCATTCAACAGTCCTCCCCCATCCAGTACTTGATTTCGATTTTCATAATGCCCAACGGGATCACCACTGTACAAATCATAATAATCAGTGGTTATCATCTCCGCTACTGGGTTGATTCCGCCCGGCTCAAAGGTGTAGAGTGTATCAACAAATCCATTTTGAATTAATCCAGAAAAACCGGTTAAACTATCCGTCCCAAACTCGTAGGAAGGTTCCGTGTAGGTTGTGAACTTCCCAAGATATCCATAGCGGAGTAATTCATCTTTATGATCAGCACTCTGGATCTTGTTGTAATAATTTGAATAGGTGAGCTGTGCGGTATAGGACAACTTAGTTGATTCCCTCTCCAATATTGTGTGACTGAGTTGGGCGTAATTATCAAAATTCCTTGTGATGACCTCTGGATTATTTGATGAGTTGAACATTGAGTTTTCATAAATGAACTGCCTTGATTTGCTCACGTTGATGTAAGAGCCAAGCGACAATTCCACTTTATCTGAAATAGGCAGACCTACCCGCAAGTAGGAATTAATGCCCTTGATGCCTGAATTGGAACTATACCTCGTTTGTTCTATATCATTAGTTGATATATACTCCGCATTTTCATAGGAACCCGATCCGGTTCCTGTTGCCCTGAGCGGATCATTCTGAAGAGAAGTGAGTGCGTCTGCAGTTACCTGGTAATTATTGATGGAGCTTGGGTATTGCTCATTGCGTTTAGACAGTTCCAATGCAAGGGAAACTCCGCCTTTTCTTTTTCCAAGGTTTATAGGCGCTACTCCGTTTAGGGCGATTAGATCGTTACCGTAGGGATAAAAATGTGTATTCCCACTTTTTGACTCAATGGGATAATCCGTTTTCATAGTGTAGAATCTGAAATCAGATGCTGCTTCTACAGAGATGAATGCACTGCCTATATCTTCAATAGTACTAATTCCTACCAGATTAAGTGAATTGCCCAAATTGATAGGTGACGTCATTGTGTAATTATTAATTTGTCGAATTCCCCGATAAGGAAACGCTTTGCCATATCTGACTTGCATTCCGTCGATGACAATATTGCTTTCATTCAACACCATATTGTTGACATAAAGATCACTGCCTACCGAGTGAGCCATTGGTATGGTTAAAAACAGATCGGAAAAAGACCTTAGCGGAAGGTCTCTAAAAACTTCATACCCCATTTGATGTTCCACAGAAGACGTGTCGTTTGCAGAGGCCCCACTCAAGAGGCTGTCGTCCTCAGTAGAAATAAATGAACCCCCAGGT
>DTRK01000223.1 GCA_012965955.1 Flavobacteriales bacterium
TATGGGTAAAAATAATACAGTCGGGAATGCGACTGCTGCCGTTAAAAAGGCATAAAACCAGACCCACCTTTTATCCTTGATAAAATAATTCCTATCCCGTAACCAGTTGATTTCAGTAAGGTAGTGAATGGGCCCTAAAACCGCATATACCAAAAAGAATAACCGAAACGGAACGATGAATGCAACCAATAGGGATGCAAGCATCAAAAAGAGCTGCAATCCATCAATATTTAACTTGCTCATCAACTTCATGTCCCATATCCATCTTTAATGTGCGCCAACGGTTTGGTTAAAGTGAATCCCCTGCCGGACCTTCACTTTAGGATTTGTTAGCAATCATTTTGTTTTTGTGTGATTTATGATAGTCTGTCTTTTTTGTCCATTGATTTAGCCAATACGTCTCTACAATCCCCCTCATCACATTTTACTTCAGGGTTCATTGCTAACATCCGGATGCCTCCACTGCATCACCTCCGCACTATACAAATTATCCCAGTTCTTGGCAATGAAGATAAGCTTCACAGGATCAATAATTTCAGTTGACCAGGTTATTGACTCTCCATCCTGATATTTGTTGAGATATATTGTATCGCAGTCGTGTCTATTGTCATCAGAGTCAATATAACCTACTATTTGGATTGGACTGAAATAATAATTTTCCATAGCCAGAGTCGAATCGCTGTTGTCATAATAAGCATTCAAGGAAACGAAGGTAAATGGCGGAAGGTTAAAGATCGTATCGCTGACCGGGAAAGGACCCAAATTGTAGAGTGGAGGAGTACGGTATTTTAAATCTCTGAATCGTTCAAGAGCTACCAGTATTCTTTCTGAATTGTGATAGTAGAAGTCTCTGTTAAATGTGTACGTACTATCATTTTCCTGCAAAAGTTTTTCGCGTTTTCTTAGATCTTCGTCCAATGTATTAAATATACTATCCAAGTATGTTCTTTTACTAAACTGAACAAGATATCGGTAGTACTTTTCGTTAAATGAAGAGCTGTTAAAAGGTGCAAACGGAATAATTTTTCTTTTACCGTTTATGTTTTTTACGTGTTGTTCTTGGAAACCAAACAAAGGACGTCTATGTTCATCAGTAAACTTTCCAGGTACACAAATGTCATAGGCAATTGGTTCCAACCTTTTTACTTCTGAATCATAATACCAACGTCGATTATGGGTCTCCATTCCATGTAGGATTTTACCTAAATCTCCCAGAGCATAAAATATGGCGTATTTGTCAAGTAACACGAGGCTATCTATAGGTTGAGACCCATTTTTGTGTTTGAAAAGCAAGGCTTGTCCTTCGTAAAATTTTTGTGTTAATGAAGGGGAACGAAGAATTCTGTTTTTTTGAAAAGGTTCAATGACACAGGCGTCATATATTGGCAGGTGTGATGAATAACTTATTGAATCCATTTTTCCCTGGTTTGTTACTTCCCAGTATCCGTCTTCGGCAATCTTCAATATTGGTCCATCTTCTCGATCATTAGCGGAGAGTAACTCCTTGGTAAAATGCTCTTCAATTGCATACACTCCCTTTTCTTCACCATTAACCATCACCGGTACAAAATCATATCGCGTTGTTAGTACGCCTTCACCTTTGAGCATTTCATGCATGAACCATTCGTCCACATAATCCCTGGTCTTTGGGTTCATTATTGAAAAAATCTTAAAGCCCTCATAATTGCCTTTGTTCAAGATTTTAATCCTGAAAGACCATTGATCCGTTGTTAAATGATCTGTCCAGTCTCCTTTTAGCCTTAATTCAACTGGTATTGTTGTCTCATTAACTACTATGGTAGCATTAACATATTTTTTGAGGTCATTGGTAATTACGCCTTGCTCCAGGGCTTTTTCGGCAAAGCCTGTTAGTTGCTGCATACTTTTTTCCGGAATGTTGATCACGAGCACCTCGTTGTTATTTATGGTAGTATCACAAGAAAATAGCAACATGCACAGAAATGTGCCATAAGCGACGTGGCGTATGAAATGGCTTGAGCTGAGGTTCCAGAGAGTCACTTATCGTTTTAGGAATTATAGAAAGCACTGCCCTTCTCCGCGGTAGGTTAGCACTTCATCGACTACTTTACCATCAGAGATCAACAAGAGCGTATTAAAACGTTCACACAACTCTCCCGCTTTGCTGTGGCGCATTAAAACGGGATCGCCAAGTTGCAATGTTTCTGGCCCATCATATGCTATTGGTGTTTGTACCTCACCAGCCCCTTCATTGGGAGTTAGTTTGGCGCCTTCAGGCAGATAGGGTTTCGGCAGCTTATCAGCAGCAACGGCCCCAGAGGCTGTATAGCCACCACCGTGGCATGTATATATTCCAGGCACTGGCTGCCTAACGACTTCAATGGCGTAACCCGCAGAAGGAAGGTGATTGAATGTTTCAAAATTATCGAATAGGCCAGAAGCATAAAATCCTGAGCCAACGGTCACTTCTGTGACCAGCTCCTCTTCCCTTGTCGATTCCAGGCTGCCGGTCCCGCCACCGTTGACCAGGCTGAGGTCAGCACCCATGGAATTCAGGGTGTTCACAGCTGCTTTGCGACGAGCTGAGAGCAGTGTGATAGATTTGCGTTTTAACATCTTCACGACAGAGTTTTTGATGGCCTGGCCTGGATAATTGTCGCCTAAGCCTGCAATCTGGGCTTCATAACCCATTAGTCCCACCAATTTGAGATTGGGACACTTCAATATTTCCTCGTATAACTTTGCTGCCTGTGCTTCATTAGTAATATTGGACCTGAGAACGCCAAAATGAATGCCTGGGAATTTGGATGACATATCCACATCCATACACACTTGCAGTGTAACACCTATTTCTGCTGCAGCGCTTTGGTGGGATGCTAAATGCTCCCTGGAGTCTACCATAAGCACCAACGACTTGCCCCCTGACACCTCGCTACAGGCAGATTTTAGCTGTTCCCGCTGAGTGGTGGGATAGGCCACCAGCAAATCATCAAATCCCAGCTGCGACAGGTAAACAGCTTCTGCCACCGTGAAACACATTAAACCCTGATACCTGGCGTCCGAGTCCAGCACGCGCCTAAGCAGGTTTGTGCACCGCACAGACTTGGAAGCGACACGTATTTTTTTATCCCCGGAGCGAGTAATGATGTTTCTTACATTTTCATCGAACAAATCGAGGTCCACATATGCCAGGGGCAAACGGCGACCTTTGAAAATGGATTTGTAATATGTGTAATCTTGCTTCACCCTACAGAGGAGAAACTCCTTTTAGCCAGATCCTCTTCCGAAAATATATCAGGTTGTGTGGCTTCATCAAAATTCCGCTCTGATTCCGGCTTGAGCATCTCCCTGGCCATGTATTTTAGCTTCGTGCTATAGGCGGCATGTGTCCATTGCCCGAATACGGTATGCCCCGCCTCATACAATTGATGCTGATATTCCTCATACGTTGTTATATACCCGGAATAGCAGTTGGCATAAGGGGAGAGGATCACCTCGTGTACCCCCCGCTCTTTGAGGACTTCTTCAATTGTTTTTTTTAACCTTCTTCCCGCCACAACAGATACTTCTGCAGGAATGCCTACGATGGCCAAGGATCCAATGATGAAGAATTGCAGGGGTAGTACCTGTGGCGTCCAGGGCTTATCGCTTAATCCTCCATTTCGGTAATGCTGCTTCATTACCGCCAAGGTGGGATCTATAGCCCCCAATGGCCCCAGTGCGTTAATGTTGCCGTTTCCCAGGACTTTCCGCTCACCAGTTTCGATAAGAATGTCTTTCTTGCCATGAGTTTTGTACTTGTGTTTCACCCTATTGCAGTTTTCCCGGGAGCTGAACAGTGATTTGAACTGCTCTTTTGATTTATTGGTGCGGGCCAGAAGCGTAGCGAAGGAGGCCGCTGGTTCACCGATCCCTTTTCCGTCAACTGTCCCCTTAAAAAATGCTACACCCAAACACGCCGGGCCCGTAGCAGCATCACCGTTCGACACCTGCACCCCATCCGGGATAAACTCATCACCTGCTGAAACATTGGAAAAATCTACGTTCATTAACCCGTAATCCAAGGCAGTGTTTGCCATCCTCTCTGCCGCTGCAGCATTTTCAAATATCTCCTTGGCCTTATTAAACTGCAAGCTCCCGTTGTAAGCTGCGCTTTTAAAATCATCTTCGTCTATCCCCCGCATTTTATCCCGCTTGGGCTCCCAGATAAAATTAGGCATCACGTCTCCACACGGTGCCTGGGCAAAGATGGCATTGAAGTCGGGGTTGGAGTCTTTCTGGTCCTTTTCAAAATCAGCTGATGCACAGCCCTTGTTGTCGTAATGGATTCTTTTGTTCTGCTTTCCAATTGACGTGGTATGCACTCCAAACCAGTTGATTGATCCAATGGCTTCGCCAGTTTCTCCGTCCACTCTCAGCAGTGACATCTCCCGATCCAGGGCCAGGTGCCAATCCTCATCCTTAAGCTTCTCTACATCGGGATTGGCATTGTACGCCTTCATGGAGCGGTTGAAAGCTACTTTATCCTCCGGAGCGAAGTAGCCCTTTCCAAATTTTAGTGTCGCTGGCTTCAGGTTATTATTGGCCTCAATTATGGAATCTGCAATGCCATTGACTATTTGATCATAAACCTCAGGCACAAAGCCCGGGATGCTGAAATTAAAAAAGGCATAATGAGAATATCCACCTGCTGCGTTGTGGGTATGCTGTGCAGTGAGCATTACATTATCAAAATCGAACCCAGTATCAGGGATAAGTTCATTTAATCTCTTGATAACTCCCTGCTTTACAGAGATGGTAATGAAGCACATTTCAGCATTGGCAAACACGATTTTTTTGCCAGTCTCTGTATCATTGAAAACAAAGGCACGGCATGAAAGCGGGGTTTCCACATCCTCCACCTTCTGGTCAAACATACCATACCCCATCATGCCCACACCTTTCACAAAAGCTGTTATGTCGGCTTTGCCTGATCCAACTTCTAGCATGGTTGAAGAATTACTATGGAATTAGAAGTGGATTGTGAACATAAGTTGTCCAGTCCTTGGTGATTCAATGTTGAGTGGGCGAATCATATATTCCCTGTTAAGCAGGTTGTTGACGATAAGCGACACCTTCGTGGTCTTATTCAACTTGTACATTATCCGGGTGTCCATTACATGATCTCCTTTTCCACCTCTTGCTCTGCGATACTCATAAATACCCGTTTCCATGGTACCCGCAAATGCAAATGTATTCCCTTCATACGTATCAAGATCCTCAAATACCTTATCCACATTCTTCATGAAACTATTGTAACGAAGACTAAATCCAAAAGCAAATTTCTTATAGAAGATGTTGATGTCAATCTTTGTTAGGTGCTGAAAACGGTATTTGAGTAGGTTTCCCACCGTATCAGAGCTGGAGTTTTTATAGGTAATGTACATCGTATCAGCAAAAAAAGCATTCGGCAAACCCAACGCTACTGTATCATTAGGTGTCATTGCCACAGGTTTAGTGAATGTGTGGCCCGCAAGAATTTGAACCTCAAAAGGGCCTATCTCCCCCTTGCCAACCAAGGATACATCAATACCCCTGATACGAGCTAAGCCTACGTTAATAGATCTGAATCCCATTCCCTTCAGTTCATCATCCTTTGCACCCCACAATCCGAAATTGAATTCGATAGCATTTGTAATCTCCTGTTGAAATGCCGCAACATCTAAATAGCCGTAGAATTTTCCCGCTTTTACACCTTGTTTAATTCCAATTTCCGCATTCCAGCTCTTCTCACTCACGATGTCCTCATTTGGATAGATAACCATTGGGCCAACGGAGGTCCTGATGTATTTTTCTGCGATTACGGGAAATCTAAACCCTTCACCATAAGAAGCTCTCACATAAGTTTCTTTTAGAATTCTCGCGCTAACACCACTTCTAAACACCGGTTTTGCTTCCTTATCAGTGTCATTAATTTCAAAGCCTTCATATCTTGTTCCAAGTGAAATGGTCAATCTATCCCAGTATTTTTTATCCAATTGAGTAAAGAATGCATAATTTCTGGAAAAGTTGATAGGACTTCCTTCTGCATTACCTCGATACAATTCGGAGTTAGATTTTGAAGAAGTACCCATTAGTCCTGCCGTAACCACGAAATCTTTAAACTTGACAAACTTCTTCTGATACTGATATTGGCCGTAGTAAAGAGTCGACTGATTCGCCTGATTATTTGTGTTAGCATTGTCAACATAGTAAACTCGAGTCCGTACACTATGCTTTCCGCCTTTACTGCCATAATAATTCATAAATGGATCAATATTGAAAACCTTTTTTAACGTTTTAGTTATTGCTCCAGGGAATGATCGATACATTCCGGTATCAGTGTTAAGCATTAACAATGTACCAGCTGTTCTTGAATACATTGAGTTAAAATTGATACCGAAATTCAGACCTTCAATTTTTGGATGACGATATCTGAGATTGGCATTTAACCTGATGCGATTCTCAAATTCACCCACGTTTTGAGACACATGCTCAAATGTAGTGTCAGACTTTGTTATTAGGATCGGCTGCCCATTGATGAGCGCAGAGTTTGTTTTGTATTTTTTCACTTTTAGCGTTTCTGGAGCAGGACCTACATAGCCATTGTCACCAAACATATTACCTCCTATGACAAGGTCCAAATTCCCAATTTTTCTCGAGTGAAAGAAATTCATACCCGTGAACATTGGGTTGGAGTCATCCCAGTAGATTGCGTGTTTCCTTTTGGGGTTGTCATAAATACCAGAGTACACATTGATCTTAGATTGAGGTTCATCCTTAGGATATGCAGTACGGATGTTAATCACCCCACTCAGAGCAGCTGATCCATACAATACGGATGAGGCTCCCTTAATAATCTCAATTTGTTCCAGGTTCTCGACAGGTAAAAAGTTCCACGATGGTCTTCCAGCATCTCCTGAGAGTATGGGCAGGTCATCAACCATTATCATCACCCGTGAACCCGCACCAAAACTGTATCCGCTTCCGCTTCTTATTTGCGGCTCCGAATCAATAATCTGAACGCCAGGAGCCTGGTTTATAGCTGTTTCCATGTTGGTCGTGCCTTTATTCTCCACTAAGTCGGGATCAATGACTGTCATCGAAACTGTTACTTCTTCAATTCTTTGTTCAAACTTACCCGCAGATACTACAACGGTCCCCAACTCTTCAGCTACTTCTTCTAACGAAACGTTCAGCGTGAGCTTTTCCCCCGCAGCAATTGTGACACTCTGTGTTTTTGACTGACAGCCAAGAAAGCGGGTTAGGATCTTATGGACACCAGGACGAATCGTAATTGTATAATTCCCATCAATATCGGTGGCCGTACCTGTCGAATCGTCCACTACGACGTTGGCTCCGATCAACGGCTGACCGGTTTTTGCATCTACAACCTGTCCGTTAATAATTCCATCCTCCTGCGCATTGGCCGATAATCCAATTCCAATAATCAAGAAACCGAATGCCAAAAATATTTTCATAAGCTCTTTCATTGCCTATATTTTAGATCAAATTTCACGTTTCAATAAGAATCCTTAGTCCGCAAAATAATCAAATTAACGCCCATAATTTGAGTTTATAGATGCAAACATACGTTAATTTAAATTTTCGTAGTTTTGAGTGAATTTAATATGCTTGCATAACATTTAACGAATAAATAACCGCAATTATGATCAATAAGTTACTAACGCTCTTAGTTTTACTGCTAATGGTTGGAACTATAACTGTGTCGGCTCAATCGTGCACACCTGACGCACAATATACGGCAGTTGGTATTTATCCAGACACTCTTGTTGGACTGCCCTGCGCGCAAACAACAGTCTTGTATCAAACGACTATAACTGTAATCACTCCAACGGATTCATTGTATGATCTAGGGCCGCCACTTGGAACAATCAATGCAACTATCGACTCTATCGTTGTGCAGGACAATACAGGAGATGGTATTGCTGTAAATGGACTTCCTCCTGGATTCGCATATGTTTGTAACCCGCCATCATGCTCATGGCCAGGTGGATCAACTGGGTGTATCTTGCTGATTGGGACTCCTGGTACTGGTGATGCAGGAACTTATAATGTTGTGGTTGAGGTTGACGCTTACGTGAATGAGTTGGTTACTTTTGGAAACCCACCTGTTAATATGGACAAGGTTGACCAGTACTCAATAGTGGTAAGCACTACGGCACCACCTGTACCGGTGATTACCTCAACCGATGATTCCCAGGGCTCCCCTTCTTGCAATGGGACTGGAACGGTTTCAGGCGGCGTCACTTATCAGTGGGATAACAATGCGGGTGGAGTAACTACTCCAACTGCGGCGGGATTATGCGCTGGAACGTACAATGTTGCTGCAATTGATGTCAATGGCTGTGCAGGTGTAGGTTCTGCAACAATTAACTATCTGCCATGTACACCAACGGTAGCTGGGTTTACTTCCAACAGTGTAGGACTCGATGCTGTGTTTACTGATGCTTCCAGTGATGCGGTATCATGGTCATGGGACTTTGGCGATGCCAGTACTTCGACAGATCAGAATCCTGTGCATACCTATGCGGCTGATGGCACCTATAATGTTTGCCTGATTACAACCAATGCTTGCAGCTCAGATACCACCTGTACTTCTGTTACCGTGTCAGCTGCCGGATGCCCTCCATGTGTTGCTGGATTTACAAGTGCAAATTCTGGGCTTGAAGTGATGTTTGCGGATGCTTCTGCCGATGTTACTGGCTGGTTATGGGATTTCGCCGATGGAAATACTTCAACAAGCATTAGTCCAACTCATACGTATGCTGCAGCCGGCACTTACAACGTGTGTTTGTACACGACCAACC